>CALMYZ010000102.1 GCA_937873745.1 uncultured Candidatus Saccharibacteria bacterium | reverse complement strand
GTAGAGTAGATGCTATAATTGATAGTATGAAATACGAAGGAACTAAACTACCTAACTTTGAGCCACGCACTGAACCGGTGGCTGAACTAGAAATTATTAACATCGAGATCGGCACGGGCGATGAAGTCCCTGTAGGCGCCAAGATAACCGCGCATTATACGGGCGCCCTGGTGAAGAATGGAATTATTTTCCAGAGCAGTCACGACTTTGGTGAGGCGATTACTTTTGGACTAGATCAGGTTATATCTGGCTGGACAAAAGGAGTGCCAGGTATGAAGGTCGGTGGCACGCGTCGGCTTGTGATACCTGCGGATATGGCCTATGGAGATGCGAGTCCGGCTCCAAATATACCGGCCGGTAGCGATCTAGTGTTTGATATTGATATTATTGCTATTGTGTAGCTGTGTGCTATAGAGTGTCTACTGGTCTAGCTTGGTAGATCTATATTTGAGGGTGATCGCATAGAGTCATTAGCCCTAGGGTCTAGCCCGTCGCTCTCTATGAGTGAGTTTGGTTTAAGTATGTTGTGGTATACGCTCTCGATAGCCCGTAGAGACTCATCAGACTCTTTTAACGGGTGGCCTATTAGCTGATTATTGCGTATTATTGTCATCGCCTCGAAGCTTGATATGTCACCAATCTTTTGACTGGAGATTGCGATTAGCCCTAGGGATTTGCGCGCATTTAGCTTATTCTGATCCATCGTTTCCGTTGCTTCCAGTATGTTGTTTAGCGCTTTACGCACGGCTCTGCGAGCCAGCCACCTTCTGACCGACTTGCGGCCGCCGGAATCATGACGGTTGAAATCATCCATTCTAGAGGCAGTTTCACTCCATAGTTCTGACATATCTATGGTATGGCGAGGTGTTTTTTGAGACTGTAACTTCATTCAATATATTATAACACAAATACAATAAAAAACAAAGTACTTTAAGTGGTATAATTAAAGTATTGTGGGTACGATAAAGTTATAATTTGACAGCAAAGGTAAAGTGATTAACATATGATTATATATTATACAGACGGCAGCGCCAGTCCAAACCCGGGGCCGGGCGGCTATGCAGTTATCAAGA
>CALMYZ010000101.1 GCA_937873745.1 uncultured Candidatus Saccharibacteria bacterium | reverse complement strand
CATACCTCGGCAGGCCTGTTAGCTTAACAACGCTCTTGTCGTAGCCGTAGTCGTCTTCTAAGATTGAATTGTATTCCGTCTTAGCTGATGTAACAAATAGCTTTATGTTTTTCTCAAACCTATTTAGCCAGCCAGATAAATCTGCTTGAATAATTCCATGCTGTAAAAATATAAAGTCGAACTTATATAGATCACTAAAGTGCGTCCATCTGTAACCAAAAGTGTTGTAGACATAGTAGTCTGCATGTGATGATATTATCTTGTCGGCACGCAAGAAAAGTAGTTTATATTTTAGACTGTCTAGATCGACAACTCTACCGACTTGCTGTAGTCGCTTAAAGTCTGGTGATTTCTTGGAAATAACAAAGTAAACATCGACATTCGGCTTGGCTACTTCAACGATATACTTAAATAGTGCTTCGCCATTATCACCAGCCAAAGAACCCCTGTCTGAAATAATCCATATAGGTCTGTCCGACTTATGTAGCCCGAAATTGTAGAGCTGTCGAATAAACACGTCTAACATACCCATCCAAGCAGATCTGAGTAGTAATATAAACGGACCTGCTAGCTCTCGGATTATTTTTTTACGAGGCGCGAATCTAAACAAGCTATCTAGATTCACTAGAGTGCCTCTTGCCCAGCTGATACTTTTTCTTAATTGAATATTTCGTAGTATCTGTAGGTTATATCTAATTTCCAGCCTTAAGTGACTAGCTGGTGTCGACTCACAAATTTTAATTGAGTGGTTATCTTTTTTAAATAGACGACCGCCGATGATAGTGTATGTATGGTTTAATACACCAAGACCTGTAAATTGTTTTGTGAATATCGGTAACTCAATCTCAAAACCTTCGTCCGTGGCCAACACCCCAGTCAACCTGTCGGTCTCTGATACCTTAACCACCACCTCAAAAGCGTCTTGATCTGAAAATAAGTCACCCAAGAATCCATCTTGCCTGCGGGACCTTTTTACGTACTTAACCGGGAATAGCCCTTTAGATGTTTTAATGTAGCGCTTATCGGTCGGCCTTATCGTGGGTAATATTGAGTATCCTTCAATCTTGTAGCTACCGTCACCCTGGTCGTGGATAAAGTCAAATACTAGCGAGCTACTGTCGAGATTATCACCAACTGAATATAGCAATATGTCGTTAAAATAATATCTATCTCCACGACAGATTATTTTTTTATGATAATCTTTTTCACCATATTTCTTTTTCAGTAGGTGAAGTTTGTGTTGGATGTTGATAATCTTACTAGATAATATCAACTCGTCATCTATTTGGTCGAGTAGACTGTAGATGGTTGACTTATATTCATCCTGTTCAGAATCAGATAGAACATCTTGTTTTTTCTCGTCTAAGATCCGCCAAGCTACTTCTATCATAGCTAGGTTTTGAATATACTGGTGTACCGAGCCATCTGGCTGCTGCCAGAGCTTCATTAAGTGTGCTATAAACCAATTTGGTGTGTCTATATAATAGCTACGATTCGACAGTTTAGTGTTAATTGCTGATGTCTCATTTTGACGGCGACGATAGTAGTAGTTGGTGTTTTTTAAGACACCATATTTCTTTTTGTGATAAAGCACCTCGTTAACAAATTTCGCATCTTCTGATATTTTAATCCGAGAATCAAATTTATGTCCTTTTAGTGTAGAGTTACGAAAAACCATCGTAGGAAGATGAAATATCGGATTGTTAGGCTCAGTATTTACATCAATAACCCTGGTGCTGTGGAACTTTTTATTTAAGTAGTGCTGTGCATACTTGGCATCGAAAAAGCTTATTTTAGATGCTACTATATCAACATCTTTGTTGTTTTCTAGTAGATTGATCGATTCTTTATGGAAATTGTGACTGATTACATCGTCACTATCCATGAAATGTATATACCGCCCCTTAGCTAAAGATAGCCCTTTGTTACGGGCCACGCTAACACCGGCGTTTCTCTGTTTTTTATACACCACATTATCTGGATAGTTATCTCTATACTCTAAACAGATTTTTTCTGAGTTATCTGGACTACCGTCATTTATCAAGATAAGTTGGGTATTTTCCTTGAAACCGATGGTTTGATTTATTATACTATCGAGTGTCTCTTTGAGATATAGCTCGACGTTATACACTGGTACTATAACTGTTATTTGTGGGCTTTTTATCATTATTACATCCTAGGAAAATAAATTATTATACGCTTTAGCTACCTCGCTTGGCGTACTGTCTATTGTAACCCTACCCTTTTCTATCAACACAGCTCGGGTGCAGTATCTCTCCACCTGATCCATACTATGTGTTACGAAGATAATAGTTTTTTTATTCTCCTTTAGAGATTCGAAGTAGTTGTGGCACTTCCTCTGAAATGCAGCGTCACCCACAGCCAATACTTCGTCGAGTAGCAAGATGTCTCCGTTTGCGCGTATCGCCATAGAGAAGGCAAGTCGCACCTGCATGCCACTGGAGTAGTTTTTTAATTTCTGATCCATAAACTCGCCCAGCTCTGCAAACTCTACAATTGAATCGTACATGCTATCAATTTCTTTACGTGTAAAGCCAAGCATCGCACCGTTTAGATACACATTATCACGACCACTTAGGTTTGGATTGAAGCCAACACCGAGCTCGATAAATGGCACTAGTTTACCATTTACTCTTACAGAGCCGCTCGTTGGTTGATATATCTCAGCAATTATCTTTAGTAGTGTGCTTTTACCCGCGCCATTGCGTCCGAGTATACCTACGAATTCACCTCTCTTGATATCGATATCAATACCATTTAGAGCTTTATATATACTATGTCCTTTATTTTTATTTTTCTTGAACAAATTAACCACTTTAAACTTTAAAGAGTCTTCTTTTTCGTGAGCTATTTTAAAATGTTTTTTAACATTCTTGATACTTACAGCTACATCACTACTCATCTACACATCCTCCGCAAAGCTTGGTGATTGTTTCTTGAAATACCAAGCACCAAACATAAATACCAGTATAGTGATACTTAACGGTATTAGATACATAAAAATATTACCACCACTAACAGTCCATAAATTTGGAATATCATTATTGATAGTAAAGAACCTTACGTCCTGTACGATCTGCGCGATTGGGTTTGCCAAAGCTATATACGTCAGCGTTTGCCCTAGTCCATGTCCAACATTCAATATAAGAGATACCGGGAACAGGATAGCCGAGCCATAAAACAAAGCTTGTGATACAACCTCCCAGATATACTTAATATCACGAAACTTTACATACACGGCGCTTAGGAAAAACGCTACGCCTAGTGAAAATATAAACAACTGCACGACTAGTGGTATAACCATGAAGATATACCAAGACAACTCAACGTTATTTAAAGCTGCGAACAAAACAACCACCATTGAGTTGATAGCTAGTGTAATAAGTGCCGAAACAGTCCCCGCCACCACGATAATGTATCGGGGAAACTTAATCTTTCGTAGTAAACCACCGTTGTTGACAATCGCCCGGAGAGACCCACTAGTAACATCTGTGAAAAACTGAAACAACACAATACCCACAAATAATGCTATAGTCCAGTTTTCGATATCCCCACCGACTCGCAGAACCTTGATAAATACAAAATAGAGAACTATAAACGAAAAAAGTGGCTTGAGCGCCGACCATATATAACCAAGTACCGAATCTTGATATTTTACCTTAAAGTCGGTTCGCACCAGCTCCT
>CALMYZ010000100.1 GCA_937873745.1 uncultured Candidatus Saccharibacteria bacterium | reverse complement strand
TAGCCTAAGCCCAGTTTCTAGCGACAGTAAGTCTACCGTGAACCTCGAGATAAAATCAGGTCAGTCGCCCACACAGATAGCTGAAAAATTAGAAGAAAAACAGATTATTCGTAGCGCTTTAGCGTTTAGGGTCTATACTAAATTATCCGGCAAAGAAAATTCGC
This sequence comes from uncultured Candidatus Saccharibacteria bacterium, assembly GCA_937873745.1. Taxonomy (GTDB): domain Bacteria; phylum Patescibacteriota; class Saccharimonadia; order Saccharimonadales; family Saccharimonadaceae; genus CALMYZ01. The sequence continues at coordinate 852 of CALMYZ010000100.1, read as the reverse complement.
TACAGGCGGGTATCTATAGTTTATCATCTGCTAGCACTACTCAGGAGATAGTGTCACAACTCAGTACCGGCAGTACAGACGATTTAGTAGTGACTTTTCTGCCCGGAGCGACATTACGAGAAAATCGGGATAGTCTAATCAAGCTTGGCTATACAGCCTCTGAGGTTGACGCAGCATTGTCTGCGGACTATGACCACCCACTACTAAGAGATAAGCCAAAAGGGGCTAGCCTAGAGGGGTATATATACGGTGAGACTTATCATTTCTCGAGAGGTGTGAGTGTGTCTGAGATACTAAAAGCTAGTTTTGATCTATACCAATCTACTTTAGATAAAGATGATATAGAGGCTGGGTTTAGGGCGCAGAATCTATCTCTACACCAGGGGATAATCATGGCTTCGATTGTCCAGCGAGAGGTACCTGGTGCAGCTGATCAGCGCCAAGTCGCCCAAGTGTTTTTGAGTCGATATAGACTCGGTATGCAGCTTGGTTCAGATATCACCGCCTACTATGGGGCTGACTTGATGGGTAAAAAGCGCGCCGTTTCGACTGATACCCCATACAACACACGCATCCATACTGGACTCCCTCCTGGCCCAATAGCCTCTCCGGGTACTAGTGCGCTCAAGGCTGTGGCGAATCCAGCACCTGGGGACTATCTGTATTTTCTGAGTGGCGATGATGAGGTCACATATTTTGCTCGCACTGGTGCCGAGCATGACGCCAATATATCAAGACATTGTCGAATTAAGTGCGATATGGAATAGCGCTTGACAGTTTTGTAATTTTATAAAATAAATTGACCACAAAAGCAATACCAGGTATAATAAATACCAGCACATTTATAAACCC
>CALMYZ010000099.1 GCA_937873745.1 uncultured Candidatus Saccharibacteria bacterium | reverse complement strand
TTAGTCTATAGAAATCATAATGCGCCAAAAAACGCTCATCCGGAGCCGAATAAAGCCTGCTGATCGTAAAACTTGGACTCTGGACGTCTTCATCTACAGCCATACCCCTGGCAATGCCCTTAGTGAGGGTCGTTTTACCGGCACCGATATCACCCACCAGTTCGACAGTCGCACCGATAGGTAAGCTTTCGCCCAGTCGACGACCAAAGTCTAGCATCTCATCCAAGTTTTTGATTTCTCTTATCATCTGTAATAGTATAGCATTTTAGACTACTAAATAACCTCGCCTTGACGTATAATCTAGCTTAAGCAGTATGCGTATTTCTGATGCAACCATCGAAAAATTGCTCTTACGCAGTGGTGTGGCTACTGCAGAGCAGATCGAGGCTATCAAGGCAGATAGTCTAGCTTCAAGACACTCTTTGCAGGATGAGGTTTTAGATCAAAAAATATTTGATGAAACGTCGCTAGCAAAAGCATTTTCAGATTATTCCAACATACCTTTTATCTCGATAAACCCTCAGGATATACCGAGAGAGGTTCTCGAGAAAATCCCGGAGAGGATCGCCAGGCAATACAACGCCATCCTCTTCAAAGTAGACGAAGACGGCGTTGCTCATCTAGCAATGTCAGACCCAGATGATGTTCAGGCCCTAGATTTCATACAAAAAGAAATTGGCGAAAATACAGTAGTATATATCGCCACTCAGGAAAACATCCTAGCCTGCCTAGAGAACTATCGAGGTGATGTCAACAAAGAGCTCAACGACGTCATTGACGTACAGCGTGAAGACAACACCAATAACCAGTCCGTCACCCAAGAAGACATCGCCGAAGATTCACCTATCGCCCAGACCGTAAATCTACTCCTAGAATATGCCATCAAAAGTAGCGCCAGCGACATCCATATCGAGCCACGCGAGACCTTCGTCCAGATACGCTATCGCATCGACGGTGTCCTAAAAGAAGTCAACCAGCTACCAAAAAATGTCATGGGCGCACTCGTTAGTCGTATCAAGATCCTCGCCAATCTCAAGATAGACGAGCGTCGCGTGCCACAAGATGGTCGCTTCAAGATCAGACTAAACGGTCGCCAGTTTGCCTTCCGTGTCAGCACACTACCGATCGCAGACGGTGAAAAGGTGGTTATGCGTATCCTCAACGAGAGCTCCGACGCCCTCACCCTTCAGCAACTCGGCTACTGGGGTAAGTCACTAGAAACTATCAATGACGCACTAGAAGAGCCTAACGGCATGATCCTAGTCACCGGACCAACCGGATCTGGTAAGTCAACCAGCTTGTTCAGCGTACTGTCTCGCATGAATACACCGGACGTCAATATATCTACCATCGAAGACCCGGTCGAATACAAGATACCAGGTGTCAACCAAACCCAGACCAATAGTAAGGCAGGCATGACCTTCGCTTCTGGACTACGCGCCCTGCTTCGTCAAGATCCAAATATCATAATGGTAGGAGAAATTCGTGACGGAGAAACCGCCAACCTGGGTGTCCAGGCGGCACTAACCGGTCACCTCGTATTTTCAACCCTTCACACCAACAATGCCGCTACCTGCCTACCTCGTCTACTGGATATGGGGATCGAACCATTCCTCATCGCCAGTACGGTCAAAGCTGTTGTCGGCCAGAGGTTAGTGCGACGCCTCTGCTTCAATTGTCGTCAAGAATACTCACCTGAAGTAGAAGAAGTTACCGCCATCTCTCATCTGTTCGGCATAGGCAATGGAGAGAGGACCTTCGCAGACCTTAATCAGATGGTCAATCGAGCAGCCTCAGAGCAAGTTGGCGGAGAGACAGAGATAAGCACAACCGATCAGACTATCGTCAAACTATGGAAAGCTGCAAATGGTGGATGCGAAGAATGTAATCACACCGGATACAAAGGCCGTATCGGCATCTACGAGGTGTTAGGAAACTCACTGTCGGTACAAAAGATGATCACTGCCAATGCTACGAGCAACGAGATTCAGGATCGGGCGATAAAAGAAGGTATGATGACGATGCAGACCGATGGCTTGATAAAAGCTTTGCGAGGCAACACAACAGTAGAAGAAGTCCTGAGGGTGACGAAAGAATAAAATGGCTAAATTTAAATTTGTAGCAGTATCAAATCAAAATAAGACCACTAGTGGCAATATCGAGGCAGCCGACCGAGCCGCCGCATTGTCTGTCCTGAGCGAACAAGGCCTGAGGCCACTGAGCGTAAAAGAAATCTCCAAGGCTAGTAGCTCTATATTAGGCGGCCTAGGCGGCGGCAAGGTAAAGTCCGAGGACCTAGTGATTTTCACCAGGCAGCTCAGTACCATGATAGGGGCTGGCGTACCGCTCCTGCGTTCACTTAAGTCCCTAGAAAAGCACTCGGAAAGTGCTGCTCTAAAGAGTACTATCGGCAAAATAGTTTATGATATCGAATCTGGAGCTACTTTTGGTGACGCCCTAGCTAAATATCCAAAAATATTCTCTGATGTGTACGTAAATATGATTCGTGCCGGTGAGGCCGCGGGTATTATGGATGAGATCCTCAATCGACTAGCACTCCAACAAGAAAAAAACGCCAGTATGCGTAAAAAAATCAAAAGCGCCATGACCTATCCTATGGTCTTGATGGTCATTATGGTGGTGGCTTTTTTTGGCTTGATGATCTTTATTATCCCGCAAATCGGTAAAATTCTCAAAGACTTGGGCGGGCCAGATGCTAAACTACCTATGCTCACGGAGATAATGCTTGGTATTAGCGGATTTACCGTAACTTATTGGTATATAGTGTTCCCGCTGATTGGTGGAGCTGTCTTTGGGGTTATAAAGTATATCAAGACACCCGTTGGTAAAAAACAATTCCACAGGCTAGTATTGAAGATACCGGCCGTAAACCAGATAATCAAAAAAGTGGCAGTCGCTCGCTTCTCACGCACTTTTTCTGCCCTCATGGGAGCTGGTGTGACAGTCATCGAAGCCCTAGAGGTAACAGGAAGGGCTATTGGTAATACCGTCTACGAAGAGGCTCTTCTTGCTGCCACCGAGGACATCAAGGGTGGCAAGCAGTTGTCTGAAATCATCGAACGTAACGAAGATATATTTCCACCGATAGTAGCTCAGATGCTGGCCGTCGGAGAAGAGACCGGCCAAACAGACACCGTACTGGTGAAGGTTGCTGATTTTTACGAAGAAGAGGTAGACGCAGCTATAGATGGCCTAAGCTCCATTATCGAGCCGGTCATGATTGTATTTATGGGCGGTATGGTCGGCTTGGTCGCGGCCAGTGTGATGGGACCTATAGCCAGCCTATCTCAAAACATAAAGTAAATCAGTCACGACCCAGACTACTGTGTTACAATAATCATAAGCAGATTTTCATTTGGGCATCATGAATAAATTATTCCACACAGACAAACAAATCTCCGGTCTAGATATTAGCTTGACCGGTGTTAAGATTATGTCTATAAATCCTCAGAAGAAAACCGTTAGTGGATATGGCTCTATAGACCTAGATCCTAGTAAGGTCCAGGAGTCTCTAGATAAAGGGACTAGCTATCTAGGGGATAACATCAAATCGCTGATAAGTAGCAACTTGATAGGCAAGCTACCCAGCGACCACGTAGTATTAGGCTTACCGACCAGTAGGACGTTTTCTCGCACCCTTACCCTTCCAGCCGATGCAAAAGGTAACCTCAAGGAGGCTATCGAGATAGAGGCCGACCAGTATATACCCATCCCTATCGGACTACTCTACACAGACTACGCCGTCATAGAGCAGACCAAAGAGTTTATCACGGTACTAATGTCTGCCGTACCAAAGACACTAGCCGATGGCTGCATAGAGGCCATAGAATCAACAGGCCTCCAGGTAATCATGGCCGAACCAGGTATCAGCGCGGTTGCACGTATACTGGAAAGTGCAGAAGATGGACACCTGCCCACTGTAATTATAGATGTTGGACCGGCAGGTACCGATATAGCAGTTCTAGATGGATCGATTCGTGTCACCGGTGGCGTAAATATTGGGGGTAATACATTTACACTATCTATCGCCAAGAAGCTAGGCGTAGCCCTAGAGAGCGCCCACCAGATGAAAGTCCTCAACGGGCTAAATGCTGGGTCACGACAGGAGAAGATACAAGCCGCACTCAAGCCAAATCTAGATAGAATAGTGAACGAGACTCGAAAGGTCATCCGCTACTACAACGAACGTATCACTGACGACAAAAAAATCGAGCAGATTCTGGTAGTTGGAGATGGCAGTAATATGCCGGGTATCGGTGATTTCTTTACCAATGAGCTGATAATGCCAGCACGTGTCGCCAACCCATGGCAGCAGCTAAACTTTGGAAGCCTACCTCAACCAGCTAGACAATTTAGAACTCGATATATAACAGTCGCCGGTCTAGCTAGTGTCAACCCGTCGGAGGTATGGAAATGATAAACCTTTTACCGCCAGATACAAAGAAACAGTTTCGAGCGGCACGTATGAACGTTGTACTCCTTAGGTATAATATGACCCTACTCTTCGCCTCGTTATTCCTAGTTGGAGCAATCGGCGTCGCCTACACCTTCTTGATGAACTCCGCCTCTATAGCCGAGAAAACCATCGCCGAAAATGCAACCAAAGAGTCTAGCTACGCTAAAGTCAAGCAATCAGCTGACCTATTCAGGAGCACACTGGCGGACGCAAAAACCACTCTAGACTCTCGCACCAACTATAGCCGAGCACTCATAAGTATTGCCAATGCCATGCCCGAGGAATCTGCCCTATCTACACTAGAACTCGATAAAGAAAGTTTCGACAAACCGATTAAGTTACAGTTCTTTGTAAAAGACGAGAGTGGCGCTCGGCTACTCCTCCGAAAGCTAGAAGATTCCCCGGTTATATCTGGAGTTACACGTGGTAATGTAGATATCCAGTCCACCCAGCAAGCTCGATTCCCATTTGCAATCGACGTTACACTCACTATATCCAAGGAGGCTGCACGATGAAAAAACAATCTAGCAAAGGACCTATCAAAGCAACCGGTTTTCGTATAGTTCTAGCCGTCTCTATAGTACTGATCGTCGCCCTAAGCGGAGTGGGATTTAGCTACGGAGTTGGTTTCGTACAGTCATACGCCAAGACAGTAAGCGAGAAGCAAGCACAATCAAAGTCAAGCGACGAAAACATACAACAGCTAATCAAGACTAAGGCCTTTCTAGAAGAGAATTCTAGTGTAATAAATAAAATAGCTGCCCTACGAACCAATGGAAAGTCAAACGAACACTATCCAGAGATAGAAATAATAAACATAGTGAGATCTCTGGCGGCTAAAAACGATATAAGCGTCACTGGTATAGCTCAGGTACTGGACTCGTCTGGTCAATCTGACGGAGCCACTCCTGGCGCCACCGGCTCAACAGCACCAGCGACACCACCGGCAGGATCGGCCGCGTCTACGCCGGGTAGTGCGGCCACAGGCAGTACGCCACAGGCCTCATCGAGCGAGACGGTAGCCGTATCAGTAACCCTGGGTGAATCCGTCGAATACGAAAGTTATCTCCAATTTCTATACGACATCGAGCAAAATATCCCGCTACTAAAAGTAGACAGTGTCAACGTAAGCCACTCAGCTGGCGCCTCGCCAAATAAAGTAAGTGCCGGCGACACCACCATTCACTTATTTATAAAAAAGAATTGAGGTTTATTGTGAGTAAACAGCCGAATAACATATCCGCAGACCCTATAGTTACATTCTTTGGTAAGTTCCATTTTATAATGTTCTTTGTGTTAACATCTATAGGTATAATGTCGGCCATGTACTTCTTGAACGAAGCCATAAACACCGCCAGTGACAGCACCAAGACCACTAGCCAGTCTAGCTCCTTTGACCAAGCCACTATAGACAGGGTCAACGGATTAAGCGGTTCTGGCCAGACTAGAGAGATAGATAATAGCGGACGCATCAATCCTTTTTAGCATCTCAAGCGCCAAGGCGTTATAATAACAATATGCTTATACCAGGAACCAAGCTACTCAACTCACCAGTCATGAGCCTACAGACCGGTACTATGGTCGCTGAAACAGACAGAGCGATTATTGACCCACGCAAGTTACAGGTCGTGGCATATGAGCTTAGCGGACCCTTGCTAGATAAGCACCCCTCCCTGCTGCGGACCGAAGACATCAGAGAGCTAGCGGATGTCGGTATGATAGTTGACTCAAGCGACGAACTAGTTAGTCCAGATGATATCATAAAATTAAAAGAAATTTACGAACTAAACTTCCCCCTTATCGGTATCCAGGT
>CALMYZ010000098.1 GCA_937873745.1 uncultured Candidatus Saccharibacteria bacterium | reverse complement strand
GGAAACAGCGAAGACATCGCGACCATTAGCAATCCAGAAAACACCATGTAGACGACCAGAGCAGCCGGTGTCGAAAAGATATCTAGCCACGAGACCAATCGACCTAAGCCTAGGTCTTTTAGGCTCGTTTTCTTCTTGTACAAATACGGTATACCGACGGCTATCGCCAGAGCCAAGCTATAGACCAACGCCGCCGAGACAGTCGCTAATACCGGGTCATTCTCGACTGGTGTATACCAGCCAAGGCTTTTGACAGCTATCAATACCCCAGCCACTATCAAGCTGGCAGACACAAAGGCCGTAGCTACCCATACTGGTAATAGAACTACGTAAGCCAATGCCTTTTTGAGCGAGCGTTTCGGCTTAGCAGCCGGCGCATCTAGACTAGAAGAATTTTTTGACATCGGCGATAGTTATCAAGACGACCAGACCCATCAAAATCATAAAGCTAATTCCGACGATCTTTTCTTCTTTTTCTTTGGTTAGTTCTTTTTTGCGTAGCTTATATAGAGTCATCAAGAACCACCTACCTCCGTCAAAGGCAGGAATCGGCAGTACGTTCATCACAGTCAAGGCGAGAGATATAATCGCCGTAATAAAGAGCAGTTCAGTCAGACCAGCCTCTGCAGCCGACGGCAATATCATCCCGACGATAGCGACAGGACCAGCCACACTATCTTCGGCCTTTTGCAGCTGCTCACCACCAGCCTTTCGAGTTGAATTGTTAAAGCTGAACTGCGAGACTATACCGCCACCCAAATCAGCTAGTAAACCGCCGACACCCTTAAAGGTTTCCCACGTGAACTGTGCCGTCGTCACCACGCCCACTATCGGCGCCGACCAGGTGGCGTGAATTCGCTCTTGTTGGCCAAGCTGCGCACCAAAGTTTGACTTGTTGCCGTCTCGCAGCTGCACTGTCTTGGTCTGCTCGACGCCATCGCGCTTTATCGTCATAGACACCGTCTGGCCGCGATATTCAGTGGTATTAGAGATCAGCTGCTCGACAGTCTCGATTTTTTGACCGTTAAACACCAGTACTTCATCGTAGACCTTGAAACCAGTCTTCTCCGCCGGATAACCCTCTACCAAGCCCATGATGCGGACCGGCTTACGCTCCACCCTAGTGTCGCCATCTACACTAAACTGATTGGCGATTGCCGGTATCTTCGGCAGTCCAGTCCAGGCTAATACTGTAAATATCAAGACCGCCACCAGCCAGTTGACGACCACACCAGCAAACAAAATCTTGGTTTTTGACCAGTAACTAGCCGCCCCATAATCACCCTTGCCGGCAGCGGCATCGTTTTCACCCTGGAGCTTGACGAAGCCACCGAGAGGTAGCCAGTTGATGGTATATTTGACGTTTTTGCCGAGCACGCTCTTCTTGATCCTCTTGCCCCAAGCTAGCGGCGGAAAGCCGATGCCAAATTCCTCGACCACCACGCCATTGCGACGCGCCACTATACCGTGACCAAACTCATGTACCGCCACTAGAAATATCAGTACAAAAATACCAACTATGATGCCAAACAATAATTCCATCTATCCTCCAAATCTTCGGCCACGCCGTGAATACTCATCAAGTATAACGCTTACGTCTTCTTTTGTCATCTCTGGCCAGAACTTCTCTAGAAATATAAATTCGCTATAGGCCGCTCGCCACAACATATAATCACTCAGCCTCAATTCACCACTAGTACGCACCACCAAATCGCACGGCGGCACCTCTGGGTGGTCGAGCACACCAGCGAAACTATCTATCGTGATATCTTCGGCCGAAACACCCTGCTCCACTAGCCGACGAGCAGCTCGTACGATCTCCTCTTGGCCGCCGTAGTTGAAGCAGACTGCCAGAGTCGCCCGAGTACCTTTTTTGCTCAATTCTTCGGCCTGTTCGATATAGCCGACTATATCCTCGGGTACGCCTTCGCGCGAGCCCATCACTACCACGCGATAACCTTCTTTTACCAGGCGCTTGATATCGCTCTTGAACAATCGACGGATCAAACTCATAATCCCCCGCACCTCATCCTCAGCGCGATTCCAGTTTTGAGTCGAAAAAGTATAAAACGAGATATACTTCACGCCAGCATCGCTAGTAGCTTCGATAACATCCTGGAGGGCATTGTAGCCGGCCAAATGACCCTCGTAGGTCGGCAAGCCATGCTGCTTTGCCCAGCGACGATTGCCGTCTAATATATAGCCGACGTGCTGTGGTATGTCTGCCTGATCACTCATCAGATAGTCAGGATATCTTGCTCTTTTGCCTTAAATATCGACTCGATAGCCTGCTGCTTTTCACTCATCAGGCGGTCTATCTCGGCCTCGACACGCTTGACGTCATCCTCGGACAGTTCTTTGGCGTCTTTTTGGCGCTTGGCATCTTTCAGTGCGTCTTGGCGGATATTGCGCAGAGCAATCCTAGCTTCTTCTACCTTCTCGCCCGTCTGTTTGACCAGTTGCTTGCGGCGCTCTTCAGTCAGAGCTGGCACTGGTACACGAACGATTCGGCCGTCGTCACTCGGGTTGAAGCCCAAGCTCTGATTGTCGCGAATCGCGGCCGATATAGCAGCGACATTACTAGGGTCAAATGGTGTCACTAGCAGCATCTGCGCTTCTGGAGCGGTTATATTTGCTGCTTGATTGAGCGGCAGCTTGGTGCCATAGACCTCTACCATCACACCGTCTAGCATGCCAGGGTGAGCTCTACCAGTACGCACCTTCCTCAGCTCGTCTTCGAAGTGCTCCAAAGCACCGTTCATCTTTAGTTCGTAAGTATCTGTATCAAACATAGATTCTCTCTTTCTAGATATATTATACTAGAGTTAATGACAGTCACCACAATTTCACTTCACAATGTTCGATCGTACGACCTTGTCACGGTCGAGCTTGACCCACGTATCACCTTGGTACTCGGCAAAAACGGCAGTGGCAAGACGAGCCTACTCGAAGCTCTCTACGTCATGCATCGCGGCACCAGCTTTCGCGGGCGTGACCGTGATATGATTGCGCATAGCGCCAGCGCTAGCAATATCAAGCTGACACTAGACGGCGAGCCGGATCGTCGCTCCAAGCTCCAGGAGACAGACGCCAGCACCATCACGAAATCTTTCACCGTAGAGGGTAAAACTACTGCTCGCCTACCAGCCAAACATCGCCTACCTGTGGTGCTATTTGAGCCAGACGAACTACGACTACTGTCTAGCTCACCTCAGCGAAGGCGCGATTTTGTCGATAATATCCTCTCGCATATAGACCCCAGCTATGACACCCTACTCAGGCGCTACAATCGCACACTATTGCAGCGCAACGAACTACTCAAGCAACACGAGCAACTCGATCACCAGACCTGGAAAAACCACCTCTTTGCCTGGGACATCAAGTTTGCCGAGCTCGCTCAAGCTGTCGTCCAGTCACGCGCCAAGTTTATAGATATATCAAATCAACATCTTGGGCGACTCTACTCCAGCATGGCTGGCAAGCAGCACGATGTGACCTTGCGCTACATATGCCATCTCAAGCTGGATAATTATCAGCAATCGCTAGTAGCCTCCCTAGAAAAAAATCACCAAGCAGATGCCGTGCGAGGCTTCACCTCATACGGCCCGCATCGCGACGATATATCTATATCGCTAGATGGTTTCCCTGCCATAGAGACTGCCTCGCGTGGCGAGATGCGCACTATCATGCTCGCCTTCAAGCTACTAGAGGTAGAGCTACAGCAGATGGCATTTAGCAAACCGCCGCTCATCCTCCTAGACGACGTATTCTCTGAGCTCGATATCGAACGTGAAAAATGGCTCATGCACGCCCTAGAGCCATACCAGACAGTCATCACCGCCACCGACCTACGCGACGAGCTGAAGGTCAACGCGACGATAATCGAGCTGTAAAAAACACCCCAGAGTTGGGGTGTTTTTATTTTATTGAGTTGAGGTCTACTCAGTCACACCGAGTTCGATGCGTCGGAACTGTGAAACACGGATGTTTTCGCCGCTCTTTGCGATCTGTTCTTTGATGCGCTCACCGACAGTCTTGCTGTCATCTAGCACAAAGACCTGCTCTGTCAGCACCTGATCAGCGAAGTACTTGCTTAGTTGACCCTCGACGATCTTGTCGCGAATATCCGCAGGCTTACTTGCAAGATCTTCTGCCGCAAGTAGCTCTTGCTTCTTTGCATCATAGATGTCTGCCGGAACGTCCTCAAGTGTTGGATAGACTGGCGCCATAGCAGCGACCTGCATCGCCATCTGGTGCGCAAATTCCTTGAAGTCATCGAGTCGAGCTACGAAGTCGGTCTCGCAGTTTACTTCTACAACCACGCCGATACGCCCAGAGTGTACGTAGGCGTCGATAACACCTTCGCGAGTCTCGCGGTCGCCCTTTTTCTCAGCCTTGGTCAGACCTTTTTTGCGCATTTCTTCGAGCGCCTTGTCGAAATCACCGTCAGCCTCGACGAGTGCATTCTTGGCATCGCCTAGACCTACACCTGTTAGTTCTTTTAGCTTTTTTACGTCAGCTAGAGATACACCCATCCTTATTTCTCCTCTTTTTTAGCGCCTTCGGCTACTGCAGCTACGAAGTAGTCTAGTAGTAGACTTAGGCCTTTTATAGCGTCGTCGTTGCCAGGGATTACGTAATCTACGTCATCTGGATTGGCATTTGTGTCTACCAAACCTATCACGGGTACGCCAAGCTTTTTGGCTTCACGCACAGCGTTGGCGTCAGAGATGATATCCATCGCGATAACCAAGCCAGGCTTGCCACTGAGGTCTTTGATACCACCGTACTTACCATTTAGCTCGTCGATTTCCTCCTGGAAGCGCTGTACTTCGAGTTTATTGTAGCGCTTTTCTAGATCACCACTGTCCATACGCTTCTCGAGGTCTTTTAGCTTCTTGAGCTGGGTATTCATAGTATTGACGTTGGTCAGCATACCACCCACCCAGCGCTCAGTCACATATGGCTGATTTGCGCTGACAGCCGCAGCCTTGACGATGTCTTTGGCCTGCTTTTTTGTACCGACGAATAGTACTTTTTTGCCACTAGCCACAGTCTTGGTGATAACAGGCAAAACCTCTTCGAGGGCTTCGACAGTCTTCACTAGATCGATGATGTGACTCTCTTGTCGCTTACTGTGAATATATGGCGCCATCTTCGGGTGCCAACGGCTCGTTTTGTGTCCAAAATGAACACCAGCTTCGAGCAAAGCTTTTATATCGACAGATACTGCCATAACTTTGAACTCCTTGTTCCTCACCGCTCGCCCTGAGTGTTCAGGAGTATGCAAACGGTTGTGTCATTAAATTTATTACCCTATCAGTGTACGACAAATACCACCTTTTGACAAGAGGCACCGAGTGCGCTACAATTGTTTAGTTATGAAAAGCAGTATACACCCAACAACATATCGCCCTGTCGTATTTAGCGACGAGGCTGCTGGGTTCTCGTTTCTGACCCAAAGTACCGCTGACAGCAGCGAAACTGTAAAATGGGAAGATGGCAACGAATACCCACTCGTGAAGGTACATATCAGTAGTGCCTCACACCCTTTCTTCACAGGCGAAGAGAAGATTATCGACACCGAAGGTCGTGTTGATCGCTTCAAGGCTCGCGCCGCCGCTGCCGAAGCTCGCAAAGAAGCTCTGGCAAACAAAGCCAAGAAAGCAAAAGCTCAGTCCGAGAAAAAATCAGCTAGCGATAAATAGCTAAGGCTAAAAATAGACTACTTTATCACAGGTAGTCTATTTTTTATGAGATAATAGGATACATAGATGCCAAAAATTACCCTAAACATCGACGATTTACAAGCCGAGAAGCAGTCTCTGGCTGACTTTCTTGCTAGCCCAAATGCATTTTCCGACCCGGCTTTCAGCAGCAAAAATAAGCGCTTCACCGAGCTTGAGGCTGTCATCGAAAAAGGAGCCTTGCGGGATACTCTAGAAAAGCAGCTATTTGAGGCCAAAGAGCTCGCAAATGGTAGCGACGAGCTAGCAGAACTGGCCAAGCTAGAGGTCTCCGAGACCGAAGAAACGCTAGAGCAACTCAACGAAGAGCTCTTCATCATGCTCGCGCCCAAAGACCCCAACGATGAAAAAAACGTTATCGTCGAGATACGAGCTGGTGCTGGTGGCGACGAGGCTTCTCTATTCGCTGCTGAGCTATACCGCATGTACCTACGCTGGTGCGAGGCACACGGCTTTAAAACTGAGCTTTTGAGCGAATCAGCCAATGATACTGGTGGCTACAAAGAAGTTGTCTTCTCCGTAAAAGGCGACAGCCCCTATTCACTCCTGAAGTTCGAGGGTGGCGTACATCGAGTCCAGCGAGTCCCGGCTACCGAGAGTCAAGGTAGGATACACACCAGTACAGCTACAGTAGCTGTCTTGCCGGAAGCCGAAGAAAAAGACATCTCAATCCACGCCAATGACCTACGTGTCGACGTCTATCGCTCCGGTGGCCATGGTGGTCAGAGTGTCAATACTACGGACTCAGCCGTCCGCATCACTCACCTGCCGACAGGCCTAGTAGTCACAAACCAAGACGAAAAGTCGCAGATCAAAAACAAAGAAAAAGCCATGAGTGTACTCCGCTCTCGCCTACTCCAGCAGCAGATAGACGAGGCCAACGCCAAGCTGAAAGCCGAACGCCAGAGTCTTATCGGTAGTGGCGACCGCTCAGAAAAAATCCGTACCTACAACTTCCCGCAAGACCGTATCACCGACCATCGTATCGGCTATTCACGTAGCGGCATCCCGCAAGCGATGAACGGCGATATCGACGACATAATCGAACACTTACAGGCCTACGAGCGTGAACTCAAGGCCCAAAGCGCTAGCGAATGACCACACAAGAATGGCTAGACGAAGCCTATAGTCAGCTAGAACGGGCCGGCATACCCTCAGCTCGACTCGACGCTGATCTGATATTATCTCATACACTACTAAAACCTCGCATTCATCTACATGCTCATGGCGACGACACTCTGTCACCCAGCCACCAAGAGATAGCCGACGCCAGGCTCAGTCTCAGGCTAGACCGTGTGCCAGTCGCTTATATAATCGGCCACAAATATTTCTATGGACGTAGCTTTGAAGTGTCACCAAGCGTACTAATCCCCCGCCCCGAGTCTGAGACTATCATCGAGCTAGTCAAAGACCTGCCAACCGATTCGCTGTCTAGCCTGGTGGACGTCGGTACCGGCAGCGGCTGCCTAGGTATCACTCTCAAGCTCGAAATCCCAGACCTGGAGGTCGACCTACTAGATTACAGTGAGTCAGCCCTGTCTGTTGCTAGCAAAAACGCCAAGCGACTATCTGCTGACGTCAACCTGCTAAAAAGTGACCTGCTAGCCGACTACAGCGAGTCAGCCGACATCATCGTCGCCAATCTCCCTTACGTCGATACGAGCTGGCAACGCTCTCCGGAAACAGACCACGAGCCAGCCCTGGCTCTATTTGCCGCAGACAGAGGCCTAGAGCTAATCTACAAGCTGATAGACCAGGCTGCCGGCAAGCAAAAGACTAGCAGCTACCTGGTACTAGAAGCTGACCCAGTACAGCACGATGATATTGTCACGAAGGCGGCAGACTCTGGCTTTGAGCTGATAAAAAAACAGGACTACATCGTAGTCCTGTCTAAAATCTAGCTACGCTTAGTTTGTAAACTCAGCTAGTGTCAGCTTAAGCTTCAATGTCCTACTACCACGCAAAACCGTCAACTCCACTTCTGAGCCTACTTTATGCTCACCGACGAGAGTCGATACACTACCCTTGCGACCAACTTCTATACCATTGATAGCGGTGATAATGTCGCCGTCTCGAACACTAGCCTTGTCGGCTGGACTGCCGCTCACCACAGCACTACCGCTGCCAGATGAAGCGACCAATGCGCCACTACTAACACTTAGGTTTCGCTGCTGCTTCACATCTGGAGTGATATTGATGTAGCGTATACCGACATATGGTCGCTGGACTTTGCCAGTCTCCAGTAGGTTATCTATCATACCCCGAGTTGAACTAATCGGGATCACGAAACCGATACCATTGGCATCTTGGGCAACTGCCGTGTTGACGCCAACCACTTGTCCAGATAGGTTTACTAGTGGACCACCAGAATTACCAGAATTGATAGCCGTATCTGTCTGTATGAGGTCGGTCAACTCCTCCGCACCAGCTCGAGTGCCATCACTACTAGCTACCACCGAGCGACCTATTCCAGAAATAATTCCACTAGTTACCGTGTTTTGATATTGACCAAGTGCATTGCCGATAGCCACTACCTGCTGACCGATACGAATAGTCTTGGAGTCGCCTAGCTGGGCTGGCACCAAATCTTTAGCTCGATTGATCTTCAAAAAAGCGATATCGTTTAGTGGGTCACGCCCAAGCACATCCACGTCGCTGTATGTTACACCCTTATCAGTAACCACTGTTACTTTGGTGGCGCTATTGATTACATGATTGTTTGTCAGCACATAGCCATCTTTGCTGATAACAATACCTGTGCCAGCGCTCTGAGCTTCTCTGGCGGTATAGTAAGATGACATATCTCTGGTGGTAGACAGTATAGATACGACGCTCGGCGACACCTTATCGGCGACATTGGCGATAGCCTCTTCGGACTGAGTGGTGACGGTATTGCCATCTCTCTCGGTCGATACTAGGGGTACGTCGTTTGAGGTGTTGGCATTGTAGATATAGCTGCCCAAAAGACCAGCTGATAGACCTACTATAGAGACAACTATTAATACGGCGATGTATTTGCCTATCGGCATTTTGTTGCTATCTTTTGAGCGAGCGTAAACTTCGTCGTATATCGACGGCTCAGACTTTGGTGATACCGGCGCTGAAACGGGCGCTGGTTCCGGCGTCGCTATCTTTACAGCCGCATCAGCCTCTGGCTTGTTATCTTTTAACTTGTCTGCTGGTTGTTTTCTGTCCATCATACCCCCTATATTAAATACCAAAGCTTAAATTATGCTGTTCGGCGCTGCATTGAAAAACACCACCAGCAGTAAAATAACACTCACGGAGAAAAGTAGCGGCATCAGTATGTCATTGCTGCGAATCTTCTCATGTAGATGATAGCTACGATAGGCTCGCTCCGCCACAAAGCTAATAAGCAAGGCAACAACAGACACTTGAGCCATAGCCAAACTACCGCTAGGTGTAAATTGATACGCTACTGTCCAGTAATAGGTAATCCAACCTAGCTCTGCGACGACCAGGCCCCATAGTAAGCTCAGTAGTATCAAATGAGCGCTCTCCTCATAAGCTACCAGTACGTGTCGAGCGGCGCCATAACCGATCAACCAAAAGCCGATCGCCACAAAAAACACATCCCAGTCCGGAGACAAGGCCGCCAGGGCATTGATACCGACAAAAAGTGCTACCCCAGACTGATAGGTCATAGAGCGACGGCTAGAACGCGGCTTTAGACCCAGAAGCCAACCGACGAACAGCGCCGTCAAAATCACCTGGACCAATAAATCACCGGTCGCATAATAAGCCAAGACGACATAAGACAGAGTCACTATCACGTCTACCAGATTTGACTGCAGATGCGCAAACCAGTAGCGTGGTCGCACAGCAAATATACGCCACTTACTGAGCAACGCCAGTCCGATAGCAAACCAGAGCGAGCTAGTCGTGACCAATACTAGCAATATAGCCAGCGCTAAGCCGATATTTAGCGAGATATACGCTACCTCACTCCACAATGAACGCTTCGAAGCGACCTTTAGTAGATCCATACTCTTACTATTGTAGCACTCTCGGTCGTGCTTGACGATATTATTTACCAAAGCTGCTTATGCGTGTATAGTTAGATGAGTGCAAGCTTCCTTTTTCACCAGACACCCCAGACTAAAAGATCTTTTGAGCTTTGCTGTCTTCGTAGTGGCTGTCTTGATCGGAACTGTCTTTATCAACACCTTTATCTTCAAGAGCTTCAATGTCGAGGGGCCTAGCATGGAGTCTACTCTGTACACTGGCGACAGACTGATAGTCAATCGCCTACCTATCACCTGGTCTCAGCTACAAAACAAAAGCTACATACCAGAGCGCGGCCAAGTGATAGTCTTCAAAAATCCTCGCTTCGTCGAAGGTCAGGGCGAAGAATACATCGTCAAACGAGTTATCGCCTTCCCTGGTGAGCGCGTCGAACTAAAAGACGGGTCTTTCAAGGTGTATAACCAAGAGCATCCGAAAGGATTCAATCCAGACGAAGGTTTTGACGACAAGCCGGGTAGCCCGACTAGCGGCGAGACTGACGTGATAGTACCAGATGACACACTGTTTGTATCTGGCGACCATCGCCAAGAAAGCTACTCATACGACTCGCGCAATGGCATGGGTCCAATACCATTCTACGATGTAGTCGGACCAGTCTCTGTCCGGATCTATCCTTTTACGAAGATCCGACTATTTTAGCAAGTCTTGGATTCGCTGAAGGTCTTTTTCGTTCTTAAACGAAATCACTAGAGTGCCAGAACCCTTAGCATTTGAGCTAATCTTGACCGGTGTATTAAGGCGCTGACTAAAGCTATTGCGATAATCTTCAAACGGCAGAGTGGCCGTAGCCTTAGCTTGCTTGGTATCGCTGTGCTTCTGCGCAACCACAAACTGCTCTATCCGGCGAGAACTCCAGCCCTCGCTGATGATTTTTTCCAACAAAACTTCTACAGTAGCCTCGTCCATGCCCACTAACGGACGGGCCTGGCCTTCACTAAGCTTACCCTCCGCCAAAGCTCGCTTGACTACATCCGGTAGGCGCAGTAGACGTAGTGTATTACTGATGGCGCTAGTAGACTTACCGCCCACCCTCTCACCTATCTGATCAAGCGTCAGATTGAACTGATCGCGTAGTTTTTGATAAGCTGTAGCTATTTCTATAGGCGTCAGGTCGCGACGTTGCAGATTCTCTATGAGTGAGATTTCGAGTATATGCTGACTGCTGAGCGTCCGGACGATGGCCGGAACCTTATCTAGGCCAGCTAGCTTGGCGGCACGCCAACGCCTCTCACCAGCTACGATCGTATACTTATCACCCGTCTTGGTAACTACTATTGGCTGCAGGACGCCATGCTGCTTGACCGAGTCTGCTAGCTCCTCTAAGGCTGAGTTATCGAAGTGACGGCGCGGCTGATTAGCGTCAGCTACGACAGAGCTTATCGCGAGCTGCCTGTAGTCACTCAGCGAACTATCTTGCTTGGCGGTCGGGTCGAAAGATTCGTCGAATAAATCAGACGGGATAAGTGAGTCAAAGCCTCGTCCGAGACCTTTTTTTGGTTTAGCCGACACGTTCTAGTACCTCCTTAGTCGCCGCCTTGTAAGCTCGCGCCCCTTTTGAAAATCGATCATACACTCCGACAGGCAACCCGTGGCTCGGCGCTTCTGCTAGGCGAATATTGCGCGGTATAGGGTTGTCGAAGACCTTGCCTGGGAAATGCTTGTGTATCTCGGCAAGCACCTGAGCAGACAATGTAGTGCGACTATCCATCATCGTCGGCAAGACGCCTAGTAGTTCGAGTGATGGGTTCATATTTTTACGCACTAGCTTCATAGTCTCGAGCAGCTGACCGAGACCCTCGAGAGCATAAAACTCTGCCTGCACTGGCAGCAGCACATACTGCGCAGCTATCAGACCATTAACAGTCAACAAACTAAGGCTCGGTGGATTGTCGATGATAACAAAATCATAGCCCTCTAGCGAGTCTATCGCTAGCTTAAGTCTAGTGAAGCGTCGTTCGGCCTGCGCCAGCTCTACTTCGGTATTTGCCAGATGGGGCGTCGATGGCGCCAAAGACAAATGCTTGTGAGCTGTCGGCATAACTACATCGGCCAACTGGGCCTTGCTTAGCATTACCTCTGTCATGGTAGCTTCAAGCTCTTGCTTCTCTACGCCGAGGCCACTCGTGGCGTTGCCTTGTGGGTCAAAATCTATCAGCAGCGTATTTTTGCCAGTTTTCGCCAAGAAATAAGCGACATTGACAGCCGTCGTCGTCTTGCCCACTCCACCCTTTTGATTTGTCACCGAAATAACTGTTGTCACGCTGTTTATTCTTCCTTCTTTATACTACCTATTGTAGCATGAGCGCAAAGTTTAGCGACGATTAAACGCAACTACTTTGCGACGCCTAGCGCTAAGTGCGGTTATCGAAACCACTGCCACAGCTAGACCAGCGAGAGCCGCGGCAACAATATAACCCTGTATTGATTTAGTTCTCTGGTGTTGTCGCAACTTCTCTATGATGTCGAGACCTGTATTTGGCACCAGCGGCGTCTTGCTATCTATTACTACGCCCGTAGATCCGCCACCAGAGACGCTCACTGTATAAGGACCGAGGTTCACTATCGAGCCATCTGGATTCGTAATCACCGCGATCACCGTATGCTGACCCGGCTCTAGATCTGACGGCAATGTACAAGACCAGTCGCCGTTCGCGTCGGCGATAGTCGTACAAGTGACAGGGTCGGAATGTACAGTCACAACCACTCGCGCACCGGGCGTAGCTGTGCCTGTGAAAGTTGGCTTCTTCGGGATGACCGGCTGGTTCGCAATGGGCTTGGTGCCGTTTAC
>CALMYZ010000097.1 GCA_937873745.1 uncultured Candidatus Saccharibacteria bacterium | reverse complement strand
TCCTTTAGTAGTATCAAGGAATATTTGTATTTTTCTTGTGCTTTTTTAAACATAACTCCTACTAATTATATCAGTAAATAGCTGTAATACTATACAATAAAGTAGTGGCTAGCCCTATTTTATCTATAATCATACCAGTATATAATAACGAGACTTCTATTGAGCGAATAGCTAAGCAGGTCTTATCACAACCATTTCAAGATATTGAACTGATATTTATCGACGATGGATCTAATGATGATACATTAGGCGTCTTACGTGGGATAAAAAGCAAAGATAAACGAGTGGTCATACAGTCAAAAAGAAATGGCGGCCCATCTAGCGCTCGTAACCTTGGTATAGACAAGTCGAGAGGTAGATATATCCAGTTTTATGATAGTGACGATAGTATACCTAATAACTCTATAACTACAACTATATCGGCTATAGGTGAGACGAAAGCGGATTTACTAGTGTCTGGATGGAGGGTGGACTTAAATACGCCTAGTGGTGTTATAGATGGGTATAAGGAGATAAACCCGGATCTAGAAAATATAGATAAAGGTCTAGTCGAATACACACTTAGGTCTCTGGGAAATAGTGGCGTTTTGTATAATCTATGGAATAAGTTATTTAGAGCAGATATTATACGAGACAACAATATAAGGTTTCGTGAAGATTTAAAATTTGGTGAAGATCTACTATTTTATCTAGAATACGTTAAATATATAAAATCTATATCTTTCACACCAAATGTAACTTATCACTATCTAACAAATAGCCCTACTAGTGTATTCTCGTCGTCGGCACTGATACCAGAATATAGAGTTGTGAACGATAGGGCGATAATACAGTTCGCAGGCGATAAACCTAGCGAACCTGAACTAAACCTACTTAACTGGCTTCGCTGGCGATGGTTGATATCCTACTGGTCTATAGTCGCCAACTCCAAAAAGTCATTTACCAAAAAGCTTAGTTTAATAAGTAAGTTTAAGGTACCTAATATCAGCCTATCCAGCCTCAAGTATATAGGTATGAAGAAATTCTTACTTCAGTTTATAGCCTATATTGCTCATAAAACCCATATAGGTGCTCTATTGTTTGGGTATACTGTAACCTTGATAAAAGTTATCATTATCCGCCTGAGGTCAGTTTTTAATTCCTGAGTGTTATAATTATATTCATGAAAACCATCACCGTCATCATCCCCGCTTACAACGAACAGGAGGTTTTAGAACCACTACTTGTTCGATTAGTTAGTCTGGCTGATGGTCAAAAAAAATATGGTTTTGAGTTTCTATTTGTAAATGATGGTAGTAGTGATAATACCCTAGAACTAGTAAAATCAGCTGCCAAAAAAGATAAGCGAATATCGTATATCAACCTATCTCGCAATTTCGGCAAGGAAACTGCTATGCTGGCTGGTCTCGACCACGCTATCGGCGATGTGGTGGTTATTATAGATGCCGACCTACAAGACCCACCGGAGTTGATACCAAAAATGTTAACTTACTGGGAGCAAGGTTACGACGATATTTATGCCAAACGGCGTAGTCGCTCTGGTGAGTCGTGGCTAAAAAAGACAACGTCTAGTTGGTTTTATAGCTTACTACAAAACACCACTCAGATACCCTTACAGCGCGATACTGGTGATTTCCGAATGATGAGTCGGCGCTTCGTTGATGCCTTGATTAAACTGCGTGAAACCGAGCGTTACACTAAGGGTA
>CALMYZ010000096.1 GCA_937873745.1 uncultured Candidatus Saccharibacteria bacterium | reverse complement strand
TAATAAGATAAGAATTTTATCCTAAGGAGTGTTTAGTGAGTTTATTTGATACCTTCGTGGTTCAGCCGATTTTCAATCTTTTGATATTGCTATATAGTATCATCCCTGGCGGCGACTTCGGTATAGCGATAATTATATTTACTATCATCGTCCGTGTGCTTCTATATCCGATACTAAAAGGCCAGCTTCATCAGACAAAAGCTATGCGCAAGCTCCAGCCAGAGCTAGCCAAGATAAAAAAGCGCACTAAGGGTGACCGTCAAGCTGAGAGTATGCAGATGCTCGAGCTATACAAAGAGCATAATGTTAAGCCATTTCGCTCCATCTTAATACTGCTTATCCAGCTACCTATATTCATCGCTTTGTTCCGGGTGATACAGATATTTACACTACATCGCGATCAAGTAGCGCAATACACATATAGTTTCCTAGAGGGTATACCAGCTATCAAGCACCTTATCGAAAACCCTGATCAATTCAACGAAAAATTGTTCGGTATAGTAGACCTATCAAACTCGGCTATAGGTGCTAACGGTGTAGATATAGCCCTACTCCTACTAGCTATAATCGCAGCCTTTACTCAATATGTCATGAGTAAGCAAACTATGCCAAATAGCGAGCCAAAGAAAGGTTTGCGCCAGATAATGGCCGAGGCAGCCGATGGTAAGCAAGCTGATCAAGCTGAGATGAATAATATCGTCATGAATAAAATGATTAAATTTATGCCGATCATGATGTTCTTTATTATGGTGAGTATACCTGGTACTATCGCCCTGTATTACGGCACTTCCAATATAATCGCTGTCTTGCAGCAAACTTATCTACTACGAAAAGATTTCGATGAGATGGATGAAATTGCTGGTCCAATAACTAAAGATATCTACAAAAAAGCTACTCAAAAAGCCCAAGAGAGGGTTGCTGCCAAAGAAGTAGAAAATATTGTTCACATCAAGGCAAAGAGCAAGAGGAGGTAGTTTATGGATAGTAATCAAACACTAGAATTTAGTAAGAAATATATAGAAGACCTACTAGCGTTTTTTGAAATAAACCTAGATGTAGAGGTGGAGATTCGTGACGATATGATAGATATATCGATACCATCTAGTGATATAAGTAGCATCTTGATAGGTAGAAATGCCGACAACCTCAGGGCCTTGCAATACATACTATCTACAACTCTGCGTAACAAAAATGCCGACATCACCAGAGTAAATCTAGATATAGCCGACTACAAAAAACAGCGAGCTGACAAGATAGCTGAAAAGGCTCGCGGCTGGATAGAGCAAGTGCGCACCACTGGCGATTCGTATGTAG
>CALMYZ010000095.1 GCA_937873745.1 uncultured Candidatus Saccharibacteria bacterium | reverse complement strand
GCTCATATGAGCATAGCGGCGAAACTTACCGGCCGTGATAGTCGACACCACTACGGGCACGGGCAGTTGCGCCATAATACCACGCGACTGCACCTCAAAAGCCTTATCGCAAACAAAACGCACGACTAGCGTATCATCAGCCTCTCTCAGCTGATCGATTACTGCTGCGACTGGCGTAACGTGGCCGCCCGACCCCCCGCCGACTGCGAGTATCTTCATAACTCCCCTTCTCTTCTTTTGATGATTTATTGCCGGTATAGCTAGATAACTGGAAAGCCAAGCCTAAGGCTGCAGCGATAAATATCATACTAGTACCACCGAAGCTCAGTAGCGGCAAGGTTATACCGGTGAGCGGAAAAACCCCTATCATAGCTGCTATATTTAGGATAACATGGGAGGCTAGCCAGCCAAAGACACCGGCGACTATCAATTTCAACCTGATATCCTCTAGTCTGTCGGCCGTAATCAGTAGTCGCAATAGTAAAGCTCCAAACAGGAATATGATAGTAGTCAGCCCCACGAAACCAAATGTCTCACCCATAATAGCAAACACCGAATCGTTAATAGCTTCCGGGAGATAACCGGTCGCTTGGACGCTATTGCCGATCCCTACCCCGGTAAGGCCACCGCTACCGATCGCTATCTTGGCATGAACGATGTGATAACTGTCGTCGTCGGACAGGTTGGTCGAGTCACCCTGGAAAAATGTCGCCATACGCTCCATGCGATGCGGCGCCACCACCACCAGAAGAACCATCGCCAGCGCCAAGCCGGCTACTATCACACCCAGCCAACGCCAGCTGATTCCAGAAACTAGCAACATAGCGGCGACGATGGATAGTATTGCCAAGCCTGTACCCATATCTTTTTGGATACCTATCACCAGCACCACAGCGGCGCCCACTATCATACCCAGAGGTATCAGCGTCTTATCTCTATCATTGACTAAGCCCTGCTTGACCCTAGTACCCAGAAAGCCGGCCACGAAGAGCAGTAAGCCAAATTTTAGTATCTCAGCAGGCTGAAGTGAGCCAAATGGCCCTAGATTGAACCAACGGGTTGCACCGAGCGACTCTTGCGCTATCGGCAGATGTAATAGTGCACTGACAGCCAACAAGACACAGGCACCGAAGCCTACATACATAGCTAGTTTGGCGTAGCGACGAAACAGACTAAATGGCACCAGAGCAGCAGCTCCAAAGACCACCAAGGCTATAAACAAACTAAA
>CALMYZ010000094.1 GCA_937873745.1 uncultured Candidatus Saccharibacteria bacterium | reverse complement strand
TGCCGCCCAGTGGTCGCTTATCGACTTGTGCGTCGGCCAAAAACGGAGATGACATCGGTGGATTGTACGTAACCGGCTCGACTGGTTGAGGCTCACTAAGTTCAATCTCTGGCGTATCATCGACAGTAACCTGCTCAGCCACGGGGGCTACTGCAACCCCTTCTCTAGAGGGTGCCGGGCCCATAGTTTCTGTGCGCATATCCGACGATGGATGCATGACATCCATGAAGCGACCGCTGCGCTTGACGGCTGGACTACTAGGTGTATCGACAGTCGATTGATCCTGGCTGATAGGCTCAAGTGGTGCTTCAATTGACTGTGAATCAGCCGTATTCGGTTCAACACTTGAAGTATTCAATGGTTCCGCATTAGGCACAGGATCAGGCGCGAGATCTACAGACTCTACGGGCGTAGATAGGAATGCCGCATCCGCTGTAACCTCCTGCGCTACAGTCTGAGCCTGGGGTGTCGTAGATGGGCTCATCACTGAGCTCACTGCTCTATCTAGTTCATCAAAATCTATGTCTTTCATTTACCCACCTATACTTTCTTTATACCTGTGTTTTGAGAGTGCGCTGCTTCCACTATCTGACTAAATCCATCAGCCCGCAGACTGGCGCCACCGACAAGCAAGCCGTCGACACCAGGCAGAGCCAAATATTGTGCTGCGCTACTATCAGTCACGCTACCGCCATATAGTAGGCTCACTTCATCAGCAGCCTTGACACCGTACAGATGCGCAATATAGCGTCGAATCGTAGCCTCTGCCGAAGCGACATCTTGCGGCGTGGCGTTGTCACCAGTACCAATAGCCCAGACCGGCTCATAGGCGATCACCACCTTTGGCAAATCTTCGGCCGTGACATTAGCCAGACCACTAGTCAACTGATCGTGTAAGATCTCCTTTGTCTCACTTGAGGCTCTTTCGCCAGCTGTCTCACCGATACAAAGAATCGGCCGGATATCGTTGCGCAAGGCCGCCTGGACTTTGTTGCGAATATCACGCTCACGCTCGTGGAAAACATGACGGCGTTCCGAATGACCGATGATAGCGTACTGAACAATACCACGTAGCTGAGTCGCCGAGACCTCACCAGTAAACGCACCGCTATCGCGCCAATATAGGTTTTGTGTGGCGAGCTTAAACTTACGATGGTTCATCTGTATACTAAGAGTTTGCACTGCAAGCATAGTCGGCGCCAATACAACCTCTAGCCCTCGATGCGCCTTGACGGTATTTTCGAGCTCATGCAGATAAAGACTGGCCCGATGAACGTCTAGATTCATCTTCCAGTTTGCGACGATTAGCTTCTTTTTTTGGTCTGCCATTATATTACTTACGCTTTCTTTTATCATTTTAGACGATTTATGACTATGCGTCTAGCAAACTTTCCACACCCGGCAATTTATCTCCGGCCATCAATTCCAGGCTAGCACCGCCGCCGGTCGAAATATGGCCAAAGCTAGCACCATCTCGGCTATCCCAATGCAGTACAAAATCAGCCGAATCACCACCGCCAATAATCGACATGATGTTGCGGTGTGTCGCTAATTCGAGCGCCAAACGGGCCGAGCCATGAGCAAAATTATCAAACTCCGTCACGCCGACCGGCCCATTCCAGATAACAGTGCCGGCTGTACGGATAATCTCTACGAAATGCTCGATCGACTCATCACCGATATCGAGCGCCATATCATCTGACGCCACGTCCTTTAGCGCCACACTACGACGGGCTTCATTGCTAAATGATTTTGCGACCGCCACGTCAGATGGCAAAACTAGCAACTCATCCCTCTTGTCGGCACCGACCTTATCGTCTACAGCCTTGTAGATATCATCGACGGCAGCTTGTTGACCCTCTTCCACCTTACTCTTGCCCAGTTTTACACCGCCATAACTCAAGATAGTATTCGCCATCGAGCCACCAATCAACACCTTGTCGGCGGCTTCTACAAAAGCGTCAACTAAAGCGAGCTTGTCGCTCACCTTGGCGCCACCCATCACCGCTACCAGTGGCCGCTTAGGATTTTTCATGGCCGTCGTGATTGTCAAGTATTCCTTCTCTAGAAGTAATCCAGCCACCGAAGGTAGTAGTGTGGTGATAGCTTGCGTGCTAGCGTGTGCCCGATGAACCACCCCGAAACCGTCTTGTATAAAGTAGCGAGCACCACTTGCCTTGACTATCTGACCGGCAAACTCGACATCATTAGCCTCTTCTTCTGGATAGTAACGTAGGTTTTCTAGCAAAATAACGGCGTTTTTCGGAGCTTTCTTGACGACATGTCGCACCTTGTCACCTATACAATCATCTACAAATAGCACCGGACGACCAAGCAACTCAGCCAAACGCTTACCCACCACCTCTAGACTATATTTATAGTCTCGCCCCTCTGGGCGACCGAGATGACTGACTATAACCACCTTGCAGCCTCTACTCATGAGGGCCTGGATAGTCGGCAGACTAGCTCGAATCCTAAAATCATCAGCAATACTGCCGTCACTTTCGAGCGGCACATTGTAGTCGGCCCGCACCAACACAGTTTTGTGATCTAG
>CALMYZ010000093.1 GCA_937873745.1 uncultured Candidatus Saccharibacteria bacterium | reverse complement strand
TCTACCTTGACCGAGCGTGTAGTTGCTCCGCGAGCAAACGTAACTTTCTTTTGGATGCCGTCTTTTACGATCGACAACACTCGGGTTTGAGCTAGTGAGGTGATACCTTTGTTTTCTTTCATGGTGCGCTCGACCATGGTGCTAACTTCTACATCTTCTCGCGGCAAGATGCGCGAGGCTATATCGGCGATGTAGACTTTTGTACCAAAAATAGCCATCAGCTGAGCTATTTCGACACCACTAGTCCCAGCACCGATGATGAATAGACTCTTGGGCGGTCGGATGTTTTCTAAGATAGTGCGGGGCGTTAGAAATTTGATGGTCTTGAGGCCCTGTATCTCTGGTGTGATCCATTCGGAGCCGGTAGCGATGATGAAATGTTTAGCCGACAAATGGCGTCGATTAACTGTGATTTCATTTGGACTTAGGAAGTGCGCACGACCTTGATAAGTAGCAATACCTTGGTTTTCGTAATATTTTCGATTACCCCCAGCGCCGGTACGTTTGACAGCCAGATCTTTCCAGGCGCGTAGACTAGGGTAATTGTAGCCAAGCGTACTAGAGCGTAGGCCGAAACGAGCGCCATGCTTAGCTTCGTCGTATAGCTGGGCGGCGTGCATTAGTGATTTTATAGGTACATCACTCCAGTTGGGTGAATCACCACCGAAAGTGTCGGCTTCTATGATGGCAACATGCTTGCCGGCTTTGGCGGCGATAGTAGCTGCACCGCTACCACCGGCACCGCTACCGATAACTATTAGGTCGTAGTCAAATTGTATTTTTTTGGGCATTTTTATTTTTTCCTTTTATATAGTTATAACATGAGGTGATGATGTTGGTACATATAGGCGGCTTCTGGATGAAATACAGCCAGGTGGCCAGAGGCGACGCGTCGGATATCATTAGAAGTGACTTCAGGGCGCTTTTTGAGCCATTCTGTAGTTTTGGTGACGATTT
Source organism: uncultured Candidatus Saccharibacteria bacterium (assembly GCA_937873745.1). Taxonomy (GTDB): domain Bacteria; phylum Patescibacteriota; class Saccharimonadia; order Saccharimonadales; family Saccharimonadaceae; genus CALMYZ01. Next base: position 13,200 of record CALMYZ010000093.1, on the reverse strand, counting down.
CTTTGGCGATGCGATTAGATTCGCCCTCGGGGGTGTGAATACTTAGGCAGGCAGCCGCTATACTGTCATGAAGTTTGTTGCTACTGAAATTTTCACTAGGTCGTTTGCCATTATTTTTGATAACCACTGTATTAACCATAAGTCTAAATCCCGACTCCACCGTGTAGACCACCTATCACTTGGCTGACATACAGGTAAAATCCGAGTAACATCAAAATAGCTCCACTTGAAAACTGAAGGAAGGCTTTGTTTTCTTCGCGCCATTTTTGGATACGGCTCAGCGGGTGGCCGCCAAGCACCAATATGCCGATGGTGATCAGGGGTAGACCGGCTACAATCGCGTAGGTAGCTAGGCCCAGTAGTTGAAGGGCGGGCTCGAGCTGGGTGAGAGTAAGGGCTGTAACTAGCATCGGTCCGATGACGAAAGGTATCTCGGCTACTATACTAACTAGACCCAGGCTAAAAGCCTCAGCACTGCGTTGAGTCGCCTTGGTGCGTTCGGTTAGGTGAGCGGCGAGGGGGAGTGGTAGCCATAGGGCTGTCCCCTTCCCTTTGCGATAGTAGAATGCCCAGACCGCTACACCTAGGCCGATTAGCATTCCGCAAGAGATCACCCAGACTATCGTTGGTAGTTTGTTTACGCCGTGGCTTAGGGATATTGTCACTAGAGCTACGAATGAGATAGCTAGTAGGGTCATAGCGACGGTACCGGCGATAAAGCTAGAGACTAGGCGTAGGAGTTTGGCGTGTGAGCGTTTTTTGCCTATAGTGTGTCCACTCAGAAGCGTCAAGACACTGACGCTAAGCTGAAAACTAGCGTGAATCAGCGCGGCCGCAATGATGATAATAAAGGCGTCTAATGTGTTCATATGTTTGATTTTTTGCCTACCTCTATGAATATTTATACCATAAGTGGTTATAAAATACGATTTTTTAGCAAAATGGTATTGCTTTTTTAAGATTTTTATGCTTAAATATATACATTAGCAAATAAAACAAAAAAGAAGGCAAAGACAACATGGAAACACAAGCAAGCGACATGCAGTCGGTAATCTTAAATATAGCCCCTGAAACCCAGAGTTGGAACAGGGAGCGTAGCCTGGACGAGCTACGAGATTTTGTTAATTCCCGACATGCTGCGATCGCTGATATCGAAGAATAAACAATCAAACCACCAACTGACTCTAGAAACCGACGGCTATATCTGATAAAATAGCCGATGCGTGGCACCGTAGCTCAGTTGGTTAGAGCGCAGGACTCATAAGCCTGAGGTCACAAGTTCAATTCTTGTCGGTGCTACCAAATAAAACAGCTCACCTTGTGTGGGCTATTTTTTATGGTATTTCCCGCTGGGGTTTATAATAGATAAAATATGGCAAGTAAGCAGACTTTAATGATTGGTGCGATGGTAGGTATGACTGTTGGTGGTATGATACCTATGCTGTGGGGCGACGACAATGTGTTTAGTGGCTCTGGTATGTTTTTTGCTATGGTCGGCGGTTTTACTGGTATCTGGCTGGTGTTTTGGGCTAGCAAGAAGCTGGGTTAGTGATGAAGTTGATTGTAGCGGTTAGCGGCGGTGTCGACTCTGTTGTGCTGCTAGATAAATTAGTAGCAAGTCGCGAACATGAGCTTATTGTGGCTCATTTTGATCACGGTATACGGGCTGATTCGGCGGCGGATGCTAGGTTTGTGGGTGAGCTGGCGCAAAGCTACGGATTAGTCTATGAAACGAAACGAGAGGAGCTTGGTGAGAAGGCTGGAGAGCTAATCGCCCGGGAGCGCCGCTATGCTTTCTTGGGTTATCTAGCAGAAGACTACGATGCTAAAATTGTAACTGCACATCATCAAGACGATGTATTTGAGACGATAGCCATAAATCTTGTGCGTGGTACGAATTGGCGGGGCTTGGCTGTTTTTGGCGATAATTCAGAAGTACTGAGGCCGCAACTAGGCTCCACCAAGCAAGAGATTTATGACTACGCTACAAAAAACAATCTAGAATGGGTCGAAGACGAAACTAATCAGACAGACAAATACCTTCGTAATAGACTGCGCAGGAAGCTCGACACCTATCCGGCCGACAAAAAAGAAACCCTGCTAGGTGCGTGGCGCAGTCAGTTGGAGCTTCGTCGAGTTATAGAACAAGAAGTAGGGGCGTTTATATCTCCAGAGGACGAGGAGTATTCTCGCTATCTATTTATAAATATCGACGACACGGTTGCGCTTGAGTTGCTAAGGTCAGCTACCAGCCTAGCTATCACCTACCCTCAGGCTGAGCGAGGCCTATTAGCTATAAAGACATATCCTGCCGGTACGTCTTTTCAGCTGGGTGGTGGTGTGGAGCTCGGCTTTAAGCTGCGTACTTTTACTGTCAAAACCCTATAAGAGGTGGTATTATAAAAAGAGTGATTTTAGAGACCGAAAGGATGTAGATAGTCTTCATATGGCAACTAAACAGAAGCAACCAAAAAAACCAATTAGTAATATTATTCGCCTGACTTTGTTTTGGGTTATTTTAGTGCTCGGCGTTTTGATGTTTATGGGCTTGAACGCTCAGGACACCAAACTCAAAGAAGTACCCATTTCTAGTGTTATTGATCGTGCCAACAAGGGCGAGATAGCCAAGATTCAAATACAGGGCAGTGACGTGAAGGTCACACCAAAGGGCCAGGATAAGCCAACCGAACGCTCGATCAAAGAAGCTGGCAGTAGCTTGTACGAGCAGGGCTTACTTCACGGCAAGACTAGCGTAGAGGTTCTCCCTCCGTCTACTACGAGCGATACGCTATGGAATCTAGCTATCATCATCGTTCCAGTTCTACTTATAGGTGCACTTTTCATGTTTATGATGCGCCAGGCTCAGGGCCAAAATAATCAAGCGATGGGCTTCGGTAAGAGCAAGGCCAAGCTATATGGTCTCGACAAAGAGCGAGTCGTTTTCGACGATATCGCCGGCAATGACGCTGCCAAGCAGGACCTAGAAGAGGTTGTTGATTTCCTGAAGCATCCGAAGAAGTATCAGGCGCTAGGGGCGAAGATTCCAAAAGGCGTATTGCTAGTCGGCAATCCTGGTACTGGTAAGACCATGCTGGCGCGGGCTGTAGCAGGTGAGGCTAATGTGCCGTTCTTCTCGATTTCTGGTTCTGAATTTGTCGAGATGTTTGTGGGTGTGGGTGCGAGCCGTGTGCGTGACTTGTTTGCCAAGGCAAAGAAGAACTCACCAGCTATCATTTTCATCGACGAGATCGATGCCGTCGGTCGTAAGCGCGGCTCTGGCATGGGTGGCGGTCACGATGAGCGCGAGCAAACACTCAACCAGATACTGGTCGAGATGGATGGTTTTGACACCGGTACAAATGTGATTGTGCTCGCTGCTACTAACCGTGCCGATGTATTAGATCCTGCCCTACTAAGGCCTGGTCGTTTCGATCGTCGCACAAACATCATGCTGCCGGAGCGCAAAGACCGCGAAGCTATATTGAAGGTTCATTTCAAGAAAAAACCAACCGAAGCCAGCGTAGATCTGGATAAATTAGCCGCCAAGACAGCTGGTAGTTCTGGTGCTGATCTTGCCAATATCGCCAATGAGTCGGCCATCATCGCCGCTCGTCGCAACGCCAAGAAGATAAGCAATGACGACCTGACAGAAGCCTTCGAAAAGGTGGCGATCGGTCCTGAGCGCAAAGCAAAGGTCATGAACGACAAAGAGAAAGAGTTAACGGCTTATCATGAGGCTGGACACGCTATCGTCGGTCATGTTCTACCAGACAGCGACCCAGTGCACAAGGTGACTATTATACCTCGTGGTGGCACGGGTGGTGTGACATGGTTCTTACCACCAGAGGATAAGAGTTATACAAATGTCTATGAGTTTAAAGATATTTTGGCACGCGCTCTAGGTGGTCGTATCGCCGAAAAGATTAAATACGGCGACGACGGTATAACTACCGGTGCTGGTTCAGACCTGCGCAAGGCGACTGAAATTGCTCGCGACATGGTGATAGAGCAAGGTATGGGCAAAAAGCTACGCGACCAGGTATTCCACGAAGACAATGGCGGTATGGTGTTCGACAAGATAACTCACGAGCGACCATATAGCAATGAGACCGCCAAAGAGATTGACGCCGAAGTCGAAACTCTTATCAAAGAAGCTGCTCGACGTGCCGAAGATGTCTTGCAAGCGAACCTAGCCGGACTAGAAGCCTTGGCTGTAGCTCTATTAGAGCAAGAAACTCTCGAGGAGCAAGCAGTAGAAGAAGTCTTGTTAGATACTAAATTGCCAGAATCGGCTCGACTACACTAAGTCTCTGATAGGTAGGCAAAATGGTATCTCTAAAAGGCGTCGTAGCAAAAGCAAATAGCCGACTAACTATTAAGTTAGCGGCTAGTTTGCTGGCGGCATCGACTTTGATATCGAGCTTGCTCGGCCTGTATAGAGATAGGCTACTCAACAGCTTGTATATGCCAAATGCGGTGACGGGCTCACCCGGCTATAAGGTCGGTATAGATGCCTACACTATCGCATTTACCATACCTGATTTTTTGTTTTTTATCCTGGTGTCTGGTGCGCTGAGTGTTACATTTATACCGGTCTTTAATCAACGTCTAGCGAGCGGTAACAAGAAGTCGGCCTGGGAGATATCGACTAGTATGATAAACCTCATGGCGCTGATCACGCTAGCGGCCAGTGTATTTATTATGGTATTTGCCGACCCACTAGTGCGCTATGTGGTTGGGCCTGGTCTTGATGAGTCTGGCCGTGCTCTAGCTATCAGTATGATGCGCGTACTTGCGGTTAGTCCGTTCTTGTTTGCTATTTCGACGGTGATTGCGAGTATGCAGCAGGCAGTTGGCCGATTTGCTTTTTATGCCTTAGCCCCCACTATATACAATATAGGTATTATCATAGGTGCCCTATTCTTTGCTGGCGGAATATCGATCTTTGGAGTTCAGATTTTTGAGGGTGGTATCATGGGCGTAGCCTTAGGTGTAGTGCTAGGTGCCATCATGCAGCTGATAGTTAGCAGTATCGGTTTGATAGGCTTCGGTTTTGATTATCATTTCAAGATTTATGGTCGTAACAAGGGATTTCGAAAAGTACTCAGCCTGCTACCGGCTCGCTCGCTCGACCAGGGTATTGATTATCTAAACAATATCGTCGAAATGAATCTAGCCTCTCGTATGGCTAGTGGCACAGCTCGTTTATATAATCAAGTCCTGACGCTTCATATGGTGCCGATAAATCTCATCGGCGTAGCTATTAGTACCGCGGCATTTCCAAAGATGACCGAGCGCCTTAGTCAGGGGCGTCCAGACCTCTTTCGTAGTGAACTGCAGTCTGTACTTAGGGTGATTATTTGGCTAGCCTTGCCGGTGTCGGTGATTACGTTTTTTGCGCGAGGCTATCTGGTGAGTTTCTTGTTCAATGGCGGTAATGCGCTAGCGGCAAATCTACTCGGTGTCATGGTGGTGGCTATCTTGTTCAGGACAATCTATCACATTGCGGCTAGAAGTTTTTATGCCCAGCAAGACACCAAGACGCCGCTATATATCTCGCTTGTTTCGATATCGCTAAATATCGCACTAGCCGTCTGGATGACGATGCACCTTAACATGGGTCCATATGGCTTGGCGCTGGCGCAGTCGATAGTTGCTTTCGTCGAAGTTATGATACTGTTTGCTGTTATGTCTCGTCGGATACCGAAGCTATTTGACGCGGTGTTTATACATGCCATCGCTAGAATGGTGAGTGCGACTGGCTTTATGGCTATAGTCAGCTACTTTAGCGTAGCTACCCTGCAACTAGCTATCACCGACCAGAGTTTCTTGGCTACTTTCCCTAAATTTGCGCTCATTACGATCATAAGCTTCGGTGCTTATCTTTGGTTTAGTAGCATCTTGAAGCTTGAAGAGCCACGTCCCGTTATAAAGACAATGTCTAAGCTTTTATTTGGAAGGGTGCGCTAGATGGATCAGTCAAAAATCAGAAACTTTTGTATCATAGCGCATATTGATCACGGCAAGTCGACACTAGCCGATCGCATGATGGAGATGACGAGCACTGTCGAGAAGCGTGATATGAAGTCGCAACTCCTAGATAGTATGGATCTAGAGAGGGAAAAAGGGATTACTATCAAGCTGGCCCCGGTCCGGATGAGATATCAAGGCTACGACCTTAATCTCATTGATACACCCGGTCATGTTGATTTTAGTTATGAAGTATCTCGTAGTCTAGAGGCTTGCGAGGGTGCTGTTTTGGTAGTTGATGCCAGCCAGGGTATCCAAGCGCAGACATTGGCAAACGTTTATCTGGCGATGGCGGCCGACTTGGTGATTATACCAGTGCTAAACAAAGTAGATCTACCGGCAGCTGACGTACCGAAAGTTTCAGCCGAAGTCATAAATCTACTAGGCTGCGATGAGTCTGATATTTTGAAGATTAGTGCTAAGACGGGCGAAGGTGTCCCTGAAGTTTTAGATGCGATCCTAGGGCAGATAACGCCGCCATCTGGCAGTCCGGATTCGCCGACTCGTAGTCTTATCTTCGATAGCTATTACGATGATTATCGAGGTGTTATTTTGTATACACGTGTCGTCGATGGCACGATCAAAAAAGGCGACACTATAGAAATGCTAGCTACTGGCGCCAGTGGCTTAGCTCTAGAGGTTGGCGCACTTAGTCCGACTATGACACCAGAGAGCGATATCGGAACGGGCGAGATAGGTTATATAATTACGAATCTCAAGACTACTCGAGACGCCAAAGTAGGCGACACGATAACTACCAGGCGCAGTCGTGCTAGCGAGGCCCTGCCTGGCTATCAACACGTAAAACCATTTGTTTACGCAGGCTTCTTCCCCGTCTCGAATGAAGATTACAATGACCTCAAAGACGCCATCGAAAAGCTGAGCCTAAGTGATAGCGCCTTGCAATTTGAACCAGAAAATTCACCGGTGCTGGGTTTTGGTGTGCGCATCGGCTTCCTGGGTCTGCTACATATGGATATCGTGCGAGAGCGTTTGGAGCGGGAATATAACTTGGACTTGGTGGTGACAAACCCAAGTACTGATTATCAAATCGAGCTCGTGAGCGGTGATTCAATCGATATCAAGAGCGCGTCTGACTTGCCGGAAGTCACCAAGATAAAAACTATCAAAGAGCCTTGGATCAAGGGCGAGATTGTTGTGCCACAGGAATATATCGGTGCTGTCATACAACTGATTGTTGCCAAGCGTGGTCAGCAGAAAAACCTTAGCTATATAGATGAACGGGCGCTGATTAGCTTTGAAGCACCACTGGCAAATCTACTGACAGATTTTTACGATCAACTAAAGAGCGTGACTAGTGGCTACGGCTCATTTAATTACGAACTCGACGAGTATCGTGAGGAAGATTTGGTGCGCGTAGATTTCTATGTCGCTAGCGAGATGATAGATGCCCTCAGTATCATGTCGCATCGTAGCGAGTCGCAAAGCCTGGGTCGTGATATCGTCAAGAAACTGAAAGACGTCGTGCCTCGTCAGGCATTTCAAGTCAGTTTGCAGGCCGGTATCAATGGCAAGTTTATCGCCCGCGAGGATATTTCGGCTTATCGAAAAGATGTCACGGCCAAGCTATATGGCGGCGATGTCTCTCGTCGCAAAAAACTTCTCGCCAAACAAGCAAAGGGCAAGAAGCGTATGAAAAAATTTGGCAATGTCGAAATCCCAAGCGAGGCTTTCACAGTGATGCTGAAAAGAGATTAGGGTAGAGACATGAATATAAACGAAAAAATACAAAACTATCAGCCGACGTCTGATTCTATCGAGTTAGTGCGTAAGGCACGCATAGTATTACTGGCTGGCATTGCCGGGGCTGGCAAAGACACTATAAAACGTCAATTGCTAGAAGATGGCAGCTTCCGTGACATTGTCTCGCACACGACACGTCAGCCTCGTATCAATAATGGTATCGCAGAGGTGGACGGACAGGCTTATCATTTCATAGATAATGATGAGGCTGGTGAGATGATAGACCAGCGTGATTTTATAGAAGTAAAACTTGTCCATAGCGGTGCTATATATGGTACATCTGTCGCCGAGGTTCGAGCTGGTTATGACGACGATAAGACTTTGATTACAGATGTCGATGTACAGGGTGTAGATGAATTTAAAGAGCTGTCTAGTCGGGTGATTGCGATTTTTATACTGCCACCAAGCTATAGTACCTGGCGCAAGCGTCTAGCTAGTCGCTATCAGTCAGAGGCTGAGTTTGCAGCTGAGTGGCCTAAGCGACGAGATAGTGCTATCGATGAATTAAATCGGGCGCTGACGGTTCCCTACTATCACTTTGTCATAAATGACGATCTAGAGGTGGCGGTGCGAGCTACCGCAAAAATTGCCAACGGCGACGATGAATTTAATCGCAAAGATGACGAAGCAAGACTAGCTGCCCGAGATATCTTAGAGGAGCTAAAGGCCTCTAGCTAGCACTCGCATTGAAAGAGTGCTAGTGTTTTGCTATAATAGGATTATGACAGAACGCCAGTTTCAGATTTTGACAGCTATTATCGAGCAGTATGCCGAGATCGCTAGTCCGGTTGGCAGTGTGACTTTAGCTAAGTTGTTTCGTGTCTCGAGTGCGACTATTCGGAGTGAGATGACCAAGCTTGAGGAAATGGAGCTTATCGCTCAGCCGCACACCAGTGCTGGTCGTATACCGACCGACAAAGGCTATCGGCTATATGTAAACTATATCAATAACCAAGTCGAATCTAACGAGCTGCCCCAACTAGATCGTGGCACTAGGGCTATCGAAGCGAGGGTCAATACTCATAGCGATAGGGCGGATAGGGTCATTCGTTCAGCGGTCGATAGTTTGGTAGATTTGACGCAAAATCTGGGTCTGGCGACGATCGGCGACGAGCTTTATATGAGTGGTATAAGTAATCTATTTTCGCAACCAGAATTTTTAAATGGCGCCAACGTCCAAAACGTAGCTCAACTACTCGATAACCTAGAGCCGTGGCTACGCGAAGCTGCGCCCAACGAACCGCTAAACGTCTTTATCGGCACTGAAAATCCAATCGGTAAATCATCGGGCGCTACTTTGATAATCAGCAAATTTCGCTCGCCTTTTTCTGACAAAAGTTACATAGGAGTACTCGGTCCGACTCGTCAGAGCTATGCGCGCGTGATGCGCTTAGTCAAGCAAACCGGCGCCATGCTAGAGGAGGTATTATAATGGCAAAAAGCAAAAAGCAAATCGAACTAGAGCAGCAGCTTGGCGAGATGACTCAAGACCTACAGCGTACCAGAGCTGACTTTGAGAATTATCGCAAGCGAGCCGAAGCGGATAAGGCGGCGACCTATCAGCATGGTCAAGCGGCGGCTATTATGAAGTTGCTCCCTGTAATAGATAATATCGATCGCGCTATCTCTCATCTACCCGAAGAGCTAGTCGATAATAAGTGGGCGCAGGGTGTAGCGGCTTTGTCGAGAAACCTAGATAAGTCTCTAGAGATTCTAGATGTAGCCAAGATCCAGGCGACTACCGGTGTCGAGTTCAATCCAGAACTACACGAAGCTATCCAATTCGACGAAGAGGCTGAAGGCGAAAAAGAAGTTATCGCCGAATTACTCCAGCCTGGATACCTACTGAACGGTCAGCCAATTCGCCATGCTATGGTGAAGGTAACTCGTCAATAGACTGTGAGCTTGGGGTTTAGTCGCTTAGAGCGGCGTGGCCTAGGCCGTAGACGTGTTTTTGGCGATATGATTTGAAGGCTGCCGGCGAAGTGCCGTTTTTGCGGATATATTGATTTATACTCTCGCTACCGATATAGTGCGGCAGCATGACGTATGATGCACCGAGCCGATATAGTTCGGCGGCCTCGTCGTGGTCTTCGGCATAGCAGATAAATGTCGCATCTGGATTGGTTCGGTGGATATAGCGCGCCAATTTGTCTGTCGTTTTGTAATCATTTATCATGCTAACTATCAACTTGGCGTTTTTTGTGCCGATTTCGTGTAGGAAGTCAGTGTCCGTGGCATCGCCGTACATATGAGGTAGTTGACGATGCTCCAGGACATCTATCACTAGCGGATCATAGTCGATGATTACAAAGCTCTTTTTGGTGCTCATGAAGGTTTTGGCAAATTCTTGTCCACCTTTGCGATACCCAAAAAGTATCATTTCATGCTGATGGATAGCCTCCTCTTTGTTGTGCTCTTGATGCTCGCGCAGTGCAGGGAAGCGACGCTCTAACTTGGCCAAAATTGCATTGTCGTATTGCATAAGATATGTCGATACAGCGATAGTTATCAGGGCCACCAGGGTCATGACGACGGCCATGTCCTTGCTGACCATGCCACTAGAGGCGCTGACGGCGATTAGTATGATGGAAAATTCACTGATTTGTGATAGATAGATACCAGACTTGAAGCTGGTTCGCTTGGTGTAGCCAAAGAGGCGCATCACACCCATGACTACGAGTGGCTTCATAACAATAACGACAATTGACAGCAGTAGTGCAACTAGCAAGCTATTGGCGGCGCTACCAATTTCTAGCCCTATACCTAGCGTGATGAAGAAGATTACGATAAAGAAATCACGAAGAGTGCCTAGTCGCGACTCCATTTCCTTGGTATATGGCAGTGGGGCTAGACAAATTCCAGCAAACAGAGCCCCAACTTCGATAGAGAAGCCAGCCCAGCTAAACAATGAGGCTATACCTATACCCCAAGACAATGTAAATAAGAATAATAATTCTCTGTTGCCAGCGAACTTCTTAGTGAGGCTAGGTAGTATTTTGATACTTACAAAAGATAGAGTTATGGCTAATAGGACGCCATTTAGAGCTAGAGTCAGTAGTTGACTGATATGGAATCCGCCCTGTCCTGCTGCGACAAATAGCAGAGCTAGCGTCGCGATGATATCGTCTACCAAGATAACGCCGATAGCAATCTGGCCGTGTAGACGGGAGTGCTCGCGCTTGTCGGATAGTACTTTGACGATGATGATGGTGCTACTAAAGAATAGCGCCAGGCCGCCAATGAGAGCCTCTGTAAAGTTGAAATTAAACAACTGTAAGATTATTAGACCCAAGCCGCCTACGCTCAGCAAGATTGACAGGGCTATCACAAACACTACATTTCCTAGTCGTCTAAATACGGATAGCTTCAGATCTAGGCCGATGATAAATAGCAATAGGGCTATTCCAAGACTTGCAAATATATCAAAACTCTCGACATCTATCTTGATGGCCGGAAAAGCTGTGATAATGATACCGATAATCAGCCCGGTCAAGATATGGCCAAGTATCAATGGTTGCTTGAGCTGGCGCATGATAGCCGCCATGACAGTCACGGATATAAGTAGGATACCTAGTTGTACAAATATTTCTGTTCCGTGCATATGTTACATACAGTATGACAGAAAAAGCTTAAGATTTCAAAATTAGCACTCTTGACAGTCGAGTGCCAACTAGCTATACTAAGAGTAGTTTTGGCACTTACCTGCGAGGAGTGCTAAAATGAATTTAGATTAAAACACTTATTTATAACTCATGAAAGGGGAATATCAATGGGTAAAATCATCGGAATCGATCTCGGTACAACTAACAGCGCTTTTGCGTATATGGTGGCCGGCAAGCCGGAAGTTATCGCCAATGCCGAGGGTAATCGTACAACACCTAGCGTGGTAGCGATCAACAAGAAGGGCGAACGCCTAGTTGGTCAGGTGGCTCAGCGCCAGCGCGTGACAAATGCCAAGAACACAGTTTTTGGTGTCAAGCGACTGATTGGTCGTAAGTTTAGCGACAAAGAAGTCCAAAAAGACCTCGAAATAATGCCATATGAAATCGTCAAGAAAAAAGATGGCGTAGCTGTCAGAATGGGCGACAAAGATCATACACCAGAAGAAGTTTCGGCGATGATTTTGTCTAAAATCAAGGCTGACGCCGAAGCTTTCTTGGGTGAAAAGGTCACCGAAGCGGTCATTACGGTACCGGCTTACTTTGACGATTCTCAGCGGCAGGCTACTAAAGACGCTGGTAAGATTGCGGGCCTAGAAGTAAAGCGAATTATCAATGAGCCAACTGCTGCAGCTCTAGCCTATGGTCTAGAAAACAAGAAAGAAGAGAAAATTGCCGTCTTCGACCTTGGTGGCGGTACGTTTGACGTTTCTGTGCTTGAGCTAGGTGACGGTGTATTTGAAGTACGCTCAACCAATGGCGATACACACCTGGGTGGTGAAGATTTCGACAACCGTATCGTTGATCACTTCATCGACTATTTCAAAAACGAAGAAGGTATCGATCTAAAGAAAGACAACGCGGCTCTGCAGCGCCTGAAGGACGAGGCCGAAAAAGCCAAAAAGGAGCTTTCTAGTACCTCGAGCTATGAGATAAACCTACCATTTATAACTGCCGATGCAGACGGTCCGAAGCACTTTGAGTATAGCTTAACTCGTGCCAAGCTCGAGGAGCTAGTCGGTGACTTAATCGATCGCCTAGCTGACCCCGTTAACAAAGCGCTTAAGGACGCCGATATGAAGGCTAGCGACATAGACGAAATTGTCTTGGTCGGTGGTATGACCCGTATGCCGGCAGTTGTCGAGAAGGTCAAAGAGATTTTTGGAAAAGACCCACTTCAAGGTGTTAACCCAGATGAAGTTGTAGCTGTAGGTGCGGCTATTCAGGGTGGTGTACTAGCTGGTGACGTCAAGGATGTTCTTCTGCTAGATGTTACTCCTCTGAGCCTAGGTATCGAGACGATGGGTGGAGTTACGACCAAGCTTATCGAGCGCAATAGCACCATCCCGACTTCAAAGAGCGAGACCTTTAGTACAGCCGCAGATAACCAGCCGCAAGTAGAGATTCATGTACTTCAGGGTGAGCGTGAATTTGCCAATGACAACAAGTCACTCGGTCGCTTCGTGCTCGATGGTATCGCGCCAGCTCCGCGTGGTGTGCCTCAGATCGAGGTGACATTTAGCCTAGACGCCAACGGCATCTTAAACGTAACCGCTAAGGATAAGGGTACTGGTAAGGAAAACTCGGTAACTATCCAAGATAGTGGCAATATGAGCAAAGAAGATATCGAAAAAGCTCAAAAAGAAGCCGAGGCACATGCCGATGAAGACAAGAAAAAGCGCGAAGCCGTCGATACTCGCAATCAGCTCGAAAACGCCATCTATCAGGCGGAGAAAATGCCGAG
>CALMYZ010000092.1 GCA_937873745.1 uncultured Candidatus Saccharibacteria bacterium | reverse complement strand
TACATAATCCATAGAATGGGTTACGAGTATAACCGTCTTCTTATTTCTCTTTAGTTCTGCAAAATATCCGAAACACTTCCTCTGAAACGCCTCGTCCCCAACTGCCAAAACCTCATCTAGTACCAGTATGTCTGCGTCTGCCTTTATGGCTATAGAAAAAGCAAGTCGTACCTGCATGCCGCTGGAGTAGTTTTTTAACTTTTGGTCCATAAACTTTTCTAGCTCGGCGAACTCGACTATATCTTCGTACATAGCATTCACCTCTTCGTGCGAGAAGCCTAACAATGCCCCGTTTAGATAGACATTCTCTCTACCTGTCAGTTCGGGGTTGAATCCAACACCCAGCTCAATAAACGGCACCAACTTACCATTTACACTCACACTACCGCTATCTGGTTCGTATATCTGAGAGATGATTTTTAGGAGTGTTGACTTACCCGAGCCATTGCGCCCTACTATACCGAAGAAGTCACCTTTTTCGACATTAAAGGATATGTCTTTTAGCACTTGCTGTTCGTCGTAACCCTTCACACCTTTGAGTGTGTTGATAGCCAACTGCTTGATACCGTTAGATTTTTCTGTAGGTAGTCGAAAACTCTTGCTGACGTGTTCAACTCTGAGTGCGACGTCTGATTGTTTGGTCTTTTTGGTAGTAGTTTTTTCTCGCATATTCCTTGTTATTATAGCATGATTCAGTATGTCTATTTTAATGTTCGCTACAAGCCATTGTGGCACCATACATTCCCAGATTAACATGTAAATTTGGGAATCAATTCCTGAATTTACATGTTAATTAGAGATTTTCGGCAAACTTCTTGGAGCTTATCTTGAACACAATAGCCCCAACAGCAAATATAGCAATCGTAATAGTGACTGGTATCAATGCCACCCAGATATTAGTCTGCATCTGCCATACTGTCGGTACGTTTTCCGGAGAGATCAGGTTGTGTCGGATATCTTGGATTATTTGTGTTGTCGGGAGTATCATCGTGATATCTTGAGCTGCAACACCCATCACTTTAGTGTTGGCTATTTGAGAAAGTGGATAAATGATCGGAGTTGCGTAAAATAAAATCTGCATGACCACATCCCATATATGGCTAATATCTCGGAATCTTACATACAGGGTGGATAGTAGTAGAGCTAGGCCAAACGCCAGGATAAACAACTGAATGATGTTTATAGGTAAAAATAATATATTTGAGGTTAACTGAACACCAGACATCAACATAAATACAAGTACTACACATAGGTTTATAGCCAAACCTATCAAAGCACTTACCATCGAGGATAGGATTATTATGTACTTAGGGAAGTTGATTTTTCTTAAGATATCACCACGAGAGACAATAGATTGCATACCAACATTAGTTGCTTCTGTAAAAAACGTCCATAGCGATATACCTAACAGTAAAACTAGCGGGTATGTGTCTGTACCATCTGTAAATCTCAAAAACTTAACAAACACTACATACATCACAGCAAACAACATGAGTGGTTTCATAACAGACCACAGTATACCTATAAACGAACCTTGATAGCGTAATTTGAAGTCAGTTTTCACTAACTCATATAGCAAAACTTGATTTTTCTTGTCTAATAAACCTCTGTTCATCACATTTTAGTATATCACATTAACTAGTGATATACTGGTTTGCAGACTACTTAATCTGGAGTTATATATAGTATGAAAAGATTAGCTATTAATCCGAAAAGGGTTCTATATATTCTACTAGGACTAGCATTCCTACAGCTGATAGCTTATATGTTAGTTGCTTACCTTAAACCTGGTAGTTTATATGTTAATGGCTTCTGGGACCTCCTAAATATAGACCAAGAGGCAAGTGTACAAACATGGTATAGCCAATTTTTATTCCTAGTTCCTGCCATATTAATGGCCTGGTTAGCTGCTATATCTAACGAAACGAGAGATCGTTGGTATTGGGGTGGTTTATAATTTATTATGGTGTATCTATCCCTAGACGATGGAGCGATGGTTCATGAGCGGTTCTGGATTATCGTTGGTCACTTTAATATACCGTTTAGTGGTGTGTTTTATTACCCATGGGTTATTGTTGGTATGCTACTTGTTTTAATAGTAGCCGCAGTTTATATAAAGTTCTTCTTCAGGCTACCTATCAGAACTAGATGGTTATTATTATTGTCTGGTGTTTTGTTTTTATCAGGTGCTATCGGAGTAGAGATGTATACTAGCTATATTATGGACTCTTCTGGAAAAGGTGTTAGTGCTTTGATTATCGGCCTAGAAGAGACTCTTGAGATTATCGGCGTAACAACTCTTACCTACACTATATTAGATTATATTAGTCGACTTTCTGTAGAAAGTAGATCTGTTACGATAGAGGTTAACGGGAGTTGAGTGTTCTTGCCGCTTCTTAGTATAATTATCCCTGTTTGGAATACTGGAAAAACTACCGAAAGTATCGTTAAATCTATTACTTCTCAAGTTTTTCAGGACTTTGAATTGTTATTAGTAGATGACGGCTCTTCGGATGATACACTTGATATAATTAAACAACTGAGTGTAATAGATGAACGAATAAAAGTCTTCTCTAAACCTAACGGTGGCCCATCTAGCGCACGTAACCTTGGTCTAGATAAAGCAAAAGGTAAATACATCCAATTCTACGACAGTGATGATAGTATACCCGACAACTCCATATCTACAGCTGTATCGGCTATAGATGAGACGAGATCGGATCTATTGGTGTCTGGATGGAGGGTGGATTTAAACACACCTGGTGGTGTTATAGAAGGGTATAAAGAAATAAACCCAAACAGAGAGTATTTGGACGAAAAACTAACCGAGTATACACTTAGGTCTTTGGGTGATAGTGGAGTTTTATATAATCTATGGAATAAGTTATTTAGAGCGGATGTGATACGAGATAATAATATAAGGTTTCGAGAAGATTTAAAGTTTGGTGAAGATCTACTATTTTATTTAGAATATGTTAAATATATAAAATCTATAGCCCTCATACCAAACGCAACATACCACTATCTAACAAATAGCCCTACGAGTGTATTTTCGTCATCAGCACTAGTACCAGAGTATAGAGTCGTGAACGATGAGGCGATAGTACAATTTGCAGGTGATAAACCTAGCGAATCTGAATCAAATCTACTTAACTGGCTTCGTTGGCGATGGTTGATATCCTACTGGTCTATAGTCGCCAACTCTAAAAAGTCATTTGCCAAAAAGCTTAGTTTAATAAGTAAATTTAAGATACCTAATATCAGTCTATCCAGCCTCAAGTATATAGGTATGAAGAAATTCTCACTTCAGTTTATAGCCTATATTGCTCATAAAACCCGTATAAGTGCCTTACTGTTTGGGTATATTGTAAGCTTGATAAAAGTTATCATTATCCGCCTGAGGTCAGTTTTTAATTCCTGAGTGTTATAATTATATTGATGAAAACCATCACCATCATCATCCCCGCTTACAACGAACAAGAGGTCTTAGAGCCGCTACTTGTTCGCTTGGCTAATCTGGCTGATGGTCAAAAAAAATATGGTTTTGAGTTTCTATTTGTAAATGACGGTAGTAGTGATGAGACTTTGGATCTAGTAAAAGCAGCTGCCAAAAAAGATAGGCGAATCTCGTACGTTAATCTATCTCGCAATTTCGGCAAAGAAGTGGCTATGCTGGCTGGACTAGATCACGCCACTGGCGATGCTGTGGTGATAATCGACGCCGACCTACAAGACCCACCCGAGCTGATACCAAAGATGGTTTCATATTGGGAAGATGGCTATGACGATATATATGCCAAGCGTCGTAGTCGAGCTGGTGAGTCGTGGCTAAAGAAGACTACTTCTAGTTGGTTTTATAGTGTCTTACAAAACACCACCCAGATACCCCTCCAGCGTGATACTGGTGACTTCCGACTGATGAGCCGTCGCTTCGTTGATGCCTTGATTAAACTGCGTGAAACCGAGCGTTACACTAAGGGTA
>CALMYZ010000091.1 GCA_937873745.1 uncultured Candidatus Saccharibacteria bacterium | reverse complement strand
CCTTGCGTCATCAAGTATTTGATAAACTTGTCTCTGTCGCTATAGCGACGCTGTTTTTTAGCAATGACTTTCTTTAGCTCATCGCCATCATTACGCTCGGACTCTAGGATAACTCGATCAATAATCTCTGAATCAACCCCCTTAGACTGTAGCTCTACTTTCAGTTTTTTTAGGCTACTACCTTTGCGCTGATTACGATTCTCTAGCCAATACCTCGCAAACTTTTCATCATCTACATAGCCTCGCTCAGATAGCCGCTCAATCACCCTGTCGCTAGACTCGCGACTAACACCAGGTTTGTCGTAGAGCTCGCCAGTGCGTCGATTTCTAAGCCTGGTCGAGCGCATTTTTCTATACAGATAATCATTCAACTCCCGTCTACTACGTGGCCGCACCAGACAATACTCCAAAGCACGCGCATATAGTTTACCGAATTCGCTTTCGCCCTCTAGCTTAGACAGATCATCCTCTGTCAGTTCGCGACCAACCTTAATACCCAGCTCTGTCACCTGAACAATATCAAGCGACAGCTTATACTTACCGTCAAGTGAAATATTGACGCGATTCGGGTTTTTGACCTGGAGCGACAGATTTGTCACTCGCATAGAGATCTAAGCCTCTACTTCGGCGACTTTTTTGCGAACTTCTTTGTCTATCTCGGCTAGAACTTTCGGATTTTCTTTAAGATAAACCTTCACAGCCTCGCGACCCTGGCCAATCTTGCTATCCTTGTAGTCAAACCAAGCCCCAGCCTTGCCGACAACACCATGAATCACCGCCAGATCTAGCACGTCACCGGTCTGAGAAATACCTTCATTGTACATAATGTCAAACTCAGCTACTCTAAATGGCGGCGCGATCTTATTCTTAACGATCTTCACCTTGGTACGGTTGCCGATTATATCCTCACCCACCTTTATCTGGCCAGTGCGACGAATATCCATACGTACAGAGGCGTAAAACTTCAGAGCATTACCACCGGTAGTTGTCTCTGGATTACCAAACATCACACCGATCTTCATACGAATCTGATTGATAAAGATGACCGTTGCCTTGCTTTTGTTGATAATACCGGTCAGCTTGCGGAGCGCCTGGCTCATTAGTCGCGCCTGAAGACCCATGTGACTATCACCCATCTCACCGTCAATCTCCGCTTGTGGCACAAGTGCCGCCACCGAGTCTACCACGATCAAGTCAACCGCATTGGAGCGCACCAATGTCTCGGCTATCTCTAGAGCCTGCTCACCGTTATCCGGCTGCGAGACCAGTAGATTCTCTGTATCTACACCTAGACGCTTAGCATAGGCTGGGTCGAGGGCGTGCTCGGCATCGATAAATGCCGCTGTACCACCATTGCGCTGCACCTCGGCAATCGCATGTAGAGTCAGCGTGGTCTTGCCAGAACTCTCCGGGCCGTAAATTTCAATTATTCGACCCTTAGGGTAGCCGCCGCCAAGTGCCAAGTCTAAACTCAGGGCACCAGAAGGTATCAGCTCTACATTAACAGCCTTGTTATCTCCAAGCTTACGGATAGAGCCGTCACCAAATTGCTTAGTGATCTGATCCATCGCTAAGCCCAGTGCTTTGAGCTTACCTTCGTTATCTGGCTTGGTCTCTGAAACCGCCGCCTTTTCTGCTTTTTTCGCCATACAATCCCCTCTCTTTATCTGTTATTTATTATATCATGATATAATAAATCTAATGAAACAGCGCGGCTTTACTGTTATAGAAATATTGGTAGTAATATCGTTCTTGGTTTTTGCCGGGGGTCTATTCTTCGTCCAAAAAAACAATCTTCAGATAGCCCATCGAGACTCTCAGCGAAAAACTGCCATCAATGCGATGTATTACGGACTCGAAGAAGCTTTCTTCAAGCAAAATAACTACTATCCTGAAACTATCGATGAAAAAAGCCTAACCACTGTCGAGAAATCGCTTTTCACCGACCCACGAGGCGTCAAACTCGGCCAGACGACCATGGAGAATAATGGCGAGAAGATTAGCGTCCAATCAGACTATCGCTATGAACCAACCGACTGTAAAGACGGCAGATGCCAGAGCTACAAGCTACTCGGTCAGCTCGAGGGTGAAGCCGAATATATAAAAGAAAATCGCCAGCAAAAAGACTAATCTTCGACCGGTCGACCGTTCTTAAAGGATTCAACTGCATTGTTCAAGATAGCGATCTGCTTCTTTGGATTACTCACGAAATGAAATCGATAAGTCGTCTCCTCACCCTCTGTCGACAGGCGAATAGTACCATAGTCGAGTATAGACTGGATTATGTTGGCATGCTTAAAGCTAGCATCTTCGATACTACCCAGACTTACGGTCTGCTCGTGCTTAGAAAATAATGAATGCTGAATCTCCTGTATGACACTCTCGTTTGTCATAAAGAACTTATTTTGCATATAAACCCAGACTGAAATATAACCAAATATCATCACAAGGATAGCTACTAAGATAGCCACGAACCAGACATCTCCAGCCGTTGGAACATTCATAGCCGCTGCGGTTTGCGCTAGTATGCCGGGATAAACGGCTGCTATTCCTAATACCAAAAATAATATCGAAAAAGTTACGACTAGATGAATAAATAATCCAATCGGATGTCGTCGAACATCTAAAATCACATATTCACCTTCACTTATATTCAAGAATGGATACTGACGCTTCGACGCCTCAGATTTAGACTTAACCTCGTCGCTAATAGGTATTTCGGCTGGCTCAAATGGGCGTTCAACATGACGAGCATCTGGCTCATTGGCATATTGCACTCTAGTGCGAGGGTCGAAATTATTGCCATGCGCCCGTAAGGGCGCGCTCGTGACATGGGAATTCTGGCTGGGGTGAGAAACTAGATTATGCGGCGTCGACTGAGGTGTTGCAGCTGGCGGATGAGCATAAAGCGGCCTACCTTCGGGGTCATATGCGACTGGTTGAGTATAGTCTGGCTGATCTTTCATAAGTTTATTATATCAAGCCTGTTTGGTTTTAGATAAATGATTCTTAGCCCTGACTGTCACCCGACGACCCCTAGGCGTTCGCTCGATAAAGCCGATCTGAAGTAGGTAGGGTTCGTAGAAGTCCTCAATAGTACTAGTCTCGTCACCGGTAAGCGCAGCGATAGTAGTCAGTCCGACCGGCCGATCTTCGTAATTTTCGATGATACTACTAAGTAAGTTGCGATCAGCCGCGTCAAGTCCAAGCTCATCAATCTCTAACATCGCCAAAGCTTGCTTAGTGATAACGGTATCGATAATACCATCACCGTTTACGTCCGCATAGTCCCGCACTCTCTTCAGTAGACGATTGGCGATGCGCGGCGTCAGCCTAGCCCTGGTAGACAGCAAACTAGCCGGCTCTGGGTGGATCCGACTATTCAAGATGCCAGCCGAACGCGTAATTATTTTACCGATATCTTCTGGTGTGTAGAATTCCAGCCTATGAACATGACCGAAGCGATCGCGTAGCGGTGCAGCTAGGCTACCCGTCCGCGTGGTCGCACCGATAATAGTAAATTTCGGTAGGTCCAGCCTCACACTGCGCGCCGCCGGACCCTTGCCTATGATGATGTCGAGCTTATTATCCTCCATGGCGCTATATAAGATTTCTTCGACAGCTCGACTAAGACGATGAATCTCATCGATAAACAAGATATCGCCGTCCTGAAGATTGGTTAAGATACTAGCCAAGTCGCCGGCTTTTTCAATTGCTGGGCCAGCCGTCACCCTCAGTCCAGCCCCCATTTCATTGGCTATTACGCTAGCCATGGTAGTCTTACCTAGGCCTGGCGGACCGTATAGTAAGATGTGGTCTATCGAATCACCACGCTTTTGAGCGGCCTCGATAGCAAGCTTAAGGTTTTTCTTGAGCCTATCTTGGCCGATATAATCATCAAAAGTCTGCGGCCGCAAAGTCACCTCGACTTGCTGCTCGTCGCTATCATCAGCCGGCAAGGCTGTATCTACAATCCTCTCTATAGCCATATAGAGATATTATACTATAAATCTAGCTTTTTAGGGCTTCGGTGACACGCTGAGCCGTTGACAACTCGCTTGACACGCCCTCAAGAGCCTTGGCGGCATCTGCTAGACTATAGCCAAGTGCCATTAGGGCCTCTAGAGCCTCGTCGCTACCTGTGATTATCCGAGAATTTCCAGCCAGGTCGTTATCTTGACGCAGAGCCAATCCAACCTTGTCGCTCAAATCTACCGCCACTCGATCAGCAGACTTCTTGCCGACACCACTCGCCTGAGATATAAAAGCCGAGTCGCTATTTGCAATAGCATTTCTAACCGTCTCACTATCACCAAGACTGAGGATTGCTAGCGCCGCCTTCGGACCGATACCCTGGACGGTAATTAGTAGCTCAAATAGTTTTTTAGCAGCTAACGTAGAGAAGCCAAACAGATCTTGTGACTGCTCACGAATGTGATGATAGGTATAGAATTTTACTTTGTCGTTCAGCAGTGCCGCCTCGTAGTCTAGTAGTGGTACTTGAATCTCGTAACCAATACCAGCTACGTCTACTATGACGGAGTTAGCGAATTTTTCAGCCACCAGGCCAGAGACATGTGCAATCATAATACTATTGTAACACTATGGAGTAGGAGTGGTTGGTTGCGTTGGGATGGTCGGCTGAGTCGGCGGTACGGTTGGCGTGGTTGGTGTAGTCGGGGTAGCAGGGGTTACTGGTGTCTCGGTGTCCGTATCAGTATCCTCTGGCGTTTCATTCGGAGCGGTGTCGACCTCCGTCTCTTCTGGCTTCTTCTTCTCTTCTGTGGGCTTTGGCGCTGTTGGACACTGACCAGATGGCACATAAGTACTCAAAAATACATCGCTCATTCTACCTTTCGGTGTACAAACCGACTGTGAAACTATGCCGGACGGCTTGGCAAATTCAGGTGTAGACGAGCCGATCGCTGCGCGCATAATATCTTTCCATATCGGTCCAGCCATATCAGACCCGCCGCTCACCATCGGTGTATTGTCATTGTTCCCCACCCAAACACCGACTGCGACATTAGGCGTATAGCCAATCGTCAGCGCATCGCGTGATTCGTCGGTCGTACCAGTCTTTACTGCTACTTTTTTGATACGATAATCAGTACCGAGCACATTTAGGTCGCTTCCGAACATAAAGGCGCGAGCCGAATTATCTGACAAAATATCAGATATCAGATAGGCACCCTGAGCCGAAATAGCTTTGGAAGTCTCGTCTTTAAACTTAAATATAGGCTTACCGAACTTGTCGTCAATTTCACTGATAATCGTCTGCTTGTGATACGTGCCACCACTCGCCAGTGTCGCATAAGCACCAGTCATCTCGGTCAGCGGTATCTCACCGGCACCCAAAGCTAGCGATAAACCATAGTCACTAGACTTACCTAGCGTAGTGATACCGAAGGCTTTGGCTTGGTCTATAGAGCTACTTATGCCAACCTTCTGCATTACTTTTACAGCTGGAATATTGAGCGACCAATCAAGAGCTTGCCGAACCGTCACATTGCCATAATACTGACGAGTAGCATTTTTTGGCTTATAGCCATTAAAGTCTGAGGCCTCGTCTTGTATCACGCTAGTTGTCGCAATCTTGCCGTCGGCCAAGGCCTTGGCATAGTATAGAGGTTTAAAACTAGAGCCAGGCTGACGTGGTGAAGTGGCCATATTTACCATGCCAAACTGCTGATTATTATAGTCTACACTACCGACCAAAGCCCTTATCTGGCCTGTCTTTGGATCAGCTACAACTACGCTGGCATTTGAGCCGCCATAGGCCATTATATGAGCCTGATTTGCTGCCACCGCTTGATTGGCTGCCTCTTGTAGGCCTAGGTCTAAAGTGGTAGTGACATGATAACCAGAACGCTTCACCTTCTCTTCGCCGTATTTTTTGTACAGCTCATTCAAGACCATCTCGGTAAAGTGCGGCGCCGCATTGCTGATAGCTTTTGGCTCCTGATAATGTAGCTCTACCTTTAGCGCCTCATCGTGTTGGCTTTGCGAGATATACCCATCTGCCGCCATGCGACCAAGCACATAGGTCTGACGCTGCTTGGCATATTTCGCACTACCCTCTACCGGTGAGTAGGCGCTTGGGGCCGGCAATATACCTATCAGCATAGCCGATTCTTCTGTGGTCAATTCACTCGGTTTTTTGCCGAAATAATTACTAGCCGCTTCTTCGATACCAAATGAGTTATTACCGAAATAAACAGAGTTTAGATACATCTCCAATATCTCATCTTTGCTGTAGCGATTTTCGATAGCTGTCGCTATCACCAGCTCCTGGTATTTACGCATCACCGTCTGATTAGTCGTCAGTAATGTATTTTTAGCAAGCTGCTGAGTAAGGGTTGAGCCGCCGCCAGTGATACCTTGCGACACGATATTGCCATATAGCGCACGCAAGATGCCTAGTGGAGAAAATCCACCATGCTCATAGAAGTTTTTGTCTTCGGCCGCCACCAATGCTTTCTCCGTACTGTCGGCTATGTCTGCTAGTGGTACTAACTCTCGATGTTCTGCCCGACCGACACTATAAAAGGTTTTATCGTTCTTATCCTTCAAGACTATACCGGTGTTATTGCGGTTCATCAACCTGTCTTGGTCGGCGATGTCATTGTAGAAATATATATAAGTAAATATCGGCGTGATCACCAAAAATAGCAATATCGGAGCACTGATCAGTAGAATTTTCTTAGGCCAAGACAGTCGCTTAAACCATTTCAAGCGACGCTTAATAGACCATCTGACTTTATCGAGACGGCTCTTCTTTTTGGTATATTTACCTTGCCTTACCATACCTTAATATTTTAGCATTTTTTGCTGTGATTTTACTGAGTCTGGACTCTAGACATCAGGCTATGCGTAATCGCTGCCGCCAGTGCATCGGCAGCGTCATCTGGTCGCGGTATCTGCTTCAATCCTAGTTGTATTTTTACCATCTCCTGAACCTGCTTTTTGTCAGCCTTACCATAGCCAGTTAAGGTCTGTTTTATCTGGAGGGGCGTGTACTCACTAATCTCCAAGCCACCCTTGCTGCCGGCTAACATCGCCACGCCGCGGGCGTGTGATACACTCATTGCCGTAGTGACATTGCGAGCAAAAAACAGCTTCTCTATAGACATAACTTGAGGCTTGGTTTCACCGATAATCTCAGTCAATCCATCGTATATCTCGACCAATCTGTCTTCTAGCGGCGTATGTGCTGGCGTCGTAATCACTCCGGCCGTCACCATCGACAGCTTGCCTCCAGCCGACACATCTATCACCCCAAAACCAAGTATGCCTGTGCCTGGGTCTATGCCTAAAATCCTCATATCTATAGTATAGACTACTTGCCGCCTGCTTTTGGCGACAGCGACTTGATACCGTTATAGATTTCGTGACGCCACTCCCAGCCAGCATAGCCAAAAGCTAGCAGCAGTACACCGCCCAAAGCCCACCAGCCGACAAACGCCACACCGGTCTGCTTGATAGGCTCGACAGCAAAAGCCGCCTTTGGCATACTAGCCATCGATACGACATTGCGACAGCGATTAGTCTCTGGGTTTCGCTCGCGCCCCTCACCACAGTCAGCTAGCTCATCAACACTAGCTATCTTTTTGCAGCGATTAGTCAGAGGGTTACGAAACTGGTCATCGGCGCATGGCTTCAAGACACTCGCCGCCATAGTCGCTATCGAACGACAACGATTCGTCTCTTCGCTACGGTATTGGTCTTCGCGACACGGTACAAGGGTAGACTCGCTAACAATATTTCGACACCTTCCTGTTGCGACATTGCGCTCTCTACCTTCGCCACAGTCGACAGGCTCCTCTATGTTAGTTATTTTGTTGCAGCGATTAGTCAGAGGATTACGAAACTGGTCGGCCGCACACGGTACGAGACTAGGCTCAAGTTGCGAGACTAATTTTACACATCTACCACTTTCGAGATTGCGCTCATAGCCCACTTCGCACGGCGGATATCTTGCATATTCATTGTCATCGCCTGAAGTGATCGTGTAAGTCTGCATCCATTCATCGTCGATTTCAGACCATGACGTTTCTGGTTTTAAGTTGGCATACGCTACAGAATCAACCTCGATAAGTGAATCCGAGGAAAGTAAGTACACCACACCAGTAGTCGTCTTGGTCAATGTCAAATCGGTATCTTTTAACCATATCGTATAATATTCACCCGAATCTAGCTCATAATCTGGCAGTGAATACAGTTGCGTATCGCTGCGATTTGTCTGTATCTTACAATCTTTCATATCAAGTGGAGATGGGCTAATATTACGTATTTCGATAAATTGATTCGACACATTAGCAGCAATCTCCGACAGTATCAGTCCATCGCAAAGATTAACAACAGGTGTAATGGGAGTCTCCGGATCGTCCGGATCAGGCTGGCCTGGGGGCTCGGCAGTATCATCGAGCGGCGGAGTAGGAACATCGCATTCGCTGGTCGTCTCATCCTTAACAAATCCTACCGGTAGGGTCGGCTGAACATCGGCTATGTTGATACATACGTCCAGCCCGTTTAGACCAGCGACGAAGTCTTTGCTATTATCGCCGGTATTCGTCATAACGATTCGATCTCCTAGTTGATAGTAAATCCTACTAGCTGTCAGATTTGTATTTATAGCGATTGGCGAGCCCGAGGCGCATCTAGTAGTCGAACTGCCTCTATTCCATCCGACTATGTCGTGTATCGTTACTGCTTCTATATCATCGACCACAGCCACACTGCTGAGTCGTATTACACCTCCACGATCATCTGTCAGTAGGAAGCTGTAGTCTATAGTTTGTCCAGGCTGAATGTTGGTTAAACTTGGCAGACTATACGTCTTTAGGTCTGTGCTAGACCACGGGTATACACTACAATCATAGGTCAACAGGCTAGCTGTAGTTGGAGCCTTGAGATATTCAACTCTTAGCCTATCAAATGATATCGTCGCGTCAGAATTGTTTGTTATAGATACATACTCGGTAGCTCTACCGTCCAAACTCGGGCCACCTAATTTAATCTGACTAATAAACAGCCCTTGATCGCTAGACGCCATAGCACTATCCGTCAAACTGACAGACGCTACTATCAGTAAAAGCAGCATAAGCGCAAGCTTTTTCATGTTTATATACTACGCCGATTCTGGCGTTATAGCAAACTAAACTTCAGCCGTGATATCAGCATTCGTATGAACACTAACCACATCATCCAGTTCATCTAGAGCATCTAGCACTTTCATCAGCTTCGCAGCCGTCTCTTCGTCGGCTATTTCTATCGAGGCATTGCCGATATATTGTAGCTCGGCGTCTTTGACCTCTAGGCTGGCGGCGACAATAGCCGTGCGCACCTGGGATAATTCTTTCTGGTCGGTGTAGACTATTATCTCGCCGTCCTCTTCACTGGCGTCCTCGGCACCGGCGTCCAGAATGGTCAGTAGCGCGTCTTCACCGGTCGCAGCGACGACTATCACGCCTTTGCGTGCAAACTGAAACATCACACTACCAGCATCGGCGATTCGCCCGCCGTTTTTCGCTAGAGCATTTCGCACTTCTGGAAATGTGCGATTTTTGTTGTCGGTCGCCGTCTCTATGATGATGCCGACACCGCCCGGACCCATACCTTCGTAGGTAATCTCTTCTAGCACGGCAGCGTTTTTGTCACTCACGCGGTCGATTGCGCGCTGCACATTGGCATTTGGCATATTAGCCTGACGAGCTTTCTCCATGGCGAGTGCTAGCGCCGGGTTCATCGCTGGGTCGGTACCGGCTCGTGCTGCAATCGCTATTTGATTGCCGATTTTGGTAAACACCGCACCACGCTTGGCGTCGTTTACGCCCTTGTCGCGTTTAATTTTAGACCATTTGTTATGTCCAGCCATAAGATCTCTCCGTTATATTTAACAATCTATTTAATTTATATTATACCACCTCTAGTCGACTATGCTCGATTCACGCAAGCGATAGCCGGTCGCCCGGCTGAGATACAAACACAGCACGGCAATCGCTAGATAGATAAGCCCCACAGACCAGACAGACAACTCCACCTCCACCTGCGCCCAAGGTAGTCCGGCCAGATAGTCGGCCACCGATATCATATAGCTCAGCAGCCAAGTAGTCGGTAGCGCCAGTAGAGTTGCCAAGCCGGGTAAAATGACGGCGGATAGTCCGGTCAAAAAAGTTAGTAGCATCGCCAGCGGTACGAGCGGCAATATCAACATATTGGCCATCACCGACACCAGGCTAGCCTGACCAAAAGCCAGGATGATGATAGGCATCGTAACTAATTGCGCAGTCACGGTCTCTCCCATTATCTGCCTGATGGTGCCCGGTTTTTTGTCGCCAAAGAAGTAGGCCTGCAGGAGCGGAGCCACTATCATCACACCAGCAAAAGCTGCAAAACTAAGCAACCATCCCAAGTCACCCCACACAAAACTAGGCTGGATCAAGACCGTCATCGCTGCCACATATAGTAGTAGCGCCACCGGGTGAAATCGCCGACCATAATACCAAGCCAGCAAACTCAGCCCCGCCACCAAGCCGGCCCTGTTCATGCTAGGGCTTAGACCGGTGATGGCGATAAATCCAGTTATCATCAGTCCAGAGCTCAGGGCTGCCAGATATTTAGACACTTTCTCAAAAGCCCGTCGCGCAAATCTCACCAAAATCGTCAGATTATAGCCGCTCGCCACGATAACGTGAGTCAGTCCAGCGATCTGCAGAGCTTGCATCAGCTCTGGCGGCAAACCTCGCCTCTGCCCTAGCAAAAATCCCAGACCAAGGTCTGCCTGTGGCGCCGGTACTACTTTGCGTACGGCATCGCCGAACCAATCACGCACGTGCAAGGCCACGTCACCAGGCACCGGCCTTTCGACCTTGTTTAGCGTCGGACTATAGATCGCAGCCGCGAAGGCACCAAAGCCCTTCGACACCTTGCCGGTGACGGATATCATATCGCTTCGCCGGATGTCGCTAGTTTCATCTATAGCCACCCATATCTGACCAGCCATCTCGTGGCCCTCTATCGATACATTTTTTAGCCTTAGCAAAGTCTGGTTGCGCTGATTTTTGTCGGCGTCTTCGGCTACTACGCCGCCCAGGCTGACCTTGTGACCTATCAGGTTAGTATAAACACTCAGCTCTTGCTGGACCAGTCCGCCGCGCCACAGGCCAAATAATATACCAGCCAGGATAATGACCGGCAGCATGTAGAATACTCGCTTCCAAAAAGTCAGACCGACCAGTACCACTGCCAGCAGCAGCCAGCCCAGCGACAGAAAAAGCCGCCAGTCTATATATGCAGCCGAGAACACTCCGAACAAAAAGCCAGCAGACAAACCGGCTATCAAGATAGATGGATGCGCGCCACGCCCAGCCGTCAATAGCATGGCTGAATTATAGCAGATAACCCCATCAGACTTAGTTCAAGAGACAGCGAACCCCAAGTCCGCCGTAGCGATCGACGACGTCAGGATAAACTCCATCGGCATAGAAGCTCGCGCTGAACGCGCTGCCAGCATTACCTGGGTTCGCCGAAGCTGACCATAAGATACCGCCGCCACCCTGACCGTCGAAGCTACCGGCCCAGTAGCCAGCCAGGATGCCCTTGAACGGGCCGTTGTGCTGCCAGCCGGCGGCGTGGGTGTAGTAGTTGGCTAGGTAGCCGCTATCTTGTCCGCTTGGGAAGCCAGCCATGCGGGCACTTAGCTCGCTAAAATCGTTGGTCGGGAGGGGCTGTCCGGTACCGGTGTCTGCGGCACCGCTAGGAAGTCGCCAGTTAGCCGGGCAGATGCTATACGGGGCATCGCCGGTGGTGTGGCTGGTGCGAGACTCGCCAGCTGTAGCAGCACTGTAGTGGTAGGAGTGGCCG
>CALMYZ010000090.1 GCA_937873745.1 uncultured Candidatus Saccharibacteria bacterium | reverse complement strand
GTATTCGCACTAGTCGCACAGCCGATGTATGGGTTAGTGGCGAGCCAGGTGGCAAGTGCAGTATCTGCAACAGTGAACAGTCAGTCTGAGCTGGTTGCGAAGATTGGTGATACAACTGTCGATACAATCACACTAGGCTCGAGCTTTACGATTTCTAGCCAAGTTGATATCAACCGCACCCTTACGCTCGATGGCGGCGGCCATACACTATCCGGGGCTGCCGGCTGGAGTGGTACAGGTAGCAACGATTCAATTCTGGGTGTTACTGCAGGAAATCCAACTATCAGCAACCTTATTGTCGACGGTGCTGCAACCAGTAATGTCCAAGGTATTCAGATTTGGCAGTCAAGCGCAGTTCTAAATAAAATTACAGCCAAGAACAATCAAAAAGCCGGTATTCATGTCAACGGCTCGACGGTTGCGGCCACAGATATTACAACTTCAAACAATAGCCGCGGAAAATCATCTTGGGGCATTGCAAGCTTTGGTGGAATTTTGGTTTCATCCGGAACGTTAACTATCGGTGGCCAGAGTCACCATACTTCCGAAGGCAACCAAATCCGTAAAGACGGCGGTACGATTGTCGACAGTAATAATCAATATAGCACTACCAATGTCTGGGGAATATTTACTCGCTACACCCTTAAGCCAGCTCCAGCAGCCCCAGCTATCTCTGATCCTACCGAAGGTCAAACAGTCACAACTACCAACGGCGCAGTCGCTATCACTTGGAATGCCGTGTCTGGTGCACACACCTACCTTGTATCAATCGACGGTGGAGTAGCAGAAGCTGTTAGCGGTACTTCACTCACCAAGACTCTAACCGAAGGCCCTCATACAGTTACCGTTCAGTCAGTCGCTCAATCTGGCTTGCTCGGCGGTATTAGTGCAGTCCGAAACTTCACAGTTGCTGACTATACTCCACCAATGGTTCCGTACGATCTGATATACAAGATGAGCAACGGCAGTGCTCGAAATAGTGGTAGCTGGGCGAATCTATATAAAGGCGATATTGCCTGGAAGCATGACAATCCGTCTGATGTAAAAAACTATGTTTATTACTACTGGAACGATATCTCAACAAGCATTTTTAAGCCCGGTAGCGAGTGGAGAAACCCAAATATCTACTATCCTTCAATCAACGGTGGTGAATTCACCGAAGGTGAAGGCAAACACTTCTTCTGCGTCGCAGCTGTCGACGCTATCGGCAACGAATCAGCCTGTAGTGAAACTTTCGAAATCGGCTACGATAAGACAGACCCGACTGCAACAATCACTGCGCCGACTGGACCTGTCGACACAGCCAACCCATTTACTATCAAAGGAAGTTTCTCGGACAATCTAAGCGGCATCGGGCGACTGCACCTGTATATATCTGCCAACGGCAGAGAAATGACGAACCCATTCCAGGTTAGTAATGGTCAACTAAATAAGACAAGTGGTGATTTTGAGCATACTCTAACCAGCGCTGACCTGACGAATATTAAGAATGAGCTTAGCCTCAAAGACGGTGATGAAATTACTATTCGTGCAAATGTCTTTGATAAGGCAAATAACTGGAGCAACACAACTAGCACAATCACCAGCGACACAGCTGCTCCAACTGCTGAAATTAAATCTCCAGATACAGGCGATTTCGTCAAAACTGCCAACGAGATGGAAATCAAACTACACGCAGCTGATGCTGCCGGCATGAAGCGGTTTGATGTAACCATCTGGGATAAAGGCGATCCAAGAAATGATGCGTCTACGATTCGTGCCAGCTGGGGAGCGCTAGTACCCAGTGACGGCACAAAAGACTGGACAGCTAGCTTCAAACTAGCAAATAACCTAAACTTGCCAGACGGTGAATACACCATCTACTTCACAGCCACAGATTTATTGGGTCGCTATGGCAATGCTGAGTCGGTGAACTTCACTATCGATAGCAAAGATCCGGTAGTCATACTCTATCCAATCGCAGAAGCGATAGAAGGCGAAGAGACTACAATCTCTGGAAAGGTGGAAGATACAAATCTTGGCGACAAAGTTGTAATAGGTATTGACGGAACATACTACGACCTAGTAGATCTGAATGCGGATGGTACGTTTACTCTCACTCTCACTGGAGACGACAAGCTTTCAGCCGGCTCACACACGGTAACGGCCATATCTACCGACAAAGCTGGCAACGAAGGCGAGGCTCCAGCCACTGCTGTCGTAAATTTAGCCGCACCGATTATCAACTCAATTGATCCAGTCACAGTCGGCTCACCCGTTGTGGTTACGGGCACAGGCGTAGCTGGTGATAATATCACTGTAACACTAGGTGAAGCTACTGAAACTACAACAGTAGACGAGGATGGTAATTGGATGGTTAGCTTTGCCGGTATACCTGTCGGTGAGTACCAAGTGGTAGCTGTAGCTAGTCGTGGTGTCGAAATGCCGCTCACTAGCGCTGTGTCTAATGAAATGACTGCGGTCGTGAATGCGATAACTGTCACGCCAAACCCTGATGTCCCGAGTGTGCCTGCAACTCCCGGTGTATCCGGCCCACTAGTGACTAATCCACAATCTTCACTAGCTGCCACTCCATTCGCTACTATCATCGGTGGTACAGATGCGACTGACGCAGAAGACGATACTCCGACTACTGCCGTGCGTGGTGCGACTGACTCTACTGGCGAAGACGAGCCAAAGAAGGAAGTCTTGGCGGCCAAAGACAGCAAGGAAGACTGGTCATTGGTCAA
>CALMYZ010000089.1 GCA_937873745.1 uncultured Candidatus Saccharibacteria bacterium | reverse complement strand
CCTAACCCCACATATAGCGTTGTAAAAAAACAACACAACGCTAACAGTAGTAGCTGGCAGTCAAAATTGCTTGTGGTGAAAAAAACTCACTAAAATACTTGAAAACCATATATATAGGGTCTATTATCGTACATAGACGCTACATATGTAGTAGTTCAATAAAACATATATTTATACAAATCTTGCAAAGATCGAGGGTAGATGTAGATCTGCGTGGGTTTGTGTTGTCGCAATTGAGAGACGCGATCAACGCAAAATAACATCAAAAAATAGGGAGTAGGGTATGAATCAAATTCGAGTAATCAAACGAGATGGTAGCAAAGAGGTGTTTGATGCCAATAAGATAAACTTGGCGCTCGTCCAGGCTAGCGAGGGCTTGCCGGCGCAGATCCAAAAGGTTGTACAGGTTGCGAGTGAACTACAGCTTACACTGTTTGACGGTATCACGAGCGAACAGCTAGACGAAGCCGTGATCCACACCGCACTACAAAACGTAAAAGACGACCCAGACTTCGACAAGATCGCGGCACGTCTGCTGCTGAAAAACATCTACAAAAATACTCTAGGTGATTATATAGACGCAGGTGATCTCAAAAAACTTCATGCCAAGGCATTTCCAGGATTTATCAAAACCGGAGTCAAAGACGAACTGCTAGATACTCGGATGGGTGATGGGCGCTTCGACCTAAAGAAGATTGCTGCGGCCCTAGATCCGACCCGTGACGAACTGTTCAAATACATCGGTGTGGTGACAAATCGCAATCGCTATAGTCTACGCAAGCAGTCTGGCGATCCTCTCGAGGTGCCACAATTTACCCATATGCGCATCGCGATGGGGCTTAGCTACAACGAGGCCAATCCGACAGCTGCAGCGATTGATTTCTATGAGCATATGAGTCGTCTCGAATACGTACCGGGTGGTTCGACGCGTGTCAACGCCGGCGGTACATTTCCGCAGTTGAGCAACTGCTTCTTAATGGAGGTCCAAGACGATATGGAGTCGATCGCCAAGGGTGTGCGCGACACGATGTGGATCGCCAAGGGTACTGGTGGAATCGGCATCACGATGACCAAGCTACGCGCGGCAGGTAGCCCGGTGAAGACGACGAACACCGAGAGCACTGGACCGATTCCGTTCATGAAGATGATAGACTCGGCGCTCTTTGCCGTCAGTCGCAAGGGCAAGAAGGCTGGCGCCGCGGCTATGTATATGGAAAACTGGCATCTTAACTTTCCGCAGTTTCTTGATCTACGCCAAAACTCAGGTGATCCGTACTTGCGGACACGTCTGATGAATACGGCGGTCTATCTGAGCGATGAGTTCATGAAGCGAGTCCAAAAGAACCAAGATTGGTATTTGTTTGA
>CALMYZ010000088.1 GCA_937873745.1 uncultured Candidatus Saccharibacteria bacterium | reverse complement strand
CTACCAATTGGAGCTGCTCGACTCTACACCGCCTCGCTAGACGACACAGTCATCGCCGCCGCCCTAGTCTACGACTCAAGCGACACGCGCTACTACGCGCACGCCGCCGCCGATGACGATTATCGCAAATTGTCGGCCGGCACAGCTCTGGTCGGCCAGATGATATTAGACGCAAAAGCCGCCGGACTCAAATATTTCGACCTATACGGCATCGCACCCGACAATCAACCGAATCACCCCTGGGCTGGTTTTACCAAGTTCAAACAGTCCTTTGGTGGTTATCCAGTTGACTATCTCGGTGCCTGGGATTTACCACTCAAGCCGCTTCCCTACTATATTTATCGCTACTACCAATCTATTCGTAAGCGATTACCCTAACTAGAAGCTATACCCTATCCAGCTCAAAAGTGGTATACTTAATATTGAAAATAAACACGTGGATAACCTATGAGGAGTGGCGTTTTCACACGAAAACGTTGTTGGCTTCGAGTGTGTTTTCACGTGAATAAATACGGATAACTATGAATTTACCCAAAGCCTACGAACCGAATAAATACGAACCGAATATCTACGCACTCTGGGAGACCTCTGGCGCCTTCAAGCCAAAAGGTGAAGGTGAGCCGTATACCGTAATAATGCCGCCGCCAAACGCCAATGGCAACCTACACATCGGCCACGCCCTGATGGCTGGGGTAGAGGATATATTGGTGCGTTATCACCGCATGAAGGGCAGGGACACTCTCTACATACCGGGGGCCGATCATGCCGGCTTCGAGACTTGGGTTGTCTATGAGAAAGAACTTCAAAAGCAGGGCAAGAGCCGTTTTGATTTCACTCGCGACCAACTCTACAGTCAGGTCTGGAATTTTGTCGACCAACAGCGCGGTAATATGGAGCTTCAACTTAGGGCAGTAGGAGTCAGTGTCGACTGGGATTCGCTCGTCTTTACTCTCGACCAAAAAGTCATAGACCAAACCCACCAGACCTTCAAACAGCTCTGGGATAAAGGCCTCATCTACAGAGGCGAGCGTATGGTTAGCTATTGTACAGTTCACCAGACTGGCTTCGCTGATATCGAGATCAATCACAAGCAAGAGAAGGGGACTCTTTGGAATATCGCCTATCCGTCGATCGACAAAGTTGCCGAGATAGTCGTCGCCACCACTCGCCCAGAGACAATGTTTGGTGACCAAGCTATCGCAGTACATCCAAACGACGAACGCTATAAACATCTCATCGGCACACACGTCCAGCTACCGCTGACTCAGCGAGAGATTCCTGTTATCGCCGACGAATACGTCGACCCAGCCTACGGTACTGGTGCGGTCAAGATAACCCCAGCCCATGACCCAAATGATTACGAAGTAGGGAAGAGGCATGACCTAGATCCACTTCAGGTGATAGATCACGACGGCACTATGATAAACGTACCGCCGCAATTCCTGGGTATCACGGTAGAAGAAGCTCGACGACGCACTCTAGCCGCTCTAGAGGCGGCTGAACTACGCCGTGGCGAGAAGGCCACCGAACATGCCGTGGCACATTGCTACAGGTGTGACAGCGTCATCCAGCCGCTCATCAAAGATCAGTGGTTCCTTAGTGTCAAACCACTAGCCGAGCGAGCTATCGCTGCTATCAAAAACGGCGACGTCAAATTCTACCCAGAAAACAAAGGTCGTGTCCTCATCCAGTATCTCGAAAATCTTCACGACTGGAACCTTAGCCGCCAGATACCATGGGGTATACCGATACCAGCTTTCCAAAATGAGCAAAATCTCAATGATTGGATATTTGACGATAGGATTGACCAAGAGATTATAGTTGTAAATGACACAACATATAGAAGAGAGCAGGACACCTTTGATACCTGGTTCTCTAGTGGCCAATGGCCGTTTATCGCCACCGATTACATAACCGGTGGCGAACTAGCTAGACATTATCCCATCAGTGTTATGGAGACAGGCCACGACATCTTGTATCCATGGGTGAGTCGTATGATCATGCTCGGCCTCGAGATGACCGACCAGGTGCCATTCAAAGACGTCTACCTACACGGCCTAGTCAACGACGAGCACAATCAAAAGATGAGCAAGAGCAAGGGCAATGTCATCAATCCGATGGAAGCGATCAGCGAATACGGCTCTGACGCCCTGCGTATGGGCCTAGTAGCTAGTCGTAGCGCAGGACAAGACCAAGCCTTTTCACTCAGCAAGGTAGTAGCCGGGCGCAATTTCTGTAATAAGCTGTGGAATATCGCACGCTTCGTCGAAGACAAAGTAGGTGAAGTTCATACCGTGTCAGCACCTACAGCCGACAGCCTAGCCGACCACTGGATTATACGCGAGCTAAACACCGCCACCATATCCGTCCAGCAGCTCATCGAGTCATATCGCTTTGCCGAAGCAGCCGAGCTAGTCTACCAGACTGTCTGGACTAGCCTAGCTGACTGGTACATCGAAGCCAGCAAAGATGGCAGCAATCATCCTCTCCTGGTCTACGCTCTCGACACTTGCCTCAAGTTGGCTCATCCATTCGCACCATTCGTGACCGAAACTATCTGGCAAACCCTTAGTTGGCATGACGACCTACTGATGTCGTCGAGCTGGCCAGGTGTCATGGATTTTGACGAGATATCCGCTGGTCAATTCGAGCAGCTCCAAAAGCTAGTTAGCGAAATCCGCTTCGTAGCCGCCGACATCCCGGGTAATGAAAAGTACGGCCTACTCTATGGCAGCGACTCACTCGTAGCCGACAACCAAGAGCTCATCGCTCGCCTAGCCCGACTAAAGTCCGTCAACCACACCGACCAGCCATCCGGTGTACGTATAGCTGTCAGTGGTCGCGAGGCTTGGCTCGATATAGACCAGAAGACGCTCGATGAGTATCTAAGCAACCTAGAGGTACGGCTAGCCAAGCAGCACGATATCCGCGAATCACTCGAGGTCAGGCTCTCAAACGAAGCCTATATAAGCAAAGCACCTGCTCAGCTAGTCGAAGAAACACGCCGTCAACTAGCAGAAGCCGAGCAGCTTATCATCAAGCTACAAGCCGAGCTCAAGGTGATAGCTGACCCTAGCTAATAGCCGGTAAACTGTAGTTATCAAACGGGTGACGACCCTTCATAACCTTCTTTTCAAGATTATATTTCTTGTCGTCATTGCGCGGCTGAAGCCTTGGATTCTTGTTTGACATAGTCCTACCTAGCTGCGAAACTGAGACCGTCTCGGGGTGGGTGTGTGGATCGGTCATCTTGATAGCCACAATCGAACCTTCATAGGCCGCCATTATAGCTGGCGCCGCCAACAGGGTGGTGGTGAACTGATCAATCTTCATATCGTGCACGAAGACACCGACCATCGTAGACAAGGTTAGTGCGACTGTTGGATTGATGAATATAGCTGGAAACATTTTTATTTTTACTTTTCTTTGTTTAACTGATTACGCTATCAAATATAGCATAAGCTTTGTTTTTTGTCAACTATATGTCGTGTATTAATTGTGGTGATAGGGGTTGCCAGCGGCTATTTCTTGAGCTCGATAGAGCTGCTCTATCAGTATCAACCTAACTAGCTGATGTGGAAAAACCAACCTCGATAGCGACCAGATCAAGTCAACCCGCTGCTTCAGCTCGGCCGATACACCATAAGCTCCACCGATCACAAAAACAATCTCTCGACTACTGCTTAGGGTTCGCTCTAGCCGACTAGACACGGTGGGGGAGCTCAGTATTTCACCAGTTTCATCGAGTAATATCACGAAGTCACCGGTCTTTAGCTTGGATAATATCGCCTCAGACTCCGTACAACGCGCCTCAGGCTCGTCTTTTGATGAATGTGGCAATAGTAACCATTCCACGCCGTAAGGCTTGCGGAGGCGCTTCTGGTAGCGTTCTAAGCCAGATTCTATCCAAGACTCATGCTTCTTGCCAACGGCAATTATTTTCATACTACTGCCAGCTGTTTAGCTACAGCCTCGAGCTCTGCAAAGCCTGGTTCTGCCGTCATATCTGGCACCTGGCGATACTCAGCGACATCGCGAAATGGTATCAGATGAACATGAGCATGCGGCACGTCCACACCGATGACCTGTAGTCCGACATGGGGTACATCTAGCGTAGACCTCAGATGACTAGCGACTTTTTTGACCGTCGCCATCACCGCCTGATAGTCTACGTCGTCGCAGTCCCATAAAAACTCAACTTGTCGCTTCGGCACGACCAACACATGACCCCTTGTCACCGGGTGGATGTCCAAAAACGCATAAGTTAGCTCGTCTTCGTATATCTTGTACGACGGTATCTCGCCTTTGATGATTTTTGTAAAAATCGAATCTTCCATAGCTCGATTATACAACCTCCACGCTAGAGTAGTCGAACCAGTCGGGTTATAATAGACATATGGACGCTTACCAAGCAGCTAGCAGGGCAGTTATTTCAACTTATGCCAAAAAGGTGTTGTTACCGTTTGAGATCGGTGCGGCTGCTATTTTCGTACTGGCCGTAATCGGTACCAGCTGGCTGATCGTACAGTACAGTGCCTGGTGGTGGATGTTGATGATCATAGTGCTGCCGTATGGACTAATCGGTAGCATCATCTGGCTTTTAATCCACACCACAATCGACCGTCTATCACCCGTGCAAACCAAGGCTCAGCGCCAAGCTGTTGCACAATTTATCCACAGCGTTGAACATGTCGCAGCCGACATCGGCATGACCCAATTCAGTCTGATGCTTAAGATTATCCGTAGTGTTATGAGGCCTAGTCAGCACCAGTTACTAGATGAATTTACCGGCAGTTCTAAGGAATTGAAGCGAGATTTTGAACAGCTAATACGACTTTTTGAATAAGCTTTTGTTTTAATACATTTTCGTCTATCATATAGACATCTGCCCGAACTACTAGAGAAGGATGGTGGAGCAATGTTGGGTTTCGGCAGCGGTACCTTATACAAGTTAATATTGAAAAGCGACGGCAGCCCCAATTGGCCCGGCATCGCCATCCTACTCGCTACCCTAGCGGTGGTGTTTGTTTGGCGCTGTATGGTCTTTATCCCAGAATACTGGGTAGGGGTGAGGCTACGATTCAATCGTGTTGTCAGAAATCGAGACGACGTTCCGGTCGAGTATGACCCGCTAAGTCAAATTGGTGGCAAAAAAACTCGTGGAATTCGTTTTCGATTTTATCTGTTAAATTCGATTCGTCTAGTCAATTGCGGCGACAGAGAAACTGATCTCGATATCGACTCGGTAACGGTCGGAGATTACGAGTTCGACACCTCTATCGGTGTAGTCTGGAATGTTTCACGCCAGCCAGGCTGTCCCGCCAAGTCTTTCCTGAGGCCAGCCGAAACTAGCTGGCGCTGGAAAAACTCCAAGGACGAGCTAGAGTCGCTAGTAAAGAGCAGGGTGAGCGACGCTATACTGCGTAGCTATAGCCAGTTCGACCCTATATTGGTGTCGGATAGGCTACCCCTGGTCGATATAGACGATCTAGCTGAGACCTCCGAGTCGCTACTAGAGGAGTATGGTGTCTGCGTGACGAAACTGCTTTACGGCAAGATCTCAATCGCATCCGCCAGGCGCAACCTAGAGGGCCAGCTCGCTATCGCTAATTCAAACGAAAAGATCGCCGCAGCGCATCACGATGTCGCCGCAGCAATCCGCTCAGTCTCACCAACTGAGTTGTCCGGTTCAGATAGACTACGCGTCCTCTAATCAACCACTACCCCTGGCTGGAGCCCCGCTCGCCGGGGGTTCAGTCATGCTTGGGGGTTATCTCCAGTCTCGCCCATAGTCCCTCGTGATCGCTACACAAGGGCAGGGCACTGTCATCATCCTTTTCGACCTGATGAAGCAATCCAGCTCCCACTACTCGTATCCTATCGCCACGCACCACAATATCGTCAATTGAGCGCCTAATCCTACCGCCAAATCTCAAATGTCTGTAATCGTGCGTCGGAAAAGTCTTTGGGCGAGGCTGCTCGAGTTTACTAAAAACTGACTCAAAACCATTCTCTCGCAGCAGGTCACGACCCTTGGCTAGATGGGGGATGGGCATTTCATTGAAATCACCGAGTATCACAGCTGAGTCAAATTCGCTGACTGCCTCTAGTACTCTTTCGGCGTGAGTATATCTAGTCCTTCGACCTCTAGGCGAGGCACCAGCCCGCCAGTGTATGTTTACAAAAGCCGTATTGGCGATAGAGGTTAGCAAGGCTCGGCGATTGTCACCAATATCAATGGATTCGGCGGCTAAAACCATGCTACCAAATAAACCAATAAACTCACCCTTGCGCCCGCGTTTGGACTCTGGGGTGAGTTTTTGATTATGTTCCTGCCAATATCCAGGCTGATAGCCGACTAATTCTGCTAATTTTTTGCCGTTGTGCCGGTATCTGCCAGCCTGCACCTCTTGGACAGCCACCAGGTCAAATGGCATCGATAAGTCCAATAGGCTAGCTGCCGCTGACGAGATGCGTTCGTGCTGGGGCCTTACTTTACCTTTAGCGGTGCCCGTCTTATCAAGCAACAGATTTTGAGTTGCTACAGTCAATACATTCGACTCTTGGTTGCTAGACATAATAATTCCTGGCGGAGAGAGAGGGATTCGAACCCTCGGTGCCTTGTGGCACACTTGTTTTCGAGACAAGCCAGTTCAACCACTCCTGCACCTCTCCATGGCTGGACTGTTTTTTATTTTAACAGATATCAGACTTGGCGCGATAGGGTTTAGAAGTCGAAAAGATCGCCAAGAAACGACTCACGCTTGTGGTGTTGCTTGTATCGCTTGTCGTCACGATAACGCTCATCTTCACGACGATAGTCCTGTGAAGGGCGTCGCACTTCGTCGGCCTGAGAGTTATAGGCTTTGGCGTTAGACGGGGCATTTGCCTCTATAATCTTATCCAGTTCACCGCGGTCAAGCCAGACTCCTCGGCATTTAGGGCAATAATCGATTTCAATTCCACTACGTTCACTCATTACTAATGTTTCGTTGTCATTTGGGCAATTCATAAGCTTAATTATACACAGTAGAACTTAGAAGATACTTAATTACCAATAAAATAACCCCACGAAAGTGAGGTAATCTTATTGGTACAACTGTCAGGGACGGATTGGAAACAAATTAAAGCTGAACTGATTGAAATCTGGCAACTAGTTAAAGAGAACCGAGAGAGCAAACTTCTTGTAGTCTAAGCGACAGTAACTAAACCAGTAACTATTCAGCAACAGGTGCTTCGTGAGAAAAAATTGTAGCAACTCTTTCTGCTACTACTTGCTTTGCGTCAACTAAGTAATCTAGGAAGTCCGCATAGCCTCTTTGTTCTGCCATAGTTGCTATGTCACTTACTTCACTTACAACTATTTCGTTAAGGTCACGAGGGACATCACGAACAAACTCCTTAATATCCCACAAGCGTCTTGTATTATCACTCCAACTACTGCGAGAAAGACTATTAACCCCTCTAAATGTTTCTTTAGCGACTGGGTCTAGTAAGCCTAAGGTGCTTGCTACGATAAACTGTGCGGCATTGCCCTTTCTAGCGGCTTGTAATTCGCTCTCTGGTAGTGCAAAGGCTTGTCGTAATCCTGAATCGTCAACTAGCGTTTCGGTAGTATCGCCATAGCCCGAACGGTATGAGTAAGCAGGAAGCAATTCAAGAGCCGCTCTATTAACTGGATTAGTGCCGTGTCCTTCAAGAGCAAAGAAAGCTGGAATAGAAATCGTAGTACGACCCTTAGCCAAATTAGGTGCAACATCTTTATTGCGTCCCAAAGCCCCCAAGTGTTCATAAAATGCTAAAAACTCTGCCTCTTTTTGAGACCTTTCTTTTGTTTCTGCACTGTGTTCTGCTGACAGAATAGCTTCGTATCTACTAACCGCACCCTCTCTAGTACCTGCACTCATAAATCTGCTCCTTTACTATATAACCATTTTATACCCCTAGTAATGCTTTTCAAACCATAAACAATTATGAAAATCAAAGACCTTAGCACAACCATATCAAGGTTATTGTTAAAATATAAGTAAGGAAAGATATAAAAAATGAACGATAAATCGCTATCAAATCTAAAGCCGTGGCCGAAAGGTATATCAGGCAATCCTGCTGGACGGCGTGTCGGCAGTAAAAACATAGCTAGTCTTGTCCGAGAACTGCTAGAGCAAAACATTGAAGATGATTTCCCACTAAATCAGAGGCTTGTAAAGCTGTTGGACGGCAAGAGCAAGTCCTATATTGAAGCGGTTATTATCGCTATGACCAAGAAAGCAATTGACGGTGATGTAAGAGCTGCCACTTGGCTTGTAGAGCAACAACAAAAGGGTGAAG
Organism: uncultured Candidatus Saccharibacteria bacterium; assembly: GCA_937873745.1. GTDB lineage: Bacteria > Patescibacteriota > Saccharimonadia > Saccharimonadales > Saccharimonadaceae > CALMYZ01. The sequence continues at coordinate 2,086 of CALMYZ010000088.1, read as the reverse complement.
CTAAAGACGGCGGTTTATTCAACGCTTCCAAGCTGGAAATAGAAATCGTTAAAAGCTCATCTGCACAGAATTAGCACAGACTTCTGAAAAGCTATTAAGAGTATAATAAGAAGTAGAGAAATCATTACTCTACTAACAATTTAACTAACAAAGATGTTAGCTAAGTAGTCGCAGTTGGCTACAAAACTTATCTCTTAGAGCTTACGAAACTGCATAAAGCCATAGGATAGGTGCATACCGCTTTTACGAGCGAGTGTGTACTTGTTTTATGGCTTTCTTTGGGAAAGGCTTGAAGTGCCTACCAAAACCAACAGCGAGCTAATAGCTCCACAGCCGATAATAACTGTAAAAGAAGCGAAAAAACTCTTAGGAGTAGCTTCCAGAAACATACCAGACGATGAAATAGAGCGATTTGTTGTACTACTGGAAGAAATAGCTAGTTCGTTCATACAAGAAAAAAGTTTCCAATAAAGCCGAAACTAGCACCTTAACAGATTAGCCATTAAGTCTTATACTGGTTCTAATGGCAAACGCAATCATCTACATTCGTGTTTCATCAAAAGAGCAACTTGAAGGCACTAGCCTTGAGTCGCAAGAGAAAGAGTGTCGTAGATACGCTAAGAAAAACGGGTTAAAGATTGCTGAAAATGCACTATTCATAGAAAAGGGCGAGTCAGCTAAGTATGCTGACCGCCCTGTACTTCAAGATATGCTCCGCTATGTTAAAGATAATAAGAACACAGTTGATACATTACTCATCTGGAAAATTGACCGTCTTGCTCGCAACTTAGGCGATTATTACGGCATTAAGGTTGCCTTAGCTCGTTACGAAATCAAAATCATCTCAACTACTGAACCGATTGACGACGACCCCGTTGGACGCTTCCTTGAAGCAATCCTTGCCGCCGCCGCACAGTTTGATAATGAAATCCGTGCAATACGCACTATTACAGGTATGAGAACCCGTGTAGAACAAGGTGGTTGGCCGCACCAAACGGCTTACGGATACTACAAAAAGGAAGGCACTTTCGGTGTCCAGCGTGTACTGGTAGAAAAGCAAAAAGCACCTCGTGTTACTCGTTTCTTAACAGAGTTTTCAACTGGCAAATATACGGTTGCAGAAGGTATGGAACTAGCGTTTAAGTACGGCATTACGACCAAGAATGGCGGTAAGCGTTCGTGGCAACAAACGAAAGATATGCTGATTAACCCTATCTATGCTGGCTTCGTTAAAACCAAGCTAACGGAAAAGATGAAGAAAGGCCGACACCAAGCCCTAATCGGCGAAGATATATACCTTAAAAATGTAGAAATTGTATCTGGCATTAAACGAGCATACACATTACACGGTGATGAGTTATACCCACTGCGGAAGTTCTTAATTTGTAGCCGTTGCAAGAAGTTCGCAACAGCCAGTTCACCTCGTGGCCGAAGCGGTAAGTATTACCCCAAATACCACTGCACGAGTGCTATGTGTAAGGCAAAAGCAACGGGTAAACAATCCAGTGAATATATTGAAATAGTCCACCAGCAATTCCGTGAGTTACTACGCTCATTAAAGCCGCTTGAAGGCGTTTCTAAGCTCTTTAGGACGGTCTTACTGCGTACTTGGCAAAAAGAGTACAGCGACGCAGTGCAAGGTGCAAAAAAGATTGGTGATGAAATTGACTATTACACTGGTTTACGGCTTGCAACGCTTGAAAAGTACACCCTAGACAAAATTACCGAAAAAGATAAAACAGCACAGCTTGCCAAGATTGACGCTAAGCTAGAAGACTTAGGCGACGACAAAAAAGACGCTGATGAGTATGTGAAAGATAAAGAGCAGATTATTGACGAAGCTATGCAACTCATTGACCAGCCAGACGAGTTCTGGAACCAAGCCAGCCTCAAGATACAGAAAGCTATTCAATGGCTAGTATTTCCGAACGGACTTGAGTATAACTTCGGAACTGGTTTTGGAACCAGCCCACTAAGCCAAACTCATCTGTTAATTCAAGAGTTGAACAAAAAATTACCTGAAAATGCAAGTTTGGTACACCCTAGTTAAAGAAGTTCAAACCATCATTACAAGTAATATCGTAAC
>CALMYZ010000087.1 GCA_937873745.1 uncultured Candidatus Saccharibacteria bacterium | reverse complement strand
TGGTGCGGGCGGCGAGAATCGAACTCGCATCATTTGCTTGGAAGGCAGATATATTAGCCATTATACGACGCCCGCAATCATATTTGATTATAACAGGAAAACGCCTATAATAAAAAGTACAAGCATTATGTCGTTATTATCAAAAATCAACCAGCCAGATGACGCCAATATCCGCACCAATACTGCGGCTAGTAATGCAGAGGCAGCCAAGCCGATGTCTTTTACTGAGCGCCAAAAGATCAACAGGGAGCGTCGTTTGATACAACCGTATCGATATTCAGCTCAGGGCTCAAGCGTAAATATGCTAGAGCGTCCGAGTCGAATTGCTTCACCGGGTGAGGGCGGCCAAGGTAGTATCGGACCCAGTAATCGTCGCCAAGCTTTTAATGCGGGAGAGCAAGCTCCTCCGGCACCAGAGCGACCGTCTAAGTACAATCCATACGCCTAAATTAAAAAACCTCACTATGAAAAGTGAGTTTTTAATTTGGGGCGAATGAAGGGAATTGAACCCTCGGCCTCCGGAACCACAACCCGGCGCTCTAACCAACTGAGCTACATCCGCCATATTGTCGGCAAATCATATAATAGCATAAATAACAGATGAAAACTAGGCTTCTTGGACGGTTTCTATCTCAGCACCGATGGAGTTTAGCCGATTGGCGAAGTCTTCGTAGCCACGGCTTATCGAGTAGACGTCGCGCAAAGTTGAATTTCCAGGGGCGGCCAGCATGCCGAGTAGTACTACTACCGAAGGTCGGAGGGCGGGTGGCGCTATCAGGTCGGCTTCTTTCCATTTAGTAGGGCCGGTGATATAGACGCGGTGCGGGTCGACCAGTTCTATTTGGGCGTTGAGTTTGGACAGCTCGGTGAAATAGATAGCACGGTTTTCGTATGACCAGTCGTGCACCAGTGTACGGCCTCTGGCGGCGGTGGCTATTAGTCCGAGGAAGGGCAAATTGTCCATGTTTACGCCAGGGAAGGGCATACTATGAAGCTTGTCTTTTGGCGCGACTAGCTTTGACTGACGGATGTCGATGTCTACCAGCCTGGTGCGGCCATTGCGAGCGGAGTATTCTGAGCTGACTGAGAAGTCCAAGCCCATCGTTTCCAGGATAGATAGCTCAATCTCTAGAAATTCAATCGGCGCTCGCGTGATAGTGATCTCAGACTTGGTGACGGCAGCTGCTGCGATGAAGCTCATCGCCTCTATTGGGTCTTCGCTCGGTGCGTATTCGACGTCTTTGTTGATGGAGCGCAGCCCTGTGATAGTTAGCGTGGTTGAGCCGATACCCTCTATCTTGACGCCTAGTGTCTCGAGGAAGAAACAGAGGTCTTGGACCATGTAATTGGGACTGGCGTTTCGTATCGTGGTTGTGCCGTCGTGTAGGGCGGCGGCCATGATGATGTTTTCGGTGACGGTATCGCCACGCTCAGTTAAGACGATAGCGCCTCGAGGCGACGACTCATCTACCGTAGCGTGATAGTAGTCAGTGTCTGGCCTTGCTTCGACGTCCATGCCGAAGAACTTAAGCCCGGCCAGGTGTGGTTCGACCGTGCGAGTACCTAGGTCACAGCCACCGGCAAATGGTAATCTGAAGTCGTGGTATTGGTGGAGGAGCGGGCCGAGAAACATAATGATACTGCGCGTACGCTTGGCGGCGGCGGTGTCCATCTGGTCGAGCTGGAGCTTTTTTGGTGGGATGATTTCTAGGTCATTGCCGGCTAGCCACTTAGTTCTGACGCCGATACTTTCGAGTACTTCTATTAAGCGGTTGACTTCTTCGATGCGAGCGACGCGCCGAAAAGTTGTCTTACCTTTGTTTAGCAGGCTAGCGCAGAGTAGGGCAACAGCCGCGTTTTTGCTAGTCTTCGTCTCTATCGTACCGGCTAGTTTTTTGCCGCCATGGACTCGATAGCTTATCTTGCCAGAGTGATTGAGGTTGACGATATCTACAGCTAATACTTCGCTGATACGACCCAGCATATCAATACTGATATTTTGACCACCCTTTTCGATACGTCCGACCGCACTCTGAGAGGTGCCAAGTTCTTTGGCGAGAGCCGTCTGAGTCATGCCGCGAGCCGCTCTAGTCTCTTGTATAAGTTTACCTATCTTTTGCGCGTAAGACAGCTGTTTCATAAAAACAATATATCATATACGATATATCGCAGTCAATGATATAATATAAGCAAGAAGAGGAGCTTTAGAGTGAAAGACCAGCAAGTAAAATCTCTGATAGATGCTGAGATAGAGCGTCAAAAAAACGTTATCGAGCTTATACCGAGTGAAAATTATGTCAGTGCAGATGTCTTGGCGGCACTTGGTAGTGTCTTTACCAACAAATACTCCGAGGGTTATCCCGGTCGTCGCTACTATGGCGGGCAACAAAACACCGACGCGCTGGAGTTGCTAGCTATCGAGCGTGCCAAGCGACTATTTGGCGCCGATCATGCCAATGTCCAGCCTCACAGCGGTGCTCAGGCAAACGAAGCGGTCTACTATGCTTGGCTAGAGCCGGGTGATACAGTGCTCGCGATGTCGCTCGATCACGGTGGCCATTTGACGCACGGCGCACCAGTGACGCGAAGTGCGCGCGAGTATAACTTCGTACGCTATGGTATGAAAGACGTCGAAACTGGTGAAATAGATTACGATGAACTAAGGTCTCTAGCTATCAAGTATCAGCCGAAGCTTATCATGGCGGGCTTTAGCGCTTATCCGCGCGAGCTAGACTACGCCAAGTTCGCCGAGATCGGCAACGAAGTCGGCGCGCTACTAGTAGCAGACATGTCTCATATCGCCGGATTGATAGCCGGTGGCGTCGCGGCAAATCCTTTTGACTATGGCTTCCACGTCATCACGACGACTACGCACAAGACTCTGCGCGGCCCGCGCGGTGGTTTGATATTGAGCAAGGGTGTCGTCGGCAATCCTCTGAAAACTCCAGATAAGACCATAGAAGATATCCCGACACTCATAGACAGGGCAGTCTTCCCCGGTACACAGGGCGGACCGCATATGCACACTATCGCCGCCAAGGCTGTTTGCTTCGGCGAGGCTATGACGCCAGAGTTTAAGGCATACGCGCAAGCTGTATTAGATAATGCCCAGGCTCTAGCGAATGAGCTACAGGCTGGCGGACTAAAGCTCATCACGGGAGGCACCAGTAATCACCTTATATTGGCAGACGTCTACAGTAGCTTCGGTATTGACGGCAAGGAGGCACAAGAGAGGCTCGAGGCTGTCGGTATCACGCTAAACGCCAACTCTACACCAGACGACGAGCTGCCGCCGTATCGACCGAGCGGTATCCGACTCGGCACTCCAGCTATGACGACGGCTGGTATGGGTGTAGACGATATGCGAGCTATTGCTCGGCGCATTATCTCTGTGCTTAAGTCTTAGCTACGAGCAGTTGGTAGTCGTGTCGCCAGCTGTCAGTACCTTGACAGCACTGTTTGCTGGTGTGTTGTTGACGGCGTCTGGGTAAAACACTTTGATACCGACGCCGGGTACACTACCGGTAGCAGCGCTAGAGCGACAAGATATGACAGCATAAGTGCGCTTGCTGGGCGAAGTCGAGATAGTCAGGGCGCTAGTAGTGCTAGACGAGAGGTTTGGTGGATTTGTGGCTGTGTCTTCGGTGTTGGTGATGGTGTTGGCCGCGGCAGATGTGAAGGTCACGCCGACGCCGGCTGGCAAGGTGTGGCTGCTGTTGCTAGCGGTCGGGAAGCTGTTGGCGGATGTAGGGTAGCCTGCCAGACTACTACTCTCGGCTGCCATTGCCTTGGCCTTGCTGAGTATGGCTGTGGCATCTACCTTGTACTGCTGAGACTTGGCATCAGCTCGATAGCTACTGTAGCCCATGTAGGTGATAGAGACTAGTACGCTGATAGCTATAATTACGACTGTCAGCTCTACTATAGTGAACCCTAGAGTGTCTCTTTTTGTTGATTTGTGTTGTAGCTTCATATATTGCTTATGTTATCATATTTTTCTGTGTAGTGGGTATAATCTAAAAACTAACCCAGTAGGGTTAGTTTTTAGATTGGTTTAGTTGGTTAGCTTTAGCAGCCAGCACCAACATTTACAGTCACTAGTGCTCCGGTCTGTTCCTTCCACCATGACAGCTGTGCGCCTGTACCGTTACCTGCGGTCGCGCCACTAGGACAAACGGCAAATCCATAGGTGGTATTAGCTGATGCGCTAGGTGTAGTACCTATCTTTGCGGTCACTGTTGTACCTAGATTTGCAGTAGTGTAGCCGTCTAGTGCTGTTACTGCTGCAGCCCCTGTGATTGGCCATGGATTACCGTCGGTAGTGTAGGCTACCAGTGCTTTTGAGATATTAGAGATGTCAGCCTGACGACTAGAGTCGCGGCCACGCTGCTGAATACCTGTGAAGGCAACGATGCTTATTGCTGCCAAGATAGCGATAACAACGATAACGATGAGAAGTTCAACGATCGTGAAACCTTTTTGTTTGATATTTTGAGTAGTCATACTATTGATGCCCCTTATATGTTTAATACTTACGGTCTAATATTACCACTAGCAGTATGGTTGCGCAAGACTTTTTTTTAGTCATTTAGCCTACGGGCGAAAACACCGCTGGAGTACTCGGTGTCGCGACCAGCTACTGTCAATTTGGTGGAGATATTTATGACAGACGCTATGGCGTTGTCGCCTGTCTCGGAGTTTGGACTCAGAACATTGGTCATGTCAGCTGCAGTGTGTCCAGGGTGAGGGGTGGTGTCACTGGTGTTATAGCCGTGTGGGCAGGCTAGGATACAGTCTAGGGTAGTGGTCGTAGACTGGTCTGGTGTGTTCGGATAATAGCCACGGATAGATGTGATGTTGCCCGCTAGTTTTTCGTCCTCTGCTTGACAAGGTGTACCGGTGACTCCGGGTGCGCATGTGCTCTTCTGCCAGACTACACTACCGCTACAGATAGTAGATAGTGTGGCTTGGTCGAAGATGATACGACGCCATAGGCTGAGTCTTTCTGAGGGGGTGTTGGCTGTGCCGCTGTCGCGCTTGAGGTAGTAGACGATGTCATACTTTAAGGCGTCGTTCTTGTGCTCAGTGGCCGTACCGCACGTCCCCGGGCCGGCTGTGGTGTAGATTAGTTTTTTGGTAGAGTCTAGCGGGTTTTTGTCGGTAGCATAGGAGCGAAGAATCCTTAGTGTGCCTAGATTGCTATTGCCGGCGCTTGGTGCTGGTGTACTAACGTCGAAGGCTGCGGTTGCGCCGTTTCTACCCTGGGGCGACTGTGGTGTGAAGCTGGTAGTGCTAAATTCATTGGCATAGCGTACATCCTGCTCAAATCTCTCCAAGGCTGAGTTTGTCTGCTGTATCAGATTCGAGCGAGCGTTCGACACTAGCATGTCGCCCGTTATAGTTACCATCACGGCTACGAAGCCGCCTATTACGAGCAGAGCTATCGGTGCGATGACCAATATCTCTACTAGGGTGAAGCCAGCTTGTCGGCTATATTTCTGATCTGTTGTAGTAGATGACATGTGTCGAAGATACTCCCTTGTATGTTGCTGTAGCGGATGCTTTTCTGAGGTTTGGTAGACCAGAGGCGTCAGGGCAGGTCACGGTCACGGGCACGGTTTCGCCTGCAGCTTGGCGATCGAATTGTAGGGATATATTAAACGGGTTGGGGCCGGGGGCGGGGCTGCCGGCAAGATTGGCGCACGTGTAGACATTGTATAGAGACTCATTGTGTGCGTATTTCTGGAGAGCGCTCTTAGCGACTGTACTTGCGATACTCATCTCGGACGAGCTCTGATTACTCTTGGTTATAGTGTCATATAGCTGATAGCCCATAAATATAAAGACAGCGCCGACAAATATCGCTATCAACATCTCTACGGTAGAGAATCCTTGCTCGGGAGATTTCATCGGAAGCGGCTTTCTATCTTGATGACAGCGTTTGGTGTAGTCTCCTGCCAGGCGTAGATATTGAATTTGCGGCAGGTCTGGGCCGGGGTAGGCGGAGGAGGAGTCGCAGTACAGAGTGCGCCAGTATTGTCGATGGGTTGATATATATACGGCCTATCGGCGCTAGGTGCAGGTGCTACAGAGGTGGCGGAGGCTGTGGGATCGGTCCCTGTCAGGGCATTGGTGGCTGCAAATAAGCTATCTACAGACGTAGTTTCTTGTGGCGCGATTAGCGATCCAGCTGGTATCTCGCGCAAGATGGCGGCTCGTGTACTGCCACTATCTGAGCCTATCCAGGCGGTCGGTGGGTACGAGCCCTTGATGGTAGTGCCGCCCACAGTAACACCTCGTGAGTACAAGGTGTCTAAATACTTAGCGATAGCCTCTATATCGGCCCGACGCTCGCTATCGCGTCCATTTGCCTGAGTCGCCAACATACCGACGGCCGT
>CALMYZ010000086.1 GCA_937873745.1 uncultured Candidatus Saccharibacteria bacterium | reverse complement strand
GGCGCCCTGCCCCGCGAGACACTCGGCACGGCTTATGGCAGCATGAAGCTATTTGTATTCCCTTCGCTGACCGATACCCAAGGCTGGGCAGTACACGAGGCAGCTTTGAGTGGCTTGCCACTAGTGATGATTGACACCGAAGTTTCAGAGGTCATCCAGGCTGGCGTGAGCGGTCTGTATTCGGCGAATGATCCGGCTTGGCTTGCCGATGCTGTACTCGAGCTGTTGTCAGATGACACTAAACGCACTACTTTCGGTGCCGAAAGCCAGAAGCTGGCTGGTAAGTTTACTGAGAAAAAGCAGGTCGATAAGTTAATCAAGCTCTATCACCACGCTATTGCTAAGCATAATTTTGCTGAATAGACATCAAGCACCTACCTCTGTTATAATCAATAGCTATGATTGCCGACGTAAATATATCTGAGAAATCATTTGGCTCAAAGACCTTGATGACCAACATCAAGTTTAGTATTGATGATGGCGAAAAAGTCGGCGTGATCGGTCGAAATGGCGTCGGTAAGTCGACTCTGTTTGGTATTTTAGCCGGTGTAGATGAGGATTTCTCTGGTGATATCGCCTATCGCCGCGGCACCGTGGTGGTGGCGACGGCTCAGGAGCATCATGTAGCCGAAGAGACGACCACCTTACAATACATTTTGGCCGGATTACCCGAGTATGCCGACCTCTCGCATGTCATCGAGACCTACCCTTTGACGATGGGCGATGACATGAAGAAAATCGAAACTTACAGTACAGCCCTAGAGCGTTTCGAGCAAAAAGGCTTTTATCAGATAGAAGAGCTGGTCGAGCGTGAGCTGGATAATTTTCAACTGCCGGGCGTAGCGCATCGTTCGTTTAAATCCTTGTCTGGTGGCCAGAAGCGTCTGGTGGAGGTCGTCAAGGTGATGCACTCTGATGCCCAGCTGGCACTGATAGATGAGCCGACTAACCATATGGACTATGTTGCAAAAAATCAGTTTATTGACTGGATGAAGCAGGCTCGCGAGGCGATGCTTGTGATCACGCACGACCGAGATGTGTTGAAGCATGTCGACAGGATTGTCGAACTAAAAGACGGCGGTTCGGTCAGTTTCAAGGGTAATTACGACGCTTATCTCAAGCAAAACGCCGTCTCGACCGGTAGCGCTATGAATGAATTTGAGTTAATCGAGAAGCGTATCGCCAACCTGAAGGTCAAGATCGTTGACTATCAGCGCCTCAAAGAGAAGTCGCGTAATCCATCGACAATCCAGAAATTTAAACGACTAGAAATGGAGTCGCGCAAGGAGCTAGCCGAGCTAGAGTCAAAGGAAAAGCCGACTTTTTGGATAGATCGTGAATCGGTTGAAAACCTAAACTATAAAGTAGCGGGACAATACAATAAGTTTAAGGCGAAGAACATCAGGCTCAGTATGAAGAACGACGAATCTCGCTCCAAGCATGTACTGGTGTCGGCTCGCAATATGTC
>CALMYZ010000085.1 GCA_937873745.1 uncultured Candidatus Saccharibacteria bacterium | reverse complement strand
TACTGAACTAAGAACTTTTTAAAAAATCGAAATATCAATTAATAAAATGGTCGACGAATACCCTGTTCTACATGCGAGAAGAAAGACAAAGTAAGGTAGATGCCCTTGTAGCGATACGAGCGGCAGGAGAACGATAATTCGTAACCAAGCAAATGTGGGCACAGTCCATAGTTCAACTAGCAGTATCGACAGCCGATTGCTAGGTAAACAGACATCTCGTGTTAAGCGAAAAAAACCAAATACTACCATTGTTAGTGCCTACGTAGGCGTATTCTTGCTGGTTGTAATACTTGTAACTATAGGCTATCAGCCACCGCAACGAGTCGAAAACACGGCCGCTCTGGCTAATGTATCTGATCCTGTGAAAAAATCAACATCCTCTAGTCTATCTATAGACGAAACTGTTGCAACTGCTGTGGCTAGTGACTTAGCTGAGCGTGCTAATCTACCAATCGTATCCCATATGTCTGAGCGACTAGTATCGCTAGAGGTCAAATCTGACCTGGCTCAAGATAACACTTCTACTATTACGAAACCACAGATCATAGACGCCAAGTCGGACGATAGAGCCATCGGTAAGTACGTCGCCAAGGCCGGCGACACAGTACCTGAAGTGGCGGCACGGCATGGTGTATCGGCTACGACTATTAAATGGGCTAATAATTTACAATCTGACGCTCTAGATGTGGGTAAGGAGCTTAAAATACTGCCGATTGACGGTGTCATTTACACAGTCAAGGAGGGTGATACGTCTAAGTCTATCGCTGATCGTTACTCTGCTGACGAGGCTCGAATCGTTACCTATAATGATCTGGAGATTGACGGTCTGAAGCCAGGTTCTCAAATAGTATTGCCAGCAGCAAATCTACCATCGACCGAACGACCGGGCTATGTGGCGCCACGACCGTCTGGCAGCTATACGCCGTCATACGGCGGCAGTACGTATAATGTTAGCGTGTCGGCTGGTAATAAGTATGGCTATGGTTGGTGTACTTGGTACGCCTATGAGCGACGAGCCCAGATGGGGCGGACAATAGGCAGCTTCTGGGGCAATGCTAGCTCATGGGCTTATAGCGCTCGCGCCGCCGGATTCACCGTCAACAATGAGCCGGCTGCTGGAGCTATTTTCCAGACCGGCGGTGGCTATAGTGGCATGGGGCACGTCGGTATCATCGACAGCGTAGATCATGCCAGTGGTACGGTGACATACTCCGATATGAATGGCATAGCAGGTTTTGGTCGAGTTGGCTCGAGAACTATCAGTCTAGGCGACGCCAAGGCGCGTTGGATGTTTATTCATT
>CALMYZ010000084.1 GCA_937873745.1 uncultured Candidatus Saccharibacteria bacterium | reverse complement strand
TAATGGTTATCTAGTATATATCATTATAGACTATTTCTATTTTGCTATAATAATCTATATGAATATATTGGTTACCGGCGGGGCTGGCTATATAGGATCACATACACTCATCGAACTTCTCGATAACGGCCATACGCCAATTGTTGTCGACAACCTCAGTAATAGTAACCGCGAGTCGCTAAAACGAGTCGAAAAGATAGTCAACAAAACCATAGTGTTTCACGAACTAGACGTTCGCGACAAGGAAAAACTGAGCGAAGTATTTTCGCTGTATAGCTTCGATGCGATCATACACTTTGCAGGTCTAAAAGCGGTCGGACAATCCGTCTCGCAGCCACTTGAGTACTACGATAATAATATAAACTCTACGCTAGTACTTCTAGAGTTGGCGCGAGAACACAGAGTAAAAAAGTTTATATTTAGCTCTTCTGCTACAGTGTATGGCACACCCGATGAATTACCCCTAAAGGAGACAAGTCGCGTAGGCTTCGGTATCACAAACCCATATGGGCAGACCAAGTTTATGCTCGAGCAGATACTAAAAGACGTCAGCGTCTCTGATAAAGATTTTGAAGTAACTCTCTTGCGTTATTTCAACCCAGTGGGGGCGCATAGCAGCGGAACTATAGGTGAGGATCCAAATGACATCCCGAACAATCTCTTGCCGTACATCTCTCAGGTGGCCGTAGGTAAGCTAGAGAGAGTAAGTGTTTTTGGCGGAGACTACGACACTATCGACGGAACAGGAGTTAGAGACTATATTCACGTTATAGACCTAGCCAAGGGTCATGTTGCCGCACTCAATCACTCAAAATCAGGGGTCTCAACATACAATCTATGTACCGGCGAAGGCACTTCTGTACTGGAGTTGATCGCAGCCTTCGCACAGGCTTCAGGAAAAGACATCCCGTACGCTATAGTCGACCGTAGGCCTGGCGATGTCGCAGCATGCTTTGCTAGTCCAGAGAAAGCAAACAAGGAGCTGGAATGGTCTGCGACAAAATCAATCAAGGAAGCTTGCGTAGATTCGTGGCGATGGCAGTCGCAAAATCCAGATGGCTACAGCATCGAACCTTAGCCAATTACATTTGCTAGCTAGGTATTTTACTTATATAATCAAAGCAGTATGAAAAAAGTGTGTGTAGTTATACCGGCCTACAATGAAGCCAAGGTCATCAAAGAGGTCGTCCGCAAGGCCAAGAAAGTCTTTGCTAAAGCCTCAGATTACGCTATAGATATCGTCGTCGTAAACGATGGCTCTAGCGACAACACCTCAGAAGAAGCTCGCAAGGGCGGCGCTATAGTTATCGACCATATACTAAACTCCGGTGCCGGTGGAGCGACCCTCACCGGACTGGCCTACGCCCGCAAGTTTGGCTACGACACGGCGGCCACTATGGACGCGGACGGACAACACTCTCCAGACGACGTCTTAAGTGGCATAATAGCTAGCGACAAAAACAAAACCGACCTACTCATAGGTAGTCGACTAATCGACAGCGAGGGTATGTCAAAGACCAAGATCCTAGGAAACAAAGGGCTAAGCCTCATCACAGGATTGCTGTTTGGTGTCAATGTGACAGATTCGCAGTCAGGACTTCGCATCTACTCACGAGCAGCTATCGACAACCTAAGCTGGAAGACAACCGGCTACGAATTTTGCTCAGAGATGATCTGGCGCGCCAA
>CALMYZ010000083.1 GCA_937873745.1 uncultured Candidatus Saccharibacteria bacterium | reverse complement strand
AGATTGAGCGCCAAAGTAACCACCGTGATAGTCACGACACCGATAATACCAGCCATGGTCGGGATATTGCGCTTAAACTTATGTTCGTGAAGCTTGGTAAAAACCTTGAGCGCCTCGCCGGTCGTACTAGCTGTCCGCTGGCGCTTCCAGAACTTATAGCGATACGCAAAATACGTATAAACCGGCGTCAAAAGCATCGCCAATATAAAAGCTACTACACTCAGTAGTGTGATGGCTACAAGTTCTGTTGTGAGTGTATCTGTGTTCATGTTATTTCTCCGGTGCTATTCTTAAATAATCGACTAACCAGTTGGATATATTGGTAAATATAGGCTTGGCATGGATATTACCCTCCAGCTCAAGACCTTTACCTGATATCTGTACCATTATGACATATTCCGACTCATTCTTCGTGCCACCATAGCCCAGATAAGACGCAGTTGTCTGATCAAAGGTATACTTTCCGTTTTCGATAGTCTGAGAGGTACCGGTCTTGCCACCGATATAATAGCCAGATTTGTCATCTTTAGTAAACACCTGACGCGCCTTATGAGCCATATCCTTGACCTTGCGTGAAGTAGCGCCAGAAACAACACCGTCATAGGCCTGTTTCGGTTTTGATCTAACCAGGCTGCCGTCATCGTCAATCGTACCAGCAATCACCGTAGGCTGATAGTAGGTACCGCCGTTGATTAGAGCACTAAATCCAGCAGTAGCTTGCACCATAGTCACATTTAGACCCTGACCAAACACCATATTGGAGTAACGCACCGCATTACCCTCCTGCTGATCTGGCGATATAATCCGACCAGTCGCCTCACCGCTAACCTCTATGCCAGTAATCTCACCCAGTCGGTAACGGTCGTGAAAATAGTCATAAATTACCTGTCGAGCAGACTTACTTATAGTACCCGACGTGCCGCCTAATCGCTCGGCCACCGTCACCATACCTGTATTAAGCGAGTAGTTGAGTGCATCCTGCATAGTAATCTGCCCTGTATACCCCTTGAGAGCATTTTTAATAACACGATCCTCTACCCGTATAGAATCGGTGTTATAAAAAGTAGAGCTAGGCTCAACCACACCTTTATCTATACCGATACCAAGCGTAAAAGGCTTGAATACCGAGCCAGCCTCATATGGCACCATAGTAGCTACGTTTTTGAAGTCATTGGCGTCCTTAACCTCCCAGTATTTAGCTGGGTTATACGTTGGCAAACTAGCCATGGCTAAGACTTTACCGGATCGCGGATCCATTACTATGGCGCTGGCATTGGTTGCCCCGGCATCTTTCAGCCCCTGAGCCAGGGCCTGCTCCGTATAAGATTGGATATTTCGATCGATAGTCAAAGCAATATCATCCCCGTCCCTGGCTGGGCGATTGATATTATTTTTACCAATAGTCAGAGGCACGCTACTGATATCCGTCACCGATTGGAGTAGGCCGTCCGCACCCGTTAATTGCTTGTCCAGATAGCCTTCTACCCCGTAAGAACCCTTCCCTTCGGCGTTTACAAAGCCTAGTGTCTGCGAGGCTAGCTGCTGCTCCGGATAGACGCGCTGTGTGACAGCCTGAAAACCTATACCGCCAAGCTTACGCTTCTTGAGTAGCTCAGCTTGCGTACGTGTAACCTTGTTCGCCACCACCCAGTAACGCAGATCCTTCTTGCCTACGAAATCATCGTAGTTTTCGCGTAGATTTCCACCAGCGATCTCCTTGAGAGCTTCGATAACCTTTTCTGGCTTATCAATTATCTGTGGGTCGACAAAAACCGTATAGACAGTTTCATTCAATACCACCTTGGCCAGCTTGTCACCATCCATCATGTATATCTCACCACGTTTGGCAGGGATAACTAGCCGCTTGAGCTGCTCCTGGTTGGCCAAAGAGACAAATTTATCGTGATCTATTACCTGTAGCCAAAAGAGTCGTACCACAAACACAGCAAACATAATAACCACCAGCCAGGCCAGAAGCCTGATCCGGTGATTAGAAAGCGCTATGATAGGTTTTGACATTAATTACTCCTGTACGTAGGCGGTTTCAGATGGCGCAGACATCGTCTGGGCGACAGTACTGTTTCGGACAGTTTCGAGGGCTGTCAAGCGAGCATTCTCTACTTCTAGTTCTGTCTTTTTATCTGTTAGTTCGGCTATCTTGGTCTCGATCTCTTGAGCCTGATAGTCGTAGCTAGTTGCGCGTGTTGCCTGTGTCAAGTATATCAAACCAAGTACTGTAATCATAAGTGCTACTAGCACAGTATGAGCGACGGGACCGAGTTTGACGCCTGATGAATATCGAGTGATGTTTTGATTGCGATTCCAATTTGACTGGCGTCGCGCATAAGTTGAAGTTTGTGACATTGTGGTGGTTTTTTGTTTATTTTTGATTTTTATAGTGGTAGATAGCTGGCGAATTTTATATCCGCCAGCCCTACCGACTGTGTTATTTAACGCGGACTGCTACTTTTTCTGCTTTGTCTGCGTATTGTACTGTGATGTGGACTGGCATTTTTTAGTCCCTTTCTTTTTTTATTTTTTCACTGCGACGCGTAGCTTGGCGCTGCGCGAACGCGGATTGTGAACGTCGTAAGTTGCTCCGTCAATTGGCTTTTTGTTGACGATATCTAGCTCTGCTTCAAAGCCCGATCTCGCCTGTTCCTGGAAATAGCGCTTGACTATACGATCCTCGAGACTATGAAAGCTGATTACCCCTACCCGACCGGCTTTATTTAGTAGCCGAGGCAATAGTGGCATCAGATTTTCTATCTGACCGAGTTCGTCATTGACCGCCATACGAAGAGCTTGAAAGGTGCGCGTAGCCGGGTGAGTCTTGCGATACCCACTACGATAAGCTTGCTTGATGATATCGGCCAACTGACCAGTACTAGCGATCGGCCGCTGACGTACAATCGCCTGCGCTATCCGTCGACTAATCGCTGGTGGCTCTTCTCCATACTCACGAATAATCCGATAGAGCTCCGCTTCACCGGCTTTGTTTACCAGTATGTCAGCGGTCAACTCTTGTCGCCTATCCATCCGCATATCTAGAGCGGAGTCGTAACGGAAAGAAAAACCTCGTTGCCCTTCATCGAGCTGTGGTGATGACACCCCCAAATCCACAAGAATCATGTCAAACTTTCTCCCCTGCTCGACAAGCTGCTTAGCTGCCGACAAGAAATCAGTATGTAAAAGCGTAACTCCCTTGCGACTGAAGCTCTGTAAATGCAAAATAGCATTTTCGTCACGATCAACCAGCACGGAATTATCGTAATTATCTGTCTTTTCTAGCACCCTACTACTGTGACCAGCATATCCAGCCGTTAGGTCGAGATAAGTCTCGCCTAGTTTTGGATCCAGCAGTCGCAGAGTTTCGTCTAGCAAGACAGGAACATGTAAGTCATCGCGAACGATGTCTTGTGGTGGATGTTCTTTAATACTCATAACTATAGTATATTATACTACTGTCTCGAGATCACCTAACTGGCAATGTGAACTGTTTGTTTTCGCATTGTGTGTTTGTTTTTGATAAGTCGTACTACTTATGGCGCTATCGTGTAACTCATAAATATGTAGTACTTTTTGAGAGACTTATGTGTGACTAAATAATCTGAGAGATTGTTTAGTCGAAGTGAGGTGGAGTTTTTTGGGAGGTGTTGTGTTTGAGTAAGGTACAACGACTTTTTTATGTGTGTCGCAGTCACGGTTTGTGTCCACACTACCAGATAGGTGTTCTCGAGGTATTTTCTATATTTGAATTGTTAACGTGCGACTATTCTGAAATAACTGCCTACGCGGATAGCCTCAATCTCTCGATCTATAGAGGCAAACTCTAGCTGTGATTGCTTGAGTGTGACACGCCCCTGCTTCTGATCGAGCTCGGCTTCCGTTTTGCCTGTCCGTAGTCGAACAGCCAAGTCGGCAATTTTTTCATCGAGTAAACTACCTTCAAGCTCTGGCTCTATCTTTGATTGCCAGACCTCTGATGGATATAGGTGCAGGTAATCACCAAAACCTTTGGTGATTACTACCCCGCTTCTAAACTCTTCTCGAAGCTCGACTGGTATTGTCAGTCGATTCTTGTCGTCTAGTTTACGCGTAAAGTAGTCTACCTTCGCCATTTATATTTACTCTTGTTATGGGTTGTAATTTACTGTGGTGTTTGTTTTTTCTTACCCACTGACCATAGTTTACACCCCACTCTTACCCACCGCAACCCCTTTTTTTCCATTTTATTATAGAATGTACACTTATCCACAGAATTGTGGATAATAAACGTAAGCTTTAAGTGACTATTTGGATAACTCTGTATCTGTTATTTCGAGTATTTTAGTGAGTTTGTCGACAATATAGCTAACTGTCGCTTTTTGGCCACTGTATCTGCCCTGGGTATCAAATAAAACACTCACGAGACCGCCTCGGGCTGGGATTAGTTCGTCTAGCTTATCGTCAACCAGCATGACCAGCTCAGCCTCACGACCCCCTAACGCATCAGGAATAGCGAAAGCCCCGCTGCCCTCCTGACGCCAAGAGCCGATCAAACTAGCTTTAGCGCCAGGCTCAGATGTTACTAGTACCGGAACATCTGACAAACCCATAAGCTCCAGCTTTAGTCGCTGATACTCAGGGTCACCATAAGTCATTATTCCGAAATCAATACCTCTAGTGTTTATCTCTGCTATCAGCCCCTCGGCCTCATCGACATAAAAATAACTAGGCGATAAGCCACGCATCATACTAACGCGCAATCCTTTAATGTCAGATGTACTCAGCCTACTCCGGATATCACTCCACGGATCATAGCGAAGACCCTGGCCTAGGCTAATCGACTTCTCTATATCGTCTGCTACTTCAGGCCAGTTTGAGCGCAATGAATCTATCAGATGCCGAGAGACCTTATCGGTACCACACAGTGTCCGATCTAGGTCAAATAAGATCAACCCGCGCTTGATAGCTAGCTCTCTTTCTTAAACTGGTTATATATGTCGATGATGCACTGAGCTACCGCCACAGAGTCATGTCGTATGAGCGTGCGACTGGCGGCGATCGGATCTGCCACCTGACTAGACCATATAGTACCGGCTATAATCGGTGCACCGACAGTCTTGTAGTGTCGCGACTGGTCAAGCTCGCCTATCTCGACAGCTTTTTCACCGGCCTTGGCGTAACGCTTCAATAGATCATCAGACGGCTTTTCGGTGTTGTAGAGCACTACATCGATAAATTTAGTTCCGCTTAGTCGCTCCAACTCATCCGCGAAGTCACCCACCGTAAAGCCATCGGTCTGGTTTGGCTTAGTGGCGAGATTTGACACATATATCTTGAGTGCTGAAGTTTTCGCTAGAGCCTCAGCCACGCCATCTACTATCAGGGCTGGGGCTAGTGAACCGTAGATATTTCCCGGCGCAATCACCACTACATCGGCCTCTTCTATCGCCTGGATCGCTACTGGATTCGCCTGGGCATTCGGCTCTAGCCTGAGCTCCGGTCGTACGCCCGCAAAATCCAACTCGCCGATGTTAAACTCTCCGACCTCTTCGCGTCCATCAGAAAACTTAGCAACTAGACGCACGTCATCGAGCGTAATCGGCTCAACTCTACCAGTGATATTCAAGATTTTTGAAGCTAGCTCTACCCCGCTAACAAAATCACCTGTCATCTTCTCTAGAGCTGTCAAAAATAGATTGCCAAAGGCATGACCCTTGAGACTACCCTCTTCGAAACGATAATTAAACAAGTCACGCACCTCTGGCGCTTTGCTCAAAGCCACCAAACATTGCCGGATATCACCCGGCGGCAAAGTCCCCATTTCATCGCGCAATTGCCCAGTACTCCCCCCATCATCGGCCATATTTACCAGAGCAGCTATTTGCTTGGTGTGGTTTTTGAGCGCGGATAGTAGCGTAAAACTACCAGTTCCACCACCGATAACGGCAATTTTTATTTGGTCTGGCTGAAATGGTGATCGATTCAAGGAAGTTTACTTTCGTATTATTAACTTAGTTGCTATTATATCAAACTACTACGCGACCACATCCTCGCCGAAATGTTTTTGTAGGCGCATCAAAATCGAGCCTTCATGGCGACCCAGCTCCTTCGACAACTCCTGAACGCTCTTGCCCATCTGGAAATCTTGCTTGAGCAGCGAGTCTTGCTCAGCCGTCCACGGACGATAAGCATTTGGATATGTCTCGCGCATCTTGCTGATTTTGTCCTGCCAGCTACCGCTCTTGTTGGTTTTTTTGGAAGCCACCTGCTTCATCCTAGATTCGATATTCTTCCGCAGATACGCAAATCTCTCGGCGTCAGCCTGCGATTGACCTTTTAGCTGATCATCGATAGACAAGGCCTCATCGCTAACCCGAAGAGCTGTTTGGTTGATACCGTGTAGATAAAGACTGTCGATTGAGCGCACGCGACTAAGCGCCACATAGCCCATCCCCTCCACGAAGGCCTTGCGTAGATCAATCCGTGCAATATCGAGTGTCATCCCCTGGCTCTTGTGAACGGTAATCGCCCAAGCCAGCCTGAGTGGTATCTGGGTGATACTGGCTCGCTTGCGATCACCATCGCGCAGCTCCCAGGTGTCTGGCTTCATAGTCACCACTTTGCCATTATGAAACTCAACAATCGGATACTCGGTTGCCGGCTCAAAGTCAATCACCCTACCGATACTGCCATTGACATATTTCCGTTCCAAGCTGTTTTTGACCGCCATCACCAAAGCACCTTGCTTGATCCTCAACGTGGCTGGCGCCAGTACCGAACGTTGTAAGTTCTCGACATAGTTGGCCGCACCTGTCGTTGATTGCGTATAAAACAATTCATCGCCCTCAAGCTCGTCTAGCTTGGCGTTGTTTAAAGTATCGACATCGACATTGGTAGTGTGAAGCTCAGTGATAGCCGTGTCGCGTGGCGGACTAGCGTCTACCCTGGCTAGCAACGACTCAGCGTGATGGCGGCGCACATCACCACGACGCATAGCATTCAAAATATCAGACAGATTCTCGTCATCCTGGCGATGCTGCTCATTTAGATAGCAAATCACCGGATCTAGCTCATGCCAAACATTGGCATTGACTACGAAGCCACCACCCCTACTATCGCCGCGATTTATCGGAGGTAGCTGGAAGAAATCACCACTCATAATCACCTGGATGCCACCAAACGGCAGGTCCGGCTGCTTGCGAACCAATCGACAAGCCTCATCGATCATATCAAGCCGAAAATCATGAAGCATAGATATCTCGTCGATGATGAGTGCGTCGGTTTTTTCTATAATTTCACGTCGCCCTTTGGCGATATGATCGGCAAAACCACCCGGCAAAAAATCATTCACACCGATACCCGACCACGAGTGAATGGTTGTGCCACCTAAGTGAGTAGCCGCTAGTCCGGTCGTCGCCGTCACCGACACATGCTTACCCTCGGCCTTGGCTAGCTTGATGAATTGATTTAGCACAAAAGTCTTACCAGAGCCAGCCGGACCGGTCAATAGCACGCTATTGCCGGCAAGCATTATTTCTAGCGCAAGCCCCTGATCCATTACAGTCTATTATACCAGCTAGCCGCGTGGCGGCTCACCCTCTGGTTCGTCGAGCAGCTTCTTGCTCTTGATTTCGTAGCGTTTACCGGTGATTTCGCTAGTGATATAGTCTTCGTTTATCAAGTTCACAAATGTATCCAGATCATGACCATCCATGATGATGATAGCGCCGTTATCATCGGTCATCAGATCGAGCTGCATATCATCGGCATACTCGACCACCTTCTCCTGAGTAACTTCACCTATTTCCATGCTTTGGAGTTTGGTGGCTATCTTTTTGCGCTCGCGCACCAAGGCTTGCATATCTAGACCTTCCGGAAAGCTCAGTTTGTATTGCTTTTCGATCTCCGCTACCTTCTGGTCGGCAATCAGTTGCTTTTTAAACTCATACTGAAACAAAGTCTCAAACTTTTTCTGATTGTAAATAAATATGTCGCCATCGATAATCAAAACTTGATTATCGGCCGGCATTTTCAGACCGACATCAGCCTGGAAGGCGCCGAAACGACCGGCTTTAAATTCCCAAGATGTTGCACCCTTCAGGACATTACCTTGCTGGATAGCCTTGATAGTATAAAAGGTTTTCGATGGGTCGGATTTGTACGAAAATCTCGCCACTACGCCTTTGATGCGCTTAAATTCATGCTCTTCTTCGCTAAACTCCACGATATCGCTTCGCTGATGCTCGATAAGATTTATCAAGGTCTCGGCCTTACCCACCTTGGCAAGCTCGGTTCGCATCAACATACCAGGCTCAGCTTCAGACAGTTCGTAATCGCGGACCTGCATACCAGTGCCAGCACCCAATATTACTTCACCGATATAGTCAAACAAAAACAGTGGCTTCATCTGAGTGTTTAGGTCGGCCAGAAAATTAGTGCTATATGGTGTGTAGTTACGATTAAATAAAAAGAGTTCAATATCTATATCGTTTTTGATTGCGTCAATTTGATTTGCCCACAAAAAAATATCAGTCGGCTCAGTAGTGTCTTCCATATTCATCTTTCTGTTAGATTATAGCTACTGTTTATTATACACAGTCAAGACGACTAGTGGCGCAGTAATTTTGCCAACAGCCAGTCGAGCTTCAGTCGCTTAAAACGCGCAACCTCTACTAGTGGAAAGTCTTGTTCCAATTTCGCCAGTATATCGTCCGTGGCTTCATCTGACTCAGCACCGTCAGATGGTATCACTCTCGAACCTTGTCTCGTCCACGAGAAATAAAACTCTTCTTCAGGGGTTTTGTCGATGTAGAAATAAACTGCAGTCGTCTGCTCATCTGGGCCAAACTCCCCAGACTGAAGGATGCGTCTCAAGGTCACATTCTCGTCGTTCGCCCATAAGTCCTCGATATCTCCACTTGTATCATAAGCCTCGAGTACTTCATCGGCATACATACTAAGCCTATAGATAGCCTCTCTTTCGTACTCGGCTAATTCCATTTCAGCCAGCAAGGTTTCACTCGCCTTCATAGTAGGTAGGCCCTCTTTTGGGAAGAACCCAGAAAGAGGGTCAGGATCATCGACAACTGGTAACACTTCACTCATTGGTAATAACTGATTATACCTAAACCAGCAGTAAATACAAGCACTCAAGCAGCGTCTTGTGCTGTCGCATACCTGTCATAATAATCTCGCACATCGCCTATCAGCAGTTCGCAGTCTTCCGAAGTAACTATCTCTAGCTCACCTTTGGCTTGCCATATCGCCACCTCATCATCGGCAAATGAAAAATTATCTATCGCATCGCCAATATCCAAGCTCTTGGTTTCTGTATCTGTCCTCAAAAACCTAATATAGCGCTCAGACAGCAGCGTACCCGACCTATCCCATTCAAATCGATAGCGTGTCCGCTCTGCCTGCCAGACTTCATCATCTTGCTGCACCCAGTACGTGTCGAAGAATTTCAAACTCCAAACTGGATTATAGCGACCGACTAGCTTGCGTCCCATTCGACCTGCCATTCGGTGACGAATCTCAAGTGGCTCATCACTATGCTCATTTAGACTATCGAGCTCGGATATAAAATAGTAGGCTCTGTTATCTTCGCGCGACAGTGGAGAGCGCTTGAGTCGTCGCCTACGATTGGCTTCACTTATACCCACAGAAGCCAGCCTAAACAGCTGTTCTGGACTCGGCGTATTGCTATGTATTAGTCGTTCGTGTTCTAGGCTCGGCATCAGTCCTCCTCTACTCCCAGTCAAATCCGTTCCCGAAGTGACCATACCGAGCCGTCTGCTCATAAACCGGACGGCGCAAGTCTAGCTCGCGGATAATCCCTTCGGGTGTTATGTCATAGCCTACTATTTCTTTGGCCACTCCGTCAACCACAACCGTTGCCTCGACCGGTTCACTGACACCGATGGCATAAGCCAGTCTTACATACACCTCGTCAGCCTGAAAGCGCTTCAGATAGTCCACCGCTATCTTGCGCGCCACATAGGCTGCCGACCGGTCCACCTTACTCGGGTCTTTGCCGCTAAAAGCTCCTCCGCCAATCGGTATACGAGGCCCGTAGTTATCGACAGCCAGTTTGCGGCCAGTCAACCCAGCATCGGCATCAAAACCACCGATACTCCAGTCCCCCGCTGGATTTACATAAAGCTTCACGGCCGGCTCTGGCGCATGACCAGCCAGGCCACCACGTGACAAAAAGTCGGCATATTTCTGCTTCTTTAGCCAATCATTGACAGACTTTTCGAGCTCTTCTCTAGGCGCATTTTGAAAGCTAGCTACCACACCGGCAATCGTAGAGTCTTTTAATGTCACTTGAGTCTTGCCGTCATATGGCCATATTTCGTACAAGTATTCGTTCAGTTTGCGCGCCAAAACCACTTCGAGCGGTAAAAACTCTGGCGTCTCGCTAGTTGCGTAGCCAATCATTATCCCCTGATCTCCAGCGCCGCCCGTGTCGACTCCCTGAGCAATCTCACTACTCTGACTGGATAGGCGTTGAACTACTTCCACTTCACCAGCTAGCCGTTTAACGATCGACTCGATATCAATCGCAGTTGCAACAGAGGTTACCTCGCCGGTCACAAAGACAGTCCCGTGTCCACCGGCTACATCTACTGCTACCCGCGAAAACGGATCTTGAGCCAGATAAGCGTCCAATATGGCATCTGATATCTGATCACATATTTTATCCGGATGCTTCGGGCTGACGCTCTCAGCTGTTCGGTGTGTTGTAATATTTGCAGACATAAAAATCTCCTCTCTATCTGCCCCGAGGCTTCAAGAAAGGAGAATCATTTCCATAAGATGAGTCATATCTTCCCTGAAATCTCAGGCTGGATTTAGCACCGTGATAAGTCGCTAGACTCATTCGGTTGCCGTTGGGTCGCAGGGCCAGTCCCTCGCCAATCTCTTGATATTAAGTTGTTAACTACTCTAGTATATCACAGTCTTTCGCCAGCGCGAGCTCGATTTGCCCATTCATCGGCCAGTTCATTGCCCTCATCCCCCTCATGACCACGCACCCAAGTAAGTTCGACATCTGAATCATTATATAGTTCAAGGGCTTCTTGGACTAAGTCTAGGTTTTTTATCTCACCACCTTTCTTTTTCCAGCCCTTGGCCTGCCAACCTGGCGCCCATTTAGTGATAACATTTATCCAAAATTCGCTGTCGGTATAGATGCGAGCCGACTGACCAGCTGTGTCTCGCATAGCCGCGATAATTGCCCTACCCTCCATGCGTATATTGGTGGTGTCACCGTCTTCGCTGCCCAAAATATGCGGCACGCCATTCTTGATAACTGCATAGCCGCCCGGCCCCGGGTTTGGACTGGCGCTGCCGTCTGT
>CALMYZ010000082.1 GCA_937873745.1 uncultured Candidatus Saccharibacteria bacterium | reverse complement strand
TCGATACTCGCAATCAGCTCGAAAACGCCATCTATCAGGCGGAGAAAATGCCGAGCGAGTACAAGGACAAAATTTCAGACGAAGACAAGAGGCTAATCGAAGAAGCTGTTGCCGAGGCAAAGAAAGTGAAGGACGACGGGTCGGCAGACAAGGATGCTCTTGAAGCCGCCGCCAAGACCTTGACCGACACAATAATGCCGATCGGAGCCAAGCTATACGAAGCCGCCGCTACAGAAGAAGCACCTGCCTCTGATGACGGCGAGAAGAAGTCTGATAAGGACGAGCCGGTTGAAGGTGAGGTTGTGGACGAAAAGTCAAAGAAAAAGAAAAAATAATAACTTAATAAATAAAATAACACCGGTAATATACCGGTGTTATTTTATTCGTCAGAATCGATATTTTCAAAAATAGAACGAGACGTGATAGCCTTATCGACGGCTATTTTGGCCATGAGGCTTGCGATATTAATGCCGGATATGTTCTCAATTCCAAGCTCTAGGTTGTCATTAACTTCGGTCACCATAGGCCCCCGAAAAGAGTGCATGATATCAACACCGGCAATCTCAAGTCCAACAGCTTCAGCTGACTTGATCGCCATCTCGCGCTCACGTTGAGTTGGCTCGTATATCTCGGCTTTTCCGCCAAGAGATAGATTGGCTCGGAACTCCTCCTCTTCGGCGTTGTTTTCTGCCATTCGGCGCATCGCTGTAATTACTTGGCCACCAATAACTACTAGCCTAATGTCATCATGGCGTTGATTTTCACTAGGCTCTATAAACTCCTGAACCATGAAAGGTCCTTCCGGTAAGGAGTCTATAATAGACCTGCCAGATCTTCGTGATTCGGCGATAGTCACACCTTTGCCGTGCGAGCCTGCGGCCGACTTTATGATGACAGGTCCACGGTGGTTCGACTGGATAGCCTTAAGAAATATATCGGATTTTTCAGGAAGCTTACCTACAGGTATGATGCTGCGAGGTGTAGGGATTCCAGCCTTGTCTAGTATCATTTGTGTTTCGATCTTATCCTTGGCTATACGTACGGCGTTGGACGTAGCGGTAGATGTTATCGAGGCTAATTCTAGGGCGCTAAGTGCCAAAACGCCTTCTTTGGTGAAACGACCTATCCTAGGTATGACAGCGTCAATCTCGATGGGCCACATTTCTGTGCCGGCTGGATTATATTGGTAAAGTTGGCGACCGGTTTCAGTGATACCTATGGCGGTGCGGCGATAATTTATAGGTACAGGGTCGTGTCCAAGCTCTTCTATCTCTCGACTGATTCTTGCAGTTTCATGCAGAGGTTTTCCGTTTGGGCGAGGCAGACTTAGTATTCCGATTTTCACGGTATTAAATAGCAATTATACAGAGTCCTGGTTTTTATGCAACAAACCAGGTTGCACCCATCTAGCACTCTTGTATTTAGAGTGCCAAGGATATATAATATTAACAGATGAAGAAGTCTGAAATTGAGCGTTATGCCGAGCGGATAGCACTGGTCGCTGGCATAATCCAGCCGCTAGTGACGATACCTCAGATATACGAGATATACAGCAGTCAGCAGGCTGAGAATGTTTCGCTAATCACCTGGGTCGGTTACTTGATTTTTGGAGTTATTTTTCTCATCTACGGATATATTTTTAAACTAAGACCGATTTTTTATGGTCAAATTATATGGGTAATTCTACAGATAACTGTAGTGACGGGAATATTGATATATGGCTAAACGTGATTATTATGAAATACTCGGTGTCTCAAAGAGCGCTAGCGATGACGAGCTCAAGAAAGCTTTTCGCAAGGCTGCCGTCAAGCACCACCCAGACAAAGAGGGCGGCGACGAGACTAAGTTCAAAGAGGTCAACGAAGCTTACGAGGTCTTGAAAGACAAGCAGAAGCGTCAGCGCTATGACCAGTTCGGCCATGCTGGTGTCGGCGGTGCGAGCGGCGGAGGTGGTGGTAATCCATACGAAAACTTCGGTGGATTCAATAGCCAGGGCTTCGAGTTTAATTTTGGTGACGGTGGCTTGGGTGATATATTTGGCCAATTCTTTGGCGGTGGTCAGAGCCAACGTGGCCCGCGTCGTGGGCGCGATGTCGAGGCTCAGGTAGAGCTGAGTTTCGAAGAAGCTGTTTTCGGAGTCGAAGAAAAAATCACTCTAGATATGGAAGACGAGTGCGAGCACTGCAAGGGTACGACTGTCGAGCCCGGCCATAGCCTAAAGACTTGCGATACCTGCAAGGGCGCTGGCCAGGTGACTAGAGTGATGAATACGATGTTTGGTGCCATGCAACAAGCCGTCACTTGCGAAACCTGTCACGGCAAAGGCAAGATTCCAGAAAAAGTCTGTACAGTCTGTCGCGGCAAGGGCACTCAGCGTCGCAAGCAAACTATCAACCTCAAGGTCCCGGCCGGTATAGACGACGGTGCGACTATTCGCCTCAAGGAGCGCGGCGAAGCGATTGGTGACGGCGCGCGCGGCGACCTGTATGTCAATATTCGCGTCAAAGCTCACAAACACTTCACTCGCGAAGGTGATTTGATACTCAGTGATGAGCATATATCGATGGTCGATGCGGCTCTCGGTACAGAGATAGATGTCGAAACAGTCGACGGCAAGGTTCGCATGAAAGTACCGGCCGGCACACAGAGTGGTACAGACTTCAAACTTTCTGGCCACGGTGTGCCACATCTTCGCTCGGACCGTCGCGGCGCGCATATCGTGTCAATTATCGTCGATACACCGACTAAGCTTACGAAGAAGCAAAAAGAACTTCTTGAACTGTTTGAAGGCGCCAAAAAACGCGGACTATTCTAGCAAAAACACTCAGTTTGTACTAACATGGATAGTATAATGAGGGGGTAGCGCAATGAGCCTCATTTGGTTTATCTTGACGATGATATTTCTTGTTCTTTGGATCACCGAGAAGGCCCCTGGCAATGATAATGGATATAGTCAATACGCCCAAGGTTATTGACTGATATAAGCTTTAGTGCTATAATATAGCAAAAGTTATGAAAAAGTCCAACCTAACAACCGGCATTAATACGCTTCGTGCAATATCGCCAGAGAAAATGGCTATGATAACAGATTGCGGACGACTTGTCAGAAACCTTGCA
The DNA here is from genome assembly GCA_937873745.1 of uncultured Candidatus Saccharibacteria bacterium. Classification (GTDB taxonomy): domain Bacteria; phylum Patescibacteriota; class Saccharimonadia; order Saccharimonadales; family Saccharimonadaceae; genus CALMYZ01. The sequence goes on along the minus strand of CALMYZ010000082.1, from coordinate 4,100 downwards.
GAACGCAGGTTGCAGCTTGTTGTGACAAATCGTGACACTTTCGATACAGGAAAGGCGTTGGCATTGTCGCAAAAAAGAGGGGGGCGATAAACATGGTTAAGACCAAAGACATCTTGGTACTCTTTAGCTATAGAAACCATAAGTACGGTTATATCGAGATGCTGTTTGAGCGCCTCAGTACCAAAGCCAATAATCGCTCACTTGCACTGTTTCGGGGTTCATTAAATGATCTTCACATTCTTGTTAAGGATAATGCATTGTCTATCACCGAGTCATTAACTGACCGCGATGTCCGGTCATTTGACGGTATTTACTTTGAGTTATGGTATAAATCTCAGCAACAAGCCTTGGCTGTCGCGCACTACGCAAAGCGTCACACTATTCCTTTTTTTAGCGAAGAGCTTTTGACACTCCCAGCCATGACAAAAGTAGGAGAGATTGCAGTACTGGCAGACAATACTATACCAATCCCGAATACCTTCATAAGTAGTCGACGTGAATTAAAAAAATTTTTCAAGAGTAAGAAGGCGCCACTTAGTTTTCCGTTGATTGTTAAAGCGGCTGATGGATACGGGGGTAAGAACAACCACCTTGTGCACGACTATGGCCAGTTGAAGGCGATTCTTGACGAGCATAAGCATATACAGTTTGTTGTCCAAGAGTTCATCCCAAATGATTGTGATTATCGCTGCTTAGTATTTGGCGGTGATGTTAAACTTGTCTTGCAGCGGACTCGGGGTAGTGATGTCGATACTCATCTCAATAACACCTCACAGGGCGCTGAAGGCAAAGTAGTTCCGGTTGATACCCTCGGTGAGGATGTACGTGCCGATGTGGTAGCTGCTGCCAAGCTACTAGGCCGGGGCGCGTTTGCGGGAGTTGATCTGATTATCAACACTGAAACAGGAGCCCATAGTATCTTAGAGGTCAACCAGACGCCTCAGATAGAAATCGGGGCTGCGGTCGATGAGAAGATGGATGCCTTGCTTAACTATATGGAAGAGATTTCGGGAGCCGATCATGAATAAGCCGTTTGTAACATTCGTATTTCCATCGGAGCGTGAAGATAAAAGCACGCGGTATGCTGGTTTTGCGCGGCGCCTTAAAAAAGCAGGTGGTTTAGAGGGATACGATACTTTAACGGTTGCGCTCGAGAATCTCGCTTATGTTATCGAGGAAGATGGTTCGGCTCACGTTATCGATACAGTGAGCGGCGTGGATCTCGCCAGCTCATCCTTTGTTTACCTTAAATCTTGGGAGGCAATGCCGGAAGAAGCCTGTGCTCTTGCGACGTACCTGCATTTTAAAGGTGTCCCTTTCATCGATTCATTATCCTTGAATGTTGGCGTTTCAAAACTAACCACTATGTTCAAACTCTGGAGCGAAGGCGTTGCCGTACCCCTGACGGTCTACGTCCGTCGAAATGATCGATTAAAAAAGTTCCTTGCTAGTGGATGGGGGGATCGTCTGGGAGCCACATTTATTGTAAAAGACATCGTCGGTGCAAAGGGGAAATTGAACTTTCTCTCAAGCTTTGACGAAGCACAAACGATACTCGGAGACTACCCGGACGTTCATTTTATGTGTCAGCGATTTGTTGTTAATGATGGCGACTATCGGGTGGGTATTTATATCGAAGAACCGGGCTTTATTATCAAGAGGGTTGGATCGGGCGAATCGCATCTCAATAACGTATCGGCTGGTGGACGAGCAGAATATATTGATATTGAGAAAGCACCAAAGAAGCTAATCGCAATTGCCAAAAAGGCCAGTCGTGCGTCAAGTTTGCAGGTATCTGGTGTAGATATTATCATCGACAAAGAAACAGGTAAAGCGTTTGTGCTGGAAGTTAATCAAGGTTCGCAGATTGTCACCGGCGCGTTTGTAGAACAAAATATTGCTGCTTTCAATAAGGCGCTTGGAAGTGCTGTCCGAGAGCGCTATACGCGTGCACGTAAACAGCCGACTCGTATGATAGGTCGGCGTGCCACAGCGAAACTATCGCTACTTGGCGTATCTCGCATCGTTGCCAAGATCGACACAGGTGCCTATTCATCGACTCTCCATGCTGAGAATATTCATATCAGAGAAAACGAAGACGGCACTAAAGAGCTGGTATTTAATGTGGTGCCAGGCGAACATCTGTCGACAAAAGACGGTGAGGTACGAACGGTCACTACAACCGATTTCTTCGACCAAAAAGTACGAAGCTCCAACGGTCAGATACAACATCGTTATAGTATAAAAACGAGGATCTCGATCGAAGGTAGAGTATTCCCGGTAGTATTGACGCTCAGTGATCGCTCTGAAATGGGCTATCCACTCCTGATCGGTCGACGCGTGCTCCGCTCTCGCTTTATTGTCAATGTAGAACTGAATGAAGATAATGATGTAGAATGGAGCTATTAGTATGACAATAAAATCAAACACTATGCGATTCTGTAACGTGATGAGTGTGTTTTTACGCAGCAAGGAACAAATATGAAAATAGCTATTCTATCAAATGGACCTGGAAACTACTCGACAAAGCGGCTAAAGGAGGTGGCGAAAGCTCGTGGACATGAAGTCAAGGTAGTGAGGTATCGCGAATGCTACGCCTCAATCGAGCAGAGCAATCCGACTGTCAGCTATCGTGGTGAGGACCTTGGTAGGTTTGATGCTGTTATTCCTCGTATTGCCTCAAATATGACTCGCTATGGCACGGCAATGGTGCGTCAGCTAGAGACACAGGGCATGTATACCCTATCAAGCTCAATAGCAATCAATCGTACGCGTGATAAACTGCGCAGCATGCAGCTCCTCGCTAAGGCTGGGGTGGCTATTCCAAAGACGGTGTTTAGTCGTAATACTGCCGACATCGACGACCTTATCGAAAAGATCGGTGGCACACCGGTTATCATCAAGCTAGCACGTGGTACTCACGGCAATGGCGTGGTGCTGGCTGAGACCAAAAAGGCGGCGAAATCGACTTTACAGGCGCTGTATCTTCACAACGAAGACGGCACAAATATCCTACTACAAGAGTTTGTAGAGGAGTCTGCCGGTACTGATATTCGTGCTTTTGTAGTCGGCTCTCGGGTGATTGCTAGTATGAAACGGCAAAGTCTTGACGATGACTTTCGCTCAAACCTACACAAGGGCGGTGAGGGAACGTCAGTCAAACTAACCGAAGAAGAGCGCAAGATGGCTATCAAGGCTGCCAAGGCGATGGGATTAAATGTCGCCGGTGTTGATCTGATGCGTAGCAAGCGCGGTCCGTTGGTGCTAGAAGTCAATGCTAGCCCCGGGTTTGGTGTCGAAAAGGTCACTGGTAGGGATGTCGCGACACCTATCATCGAATACATCGAGCGCAACGCCAAGCGCCGCAACAAAAAAGACAAAATCGGCGCCTAGGCAGATAATCGCCGGGTCGTAGTACAATAGCAGTATGGCTGTAGCTGTAATCTTTGTTATATTGTTCGTTGGCTTGTTCGTGGCAGCGTTTATAAGCAAGCGTCGTTTTGGCTTGCTAGCCTTGGGCTTGGCAGCCGGTAGCCTACTGGCCGGTGTCTGGTCTGCGAATATCGCGATGATACTAGAGGGCGCCGGTGTTGGTCTGGTAGAACCGCCGCTTGAGTCGCTCGTAGCGGTTTGTTTGACAGTTTTTCCGGCGCTTCTACTGATGCTCGGTGGCAGCACCTATAGCAGCAAGCCTCAGCGAATATTTGGGTCTATACTGTTTGCGGCTCTAGCCGTGGCGTTATTGGTAGAATCAGTCGGTTCGGGGCTAGTGATAGAAGGTGACGGCCAGGTTATATACGACAATCTACGAAGTTATGCTAGCTATATCGTAGCTGGTGGTTTGGTTTTCGCTATCATCGAAATCATGTTTACCAAATCAAAATCCAAGGGTGAGCGTTGACAAAACCCCTTATAAAGTGCTATCTTTGTATAGTTGCGGGACCATAGCTCAGCTGGTTAGAGCACCTGCCTTTTAAGCAGGGTGTCCTGGGTTCAAGCCCCAGTGGTCCCTCCAGATAAAAAACATCCCTTTGATTCTTTACCGAATCGTCGCTACCGGGGGTGTTTTTTATTTACCCCTTGTCATCCATCTCCACATC
>CALMYZ010000081.1 GCA_937873745.1 uncultured Candidatus Saccharibacteria bacterium | reverse complement strand
CGCCTGTAATCTTCTCTCTAGTGTCTGGCATATTCAAACCAAGCAAAGTATTCGGGTCGGACATGTCGCCCATCTGACTAGCTAGTGGACTAGATTGAAGCATTTTTATATAGGCGTGATCCTGCGCTCCTGAATTCAGCCCTGTGGCTAGTCCAGCTGTCAAAATAGCTCCAAAAATAGCCACACCAACAGTTGAACCCAGACTCCTAAACAACTGAGATGAGCTAGTAGCTACACCCAGTTCATGGTGAGAAAATTCATTTTGTACCGCCAAACTAATGACCGGCATGACAGCACCTAGTCCGGCACCAAGCAAGGCCATCATAATGGCCTCATGCCAGTACGGCGTATCCGGAGATAGCGTCGTCATAGCAGCCAGCATGATAGTAGCCAAGACGATACCAACCTGCATAAACACCTTGTAGCGTCCGGTCCGTGCGATTATCTGCCCAGAGCCGACCGAAGTCACCATCAGCCCGGCCACCATCGGCAGCAACATCAATCCAGACTCCGTAGGGCTAGCTCCAAAGACTTGTTGATTAAACTGAGTTAGATACAGTATCGCACCCATAAAGCCAGCTCCAAACAACGTAGCGATACCGATTATCAATACAAAATTACGATTTTTAAACAACCACAGCGGCAAGATCGGCTCACGTGCTGCTCTTTCTACAAATACAAAGCCAGTAATCGCCAAGGCTACAATCGTAAACAATATAATCCGCAAGACAACCAGACTCCACCCGGTAGCGCTTAGTAGTCCGGAGAATATCATCTCAGTATTATCGACTGCGAGTATGAATACAGCCAGGGCAATCGCTAGCAATGTAGCTCCGCCATAGTCGACGATTGGCTGCTTATCACGCCGTAGCGGTGGACAAAAATAGGCTATCAGACCAAAAGCTATAATGGCGACAGGTATGTTTATATAGAAAGTCCAGCGCCAGTCGGTTGTGGTGTTAAATATAGTGACACCATCGGTCAGCCAGCCACCGAGCAGAGGGCCCACCAGAGAACTTAACCCAAATACCGCCCCTATCAAGCCCTGCCAGCGACCACGTTCACGCGCAGCAAACAAGTCTCCGACAATAGTGAAGGCATTGGCGGTAATAATACCACCACCGACGCCCTGGACAGCTCGAGCAACTATCAACATCTCGATATTACTAGCAGCGCCGCTAAATAGTGAGCCTACCAGAAATACAGCTACACCCACTAGCAACAATCTCTTACGCCCATATAAGTCTGACAGTTTACCGGCGATTGGTACCGTCACGGTCGTAGTTAATAGATAAGCCGTCACTATCCACGACAAACTATCAAATGCCTTGAGATCTTCAACAATCTTACCCAAGGCAGTCGCAACTATAGTCTGGTCAAGGGCCACCAAGAACAAGCTCGCCATAACCGAGCCCATGATAATGAGTTTTTTTCGTAAATTTAGATGATGTAGCATTTATTTACCACTCTTGACCTTGTTTAGAATCTCTAAATTAACGGTCAATTTATCTATCATCAGGCTAAGTTGATCTTCTTGGATAAATCCAACCCACTTACCGCTATCCGATCCGACGACATATAGCCGATCGCCCT
>CALMYZ010000080.1 GCA_937873745.1 uncultured Candidatus Saccharibacteria bacterium | reverse complement strand
GTCTGGACGATAAGAAGCGATATTGTCGGCCGTCGCTCCAGATTTTGTCTCGGCGATAATCGCACTAGCCTTTAGTTGCTGAGCTAAGATGACGGCCGCACCACTGATAGAATCTTGTTGTATAAAATCAGCTTGCGCCACCTTGTCAGTCACCGGTGCGACATCGGCATGCTCCTGGGTATAAAGAATTGTCTTTTTCATAGCGGTAATCGCCTCCACCGGGTAGGAGCCATTGGCAGTTTCATCGCTCAACATCAGGCAGTCAACACCCAAAATCGTCGCTACCGCCACATCACTCACCTCGGCCCGACTTGGCTCTGGATTATCCACCATACTAGCCATCATCTGAGTCGCCACGATACTCAATTTACCATAGCGACGACAGAGGTCGATGATGCGTCGCTGCACTATCGGTACTATCTCGGCACCAGCTTCGACCGCCAAGTCACCACGGGCTACCATCACGCCATCACTAGCTTTGACGATTTCTATCAATGTCTTATCTTCGATAGCCGCCTTGGTCTCTATCTTGGCTATGATGTGCGCTGTACTATCTAGCTCGGCTAACCTCTGTCGAAGGCTATTTATGTCATCAGCCGACTGTACGAAACTGAGGGCTACATAGTCGATGTCTTTTGTAGCGCCATACTCCAGGTCATTTATATCTTTACTGGTCAAGATATCGCCAGCAAAATCGGTGTCGGGCAAGTTTATACCTTTGCGACTCATCAGCACGCCACTGTTTTGCACTTCGACAGTTACCGCTGTAGGGCTGACTACTTCTTTGACAGTCGTCCGGATCTTGCCGTCAAAAATATACAAAGCCTCACCGACCTTGACCTTCTCTGCTAAGTTATACTGCACAGGTATAGTCAGACCGTCGTGCCCGGCGGCATGGTCCAGTGTCAAGATATCACCCTTTTGGACCGTTACATCGTCTATCAGGTTGCCTAGCCGAATCTTTGGCCCCTGTAAATCCTGGAGTATTGCTACAGGCTTACCCGCGTCCCGGCTAGCTTGTCGTATCCAGTCTATCTGTTGATCGCGCTCTTCGTAATTGCCGTGGCTGAAATTGAGGCGAAAGCCGTTTGTACCGGCGGCTATCATCTGAGATATTTTTTCGGGGCTATTGGTCGAGGGACCGAGAGTTGCTAGTATTTTTGATCTTTTAAAGATTATGCTCATGTTTACTATTGTAGCACCCCTATAAGAAAACACCCATCGATTAGATGAGTGTTTTTGGTTCTGACTTGGTGACCTCACGGAGAAACACGCAAGATGTTATAGCAATCCGCCCTGCTTCTTGTTATAACATCAACTACATACCGTCAAATCAAAGATTATGACGGTATTCGAACCCCTGCGGAGTTCGGATTTCCTGCAGAAATCTCACCAAAGTTAAAACCCTACGCAAGGTAGGGCTCTAGCTTTGGTGACCTCACGGAGAATCGAACTCCGATTGCCAGGATGAAAACCTGGTGTCCTAACCGTTAGACGATGAGGCCATACTCGATACATTTTAGCAAAAAAATAACCTCTTGAAAAGAGGGGTTGTGTTGCTGGGTGGGTCTTGGCGGCATAAATGCAGCACCAAGACCCACCCGAAGAAAGAGAGTCGCCTAGACGTGGTCTAGCGGTTCACCGAAGGGGCGCGGCTTCTCTCTGGGCTTCAATAACCCGAGAACGCCCTGGACGAGGTCGTACACCAGCCAGGTCATGCGCGACCTGCCAACATCCGACGCTCCAGGATCACCCGGAGAGCCGATTCAATCGTCGCCCTTGCGCATCGAGGCTTGATATTATTCTCATCAAGCCTCGACCGGACGTGGAGTTTGACCTTCCGGCGCTCCAGCAGACTCTCGGCAGCAGCCTTGACCGTCTCGACGGAACCATCGCCCAGAAGAGGCCATCCATCTCCTCAGTCGAGACGCCAGAACCAGGACCTTCTAGCCATGAGGCCAAGTCACGGATATATTCAGGCACCCGCAACCCACCGATTACGATGAAGTCGAGAACCTTACCGGCCTCCCGCCACTCATCTTGGGAGACGCCACTTTTCTTTTTCACAGGCATATTTGCCTCTTTCTTCGCGCTCTATTCTACGGACCATCCGCAAACGAAACGCATAGTAATCCTTTATACAGTAGTTGACATCTCTAGTCAAATAGTTTTTTATATAGTGTTTTTGTATAGTTATAGACGCCATATATAGTGCTTACTCTTTTAAAAAGCTTGTGTTTATGCCTAAAAGTGGTCATGTATCTTGACATTTTAAGCATTTTGTGATAAATTGATAACATCACTGGTGAGTGTGGAGTTGCAGCCCGAGACGTACCATTGGTACAACAGAGGTGAAGACAATTGCTCATCAAGTATGGGAACGTTAATAATTAGGCTATAGCTTGCTACACTAGACTCCGGTATATCCGTCGAGTTTGACAGTGTAGCAGGTAAGTATGAAATAGAGGTTCTCCGCTCCGTAGGGGTAGCACGCCAGCTCGACTATATGTCTGGTTGACGCGCTACCCCCG
>CALMYZ010000079.1 GCA_937873745.1 uncultured Candidatus Saccharibacteria bacterium | reverse complement strand
CAAAGAAGGAAGTCTTGGCGGCCAAAGACAGCAAGGAAGACTGGTCATTGGTCAACTTGATCTTGACTATCCTGATCGTAGGCTTGGGCGCAGCTGGTATCCGCAAGCTCGCGGCTACTGACAAAGAGCAGCGCAAGCTGACAGGCGTCGTACTGGCAGGTCTAGTAGCGGTCGGCTCTGTAGTAGCTCTACTGATGGTAGAAAACTTCACCGGCAATATGATCTGGTTTAACACTTGGTCATTGCTCCTCGGTGGCTTGGCAGTAGCTCAAGTAGCTATCATCTCTATGATCCGACCAGCTGGCGAATAGTAGTAGAGAGTCTTATATCTAGCGAATATCTGTAGCATAAGCAGATATTCGCTTTTTTTGTGGAGATTGAGTATACTTATAGCATCGTGAAAAAGAAAAAACAAACACGGTTTCACAAAAAGATACATCACAAGGTCAAGCTAACGTTTCTACCGCATCGCAAAAACAGCTATAGGCCTCATCTGGTGCGTCGACAAGGTCTGGCGTCTGTACTGGTGGCGGTGGCTATGCTTTTGGGCGGCTACAACTACGCTGCGACAGGGAGTGTACTGGGTGACAAGTCAGCTATCACGAGCGGTGGTCTGCTGGCTGCTACCAACAAAGAGCGGGTCTCGCATGAGCTGACTCCGCTCAAGATAAACTACGATCTGTCGGAGGCGGCACGACTAAAGGCGGCGGATATGCTAGAAAAGCAATATTGGGATCATACATCTCCAGACGGTACGCAGCCTTGGGCTTGGTTTGACAAGGTGGGGTATGCTTACACTGACGCCGGCGAAAACTTGGCAAAAAACTTCACGACAGATGGTTCGGTGGTGGCGGCCTGGATGGCTTCGGATAGCCATAGGGAAAATATATTAGACAGCAAATATACAGAGGTCGGCTTCGGCACTATACATGGTACGCTAGAGGGTAAGACGGCGCAGATAACAGTGGCGATGTATGCTAATCCGGTACAAGACAAGGCTGTCGTAGCTGGTGTATCGCGTAACTTCGACGCCAAGTCTAGTGTCGGCTCGATAGCGATGTCGCCGATGGCTCGGCTAGGCTACAATCTCCAGACGATGAGTCCAGCGGTATTGGCTAGCTTTGTCTTGCTGATGATAGTGGCTCTGGTGTCTTTTGTGGCACATGCTTACCGCAAGAAGTTGCCGCGCTCGCTACAGCGTAGCTGGTATCGTCATCATGGCTTGTATAAGGGTGTCGGTACGATGATGCTGGTGGTGATGGTGCTGACGCTGTATAGCAGTGGGCAAATCTAGTTTCTGAGTAGTTTTTGGGCTTAAAGTTGAAAACCCCCGACCCCGCAATGTAGCACTGCTACAGAGAGGGTCGGGGGTATCCTTTTGACACCTACCTACAGTAATACGCTAGACTCTCGGTACATGTCCATGACTGTATGTAGGCCTCCTAGGCGCTCCATGCAGTATTCCACGTACTCTGCCGTGATCAACTCTCTGCTGTTACTGCGAAGGTGTTGTATGTAATAAACCACTTCACGGATGTCGCATACCTGGTAGGTGTGCTCCTTGTTCTTGCGGGAGGATAGTACCTCAATAGCGATGACGGTGTCGCCACTGCCAACTTCATCGAGCAGCGCGGTAAATGCGCCCCGCTGGCTCGCTCCGTGGGATAAGATAATCCGTGAGAGCATTTCGCGTACCATCTCTTGGTTCTTTGGAGCCAGGATACTGGCGCACTCCTCCATAGTTTTCTGTAGCGCCAGTTTTTGGCTACGACTGAGTCCTGCGGATACTTTCATGTATAA
>CALMYZ010000078.1 GCA_937873745.1 uncultured Candidatus Saccharibacteria bacterium | reverse complement strand
CGAACCACCGAATAGTTACACTCTTTGCAGCACCACCTGTAGTCTTGAGCGGTACAATAGCCTGACCATCACTCTCTAGGGATGACTGGACATCATCCGTCTTCATCTCAAGCATCAGGCAAGTATAGGCCTGGTCTAGGTCGTTTCCACCAGCCTCCTTGCTAGTCTGCACCATAGTCTCCGGCCCACTCTTACCCTCACTACCAACCCTAGATCCATTAACCATAATATCCGGCACCGTGCGACAGGTTTTCGTAAAACTACTATCGCCTAGGGCGGACACGACCTCAGGATTCCTAAGAGCCCTCTTGGCATCCTCCACCCCAGCCATAGCTGAGTCATAAGCACTCTGAGACAAATCGCTTACCATAGCCTCCTGTTGGCCCTTCAGCATCACCTGAACAAATCCAACTGTAACTATGGTTATAAATATCGCAGCAAAGACAACCACAAAGATAGACACCGCTCCAGACTCGTTATTATGCTTGATACTCACGCTCACCTCCTATCTCAATCTACTCTGAACAGTAAATTTAAACTCGTTTATAGCACAAAAATCAGCATTCGCTCCACTGTCGCCTGGCAACTTACAACCAGCACTGTCGATCGCCGAGCTATCAGTGCCCAGTTTGAAATAGACGGTAAATAGACCTGCCGTCGTCTCTTCGTCAATACCGCTAAATCCCATTTCGTGGATAGCTAGAGTTGATTTACTGTCACCCAACAGCTCAACCGCACCGACCGGTATGGGGCTATCCTCAGGCTCACCACTTGGTCCATACTGACATATACTATCGCCTTGAACCTTGACCAATTTTATCACCTCACCAGACCGACTACTGGTAGTATCATAGTGATTGAACATACTATAGGCCTCTTTGACGCTACCGTCACCCGATTCACCATATATAGTACTGGCATTGTTCCATGCGTAGCTGTAGTTACCAAAACAGACCCGACCGCCACCCGGCGCGATGACTAGATTCTTGTCCTTTTTAATCGCGCGCGTAGACGAACTCATAATGGTGCGCTGTATATCAGTACTGATAGCAGAGCCAGACTGATTTACCTCCCTAAGAGTCATACCTCTGTTGTACAGCTGGGATATGCTGATAGTTAGCATCGCTATAGACACCAGCAAGACAGATATAAACGCCATGGAGAGCATCAACTCGATAAGAGTAAATCCTTGGCTATGCCTATAATTTATCATACATTTAGCCTCACTATAGTGCCCAGGTAGACTGGTTTATTCGAGCCCACAGATTGCCAACACGCCCTGATGTGAAAATCTATAAAGGAGTCGTCTCGAACAGGCTCTATCCACATACCATACGTCGAAACATCTGTACTGGTAGTGGTCACGACTTCTCCATCCTCGCCTATACTCTCTGTCTCAGAGTCTGTAGTTACGACTCTAGAATATACAGTAGGGCTGTCGGCCGAGATAAGCTCTGGCTTCTTTTCGCTAACCGCACCAGACAAAGGATTCATCACAATAGCTCTGCTTGGTAAAGCTGGGCAAGAGTTGTCGTCATCTGTCAATTTTCCGAACTCTGTTGGTGTATCGGTAGGCACCCTATCAACCAGCTCACTCCAACCACTAGGGTTTTCGGCTTTGATATATCGCAACACCGCCGCCTGAGAGTCCATCTCTTGACGCACCAGAGTGATCTCTAGTGTGCGCTGCGCTGAGGCTGTACCCTGATTCATAGTAGCGATGGCCCCAATAGCCAGCATACCGAATACCGTAAAGGCGAATATAACCTCTATGAGAGTGTCGCCACGCTGACCAAGCATTAACAATCACCCTCATCTAGTGATGTAATTGAATTTGGTCCAGATGCCAGTGCGCCGATCTTGATACCTCTAGTCACCGGCGAGATTAGTCCGTTTGGCTGTAGACAAACTACTCGCTCCTTGGTAAATCCACCTTCGTCTATTTCGCCCTTGACCAGCTCGCCTACAGACTTCTTAGTCGTACCAGAAGAAGATAGGGTTACTATACTGCCGCTCACCGGAGACCTAAGTATAGCTATCGACACAATACCATTCACCCTAGTGTCCCACGCAAAACTACGGCTATCGCCGGATGGCTGCTCAGTCAAAACATATTTACCTAGAGCCGCCATATCACTGTCACTAAAGTCCTCGCTCTGTCCAGATTTCAGATGACCGATGACATTGCCGCTAGTATAGGCAGAGCCTCCGGACTCACCGAGCACGATATACCTACCTAGCACCACGCAATCACTCGTACCGCGATACGAACTACCCTCATCAATAACAGCCTCATTATCACAAGCCTGCTTGCCATCTCGACTATTTACTACATGAGAAGTTTCATTGTATTGCTGCTGGA
>CALMYZ010000077.1 GCA_937873745.1 uncultured Candidatus Saccharibacteria bacterium | reverse complement strand
TACTTCACGGGAGCCGAGCCGGGCACGACCGAAACGCCAACCATCAGCACACTCCTCGAAGAATACTTTTACGATGGATACAATGGCTCAACGACCAATAGTGCGCCTATATACAAGGGCAAGCTGAAAAAATCGCGTATCAAAGTGCTAGAAGACAATGCCGTCAATGCCAACTGGGTAGAAACAGAATATAACTATGATATCTATGGCAGGGGGAGCGCCGAAAATATCACCAACCACCTAGGTGGCAGCGAGACGAAGACGTATAGCTATGACTTTGCAGATAACATCACCACCGAGAGCCATGTCATAACAGGAGCCAATGGTGTGGCCCATGTCAACAACTATACTTACGATGCCCAAGGAAGGAAGATCTTTGACAAGGTGACCTTAAATAGCAATCCAGAAGTTACAACAGCCTCATATAATTACGACCATAAAAATCAAATCGCAGAGCGTAATTTGGGTAGGTTTACGACCACTGGAACGAATCAATACCTACAAAGTTTGGACTATACTTATAATGCTCAAGGATGGCTTACAGCTATCAATACACTATCATCTGACTATCTATCCAATATAGATCCATGTGATATTAATAAGCAAACCACTACAAATGGCACTACTTCTTCTTCTCCAGACAATGATATTTTTGCACTAGGTATAGACTACAATGCGACGATGCCGGGCAGTGGTGTACCCGCTAGGCAGAATGGGAGTATCACAACTCTAAAGTGGTGGCATGCCAATCAATATAACCAAACCTACTCGTACATGTATGACCATCTCAATAGAGTGACGACAGCCAAACACGGCCAGATCGCTGCTGGGGCATATAGTCTGCTCAATCAGTACAACGAAAAATTTCAGTACGATAGCCGTGGTAATATCCTGAAGCTAGATCGACAGGGCATGGTACAACGGGCACATATTCACGACCAATGCTATCAGGTAGCTACGATAGACAGCTTAGATTACGTCTATGCATCGGGTAGTAATAGGCTGATTCAAGTAGTCGATAAAGCACCATGTCCCGATGTGATCACACTGCCCGCAGAGATAGATAGAGATATCACCTATGCAGCGAGCCAGGAGATACGCATCAACAATACCACGGTCAGCTGTGATGTAAATTTGGACTTGTATGCACCCAATACGGTCATCATAGATAGTCTAAAACTTCCATCACCAACATGTACAGCACCAATAGTGACCACATACCCAGGGCCGTGTCCGCAGACGAAATATACGGAGGGATTTCAGCAGCAAAGTTCATCGGGACTATACACTTACGATACTGGCGGCAATATGACCTACGATCCGAACAAGAAGCTGACCTTCTACTACAACTACCTCAACTTGGCGTATAAGGTCGTAGGTCAAGAAAACGACGAGTTACAGTTCCTATATAGTGCGGACGGTACGCTCCTCCAGAGAAAATATATCAAAGATGGTGTACAAATCAGCAAAAGGGATTATCTTCGCAGTAAGGAATATATGAATGATATGTTGGAAAGTGTATATCATAACAATGGTAGAGCCTTACCAAATGGTGGACTATTCAA
>CALMYZ010000076.1 GCA_937873745.1 uncultured Candidatus Saccharibacteria bacterium | reverse complement strand
CCGATACCGTCTATTGGTGAAATTGCCCCGCCTAGTACATGGTAGGTACCCTTGAACTGCTTGGTGCGCTCTAGAGCGATGATATCTAGCGGCTCCTCTACGACAGCTATGACGGTCTTGTCGCGCTCAGAGTCGCTATATAACGGAGAGATATCTTGGTCGCTCGATATTAGAGCAAAGGTCACCGGGCAGGTTTTTATACTGCTGTGGAGTTTTTCTAGTGAGGAAGCTAGGTCTTTTGAAGTTTTAGCCGACTCGCGCAGCAAAAAATAAGCATAGCGTTCGGCCGTACGTGGGCCGACGCCAGGTAGCTTACCGATATGCTCGATAAGCTGAAGTAACGCCTGGGGCAGGAGCGGCTGCGACATCTTGTCTATAGTCCAAGATTGCCGAGTCCGCCCATGAGGGGCTTCATCTTCTCCGCAGCGATTTCTTGGGCTTTGGTCATACCATCGCGAATAGCGTCTTGGATCCAGCCTTCGAGCTCTTCGATGTCGTCTAGGTCGACGTACTCCGGGTTGATCTTGACTTGCTCGACTTTTAGTTCGCCGTTGATAGTGATTTCTACCGCTGGATCATCATCTTCGCCACCGGCTGCTACGACAACCTTTTGTTTCTTTAGGTCTTTTTGTGCTTTGCGTAGGTCATTTAGCATCTTCATCTGGTCAAAAGCCATACTTTTCCTCCATCAATTAAGTATAATCTCCTACAAGTATACTCTATTTGGCGGCTGTTTTGTAGATGTAAAAGCGATCTGCACTGTGGCTAGAGGCGTCTGTCAGTATCTTGGTTGGGGCTGGTAAGTTTTTGGCTGATCGAGCTGCAGACCGGGTTGCGAAGGTAGACTTACCTGCTGTAAGTTCGTCAAATGTTTCGACAGTCTTTAGCTCGACTCCTTCTAGTGGGCTATTTCTATTCACCAGTAGATCGTAAAAGTCTTTCTCGTTGCTGGATACTAGTACGAAGTCCGGCTTATTGGCACTCGCCTCTTTGGTTAGTATAGATACGTCAGTCAAAAATATATGCGGTTTTGCGCCGTAAATATACCCGTAGACAAATCTATCGACACTAAAGATCGAGATACTGGCGATGAATATGACGATAGGAATCAGACCAGCCACCCTAGCGTATGGATTGTTCGGGAATATCTGATACCAAGAGTTAATGATCAAATCTAGGGCGTAGCCTGTCAATAGGACAGCTGGTATGAAGGTTATCGCCACTGTTTGGGGGTCGATGAAGATAACAGGGATAAGCAGGACTATCCAGCTGAGTAAGATATAGCTACGGGCTGTGTGATTTATTTTTATTAGACTATACAATCCTATGAAGGTCATGATGATGACTGGCAGGCTGTAGACTGGTGTTAGGATCGAATCGGCAATCGGGCTTGTGAAATTTAGGTATTGAGATACCAGTACGCCGAAGCTGGCGGTTATATCTATACCCTGATGAACTCCGAACAGCTGAGCCAGGATAGACGGCTCCCTGAAGATAGCGATGATTAGCGGTGATATAGCCAGTATACCTACGGATATAGCTATGGCTAGCCAAAGTCTGTTAAGATTGCTGACGATGTGTCGTAGTCGAGGATGGATGACGATAGATATCAGTACGGCAATAAGCACGTATACACTCAGCGGTGTATACAGACTACCAGCTATAAGTAATAGAAGTACTAGTTTGAGGGCTGGGTTGGGCTTGCTCTCACGAGATATGAGCGTCGCGATATATAGTATCCAAACCGGCCAAAATATATACATAATCTCTGGTGTACCGGTCTGAGCAGATAGCAGAAAAGGCCCGATAGTAAATGCCATCAGGGCTGTCAAAATAGCTATATTTCGACGGAACCAGGTGCGTAGAAGTAAAAGGAGGCCTACGCCGGATAATGCGGCTATGACGATAGTTGGTAGTTTTATCGACAGTACAGATACGCCGAGCAGTTCAATGATACCTCGCTGGAGTAGTTGATAAGGCAGATCTATGGCCATTTGGGGTGAAAAGTTAGACAGTGATAGGCTACTACTGGCAACAGCTGCTGCCATCTCTTTTTCGTTGAGACCGCCGGGGATAGCTAGGCCGACTAGCAGTAGTAAGCTGATAAATATCAGCACCATGGCGGTGTAGGCGATTTTGTAGCGCCATTTGTATAGGCCGATAGATACAGTCGTTCGATTCTTCATACGATAAGCCTAATTATAGCACGAGAGGCTTCGTTTAGTCGTGGCGCTTGTCGAGCGACATGAAGCGTAGGCGCTCTGGGTGGAAGTAGAGCTCGACCTTGCCGACCGGACCGTTACG
>CALMYZ010000075.1 GCA_937873745.1 uncultured Candidatus Saccharibacteria bacterium | reverse complement strand
TCAAACTCGAGAAATTCATCTGGTAATATATCTGTATCTTCGTCGACAACCGTAATATCCCTCCCTTGCGAGCGCCAGAGTTCGGCTAGTGGCGCACCGACAAGCCTGCCGTGACCGACGATGGCGATCTTCTTGCCGGCTAGCTCTACCCCGTAGCCGACTAGTAGCCAATCTATCGCCGTGGGTGTAGCTGGTGTGAAATTGCCATGTCCAGATAGACCATCTACGTCCTTGCTAGGCTCGATACAAGCCAGTAAATCATCTGTCTCGCTAGGGTCGGCTAGTGGTAGCTGGACGATAATACCGTGAACGGAGTTATCGCTGCCTAGCTGCCGCAACTTGCCTTTGACCTCTGGCTGGCTGATATTGTAGACATCGACGTCTACCAAGATATCGGCGCCGTAAGCTTGCTTGAGCTGGATATACTTGTCCGTCACAGGGTCGTCCGTCGTACTGACGATGGCGAGTCGCGGCGCCACCTTCCACTGCTGGCGCAGATTGCGCACCTGCTTGGCCTGTCGCTCCTTGATAAAATCTGCCAAATCTGAACCGTTGAGAATTTTCATACTGATATCACTATAGCACGTGCTATAATCATGAGTAATAAGATATTAGGGAGGTTTTTTATGGACATCGAGCCATATAGCACAACAACAACAGCAACTAGTGGAGCAGATCCAGCTATGGCTATGGCCGCCGCCATGTCTATGCTTTTGTTTATACTGATAGCAACCGTAGTCGCCTACGTCGTGTCGTCATTTCTACTTGGACGAATCTTCAAAAAGGCTGGTGCCGAGCAGTGGATAGCCTGGGTGCCCATATATAACAACTGGAAAATGCTTGAAATTGGCGGCCAAAAGGGATTCTGGGCGATACTCATGTTTGTACCTATCGCAAACATAGCAGCACTGGTATTCATAGTCATGGCTGCGCTAGAAATCGGCAAAAAATTGGGCAAGAGCAGCGCCTTCGTACTTCTCTATATCTTTGCTACGGTAGTCTGGCTAGCCTGGCTGGCCTTCGACAGTTCGACCTGGCAGGGTGGAGTTGCTGTAGATCAGCAGCAACCACAGCCGTATCCACCGGTAGCCGAACCTCAAGCCCAGGCTTATCAGCCAACCCAACCACAGCAGTTTGAACAAGCGCAACCCCAGGCTCCAGAGCAGCCTATAGAGCAAGCTCCGGTCCAGAATCAAGATCCATACCAAAACACTCCACCAACCCCACCGCAAAACCCTATACAGTAGAAAACTTGGCCGATTTGTACTGTAAATCTTTACAAATCGGCCTCTGTTTGTTATAGTCTGTAGAGTTAAAAGCTGACACGGGCCAGTAGCTCAGCTGGTTAGAGCACCTGCCTCTTAAGCAGGGTGTCGAGGGTTCGAGCCCCTCCTGGCCCTCCAATATCATGTACGCACCCGTAGCTCAGTGGATAGAGCACTGGTCTTCGGAACCAGGTGTCGTACGTTCGAATCGTACCGGGTGTACCATATGTAAATGAATCAGAGATCTGGTTCATTTTTTGTTATAATACAAGCTATATGGACGTAAGAACAAACATACCTCTCAAAAACTTCACTACTATGAAACTCGGTGGCAATGCCCGTTTCATGACCGATGTCTTTAGTAAAGAAGACGTCAGACAACTCCACCTCAATGCCCAGAAGCAAAATCTGCCGGTCTTTACGCTCGGTGGCGGCAGCAACACTATCGTCAAAGACGAGGGCTTCAACGGTATAGTGATGCGTATGCGCATCCCGGGTTTTGAGGTAGAGAGTGATGATATCTTCGGCACAACTATCAAAGTGGGGGCTGGCGAAAACTGGGACGATGTCGTCAAAAAAACTGTCGAGATGGGCCTGAGCGGTATCGAGGCAATGTCTGGCATACCCGGTACCGTCGGGGCGGCTCCGGTACAAAATATCGGTGCCTACGGCCAGGAAATTGCCGACAAGCTGATCTTTGTAAATGTCTACGACCATCAGGCGGGCTTTGTGGTCACCAAGACCAATCAACAATGTAAATTTTCGTATCGCGACAGCATCTTTCGCGGTGAAGCCAAGGGTCTGTATACGATAGTAGACGTCACCCTGAGACTGCACAAATCCAACCCTGAGCCGCCTTTTTATAGTACACTCCAGACCTATCTAGACGAGCATCAAATAAGTCATTACACCCCTCAAGTCATCCGAGATGCGGTACTAGCCATCCGCGAGGACAAACTACCCGACCCAGCCAAGCTACCAAATGCCGGCTCATTTTTCAAAAACACCATCATCGACGAATGGCAGCTGAACGAACTACTCAAAGAATACGACGACACGCCTCACTACGAGATGGGCGACAAACGATACAAGATACCGACCGGCTGGCTAATCGAGCAGACCGGCAAAAAAGGTCAGCTGATAAACGGCATACGCGTCCACGACAAAAACTGCCTGGTGCTGATAAACGAGAGCGCCTCGTCGTATAGCGATCTAGATGCTGCGCGTAGCGAAATCATCGGTGCGGTGCGTGATAAGTTTCGTATCGCCATAGAACAAGAGCCACTTGAGCTCTAGCACTTGCGAGATTTGTCAAAAATACTTATGATTATAGTATGAGAAATTATCTTGGTTTTACTATTGTAGAGATGGTGATAGCTATCTCTGTGATGACTATCTTGGTCACTTTGACGGCCGTCGGTATGTTGGCGACTCAGGCAAATGGACGCGATAGCGAGCGTCGGG
>CALMYZ010000074.1 GCA_937873745.1 uncultured Candidatus Saccharibacteria bacterium | reverse complement strand
GCTATCCAGAACTAAAGATTCGCACGCATGTCGGTAGTGGTACGTATATCAGGAGTTTAGCTGAGGATATTGGTCGTGAGCTAGGTGCGGGGGCGTATTGCTCGGCACTGCGTCGGGCTAGTATCGGGGATATGTCGCTGTAAAACTAGATGTATTTTGTATATAACAATTTTTATGATATAATATAGCTAATGAATAAATCACCCGAACATCTAACTGATAATAGTGACGAATTCGACGACGTCGATATAGCTCGCTGGATATTTGAACATATGGCTAGATATTATAATCCTAGTGCTAGTGATCACGATATTCAGGTCTGTATGGAGGGAGTTAATGTAGCTGCTGTCGTGAACGAAGGGGTTATATTAACCGACCTCACCAGAGAGCAGCGCCAAGAGAGAGCAGCTATCATCGGCTACGATATGGGCATAGCTTATTTCTCAAATACCGAGCAACAACTTGATACTTAGCTAGTTATCTGTTACAATCACACAGATGATTACTAAAGAGAACAAATCACAGGCAATTGCTTTGACTCAGGTTTCAAAGAACGATGTCGGTAGCCCACAGGCTCAGGTATCTATCTTGACAGCTCGTATCAAAGAGGTGACTTTACACCTACAGTCCAACAAGCACGACCACATGGCTCGTCGCGGGTTGATCCAGATGGTAGGCAAGCGAAAGCGCCTTTTGAAATATCTCGAGCGTAAAGACTTCGAAGCGTACAAAGAAGTTGTCGCAAAACTAGGCCTCCGCAAGTAGCGGAGGTTTTTGTTTGGAGCAGAAGCTAGCTTATCGGAGCTGGTGGTGCGGCTATATCTATCAATTGAACAGGTATGCGGCTATTTGGGTCTATGGCTACATTTTTGACGTTGGCGGTCGCGACCAGGAAATAGTTGCGATCATTGACACCGAGAGATTCGCCAAGCTGTGACATGGTAGCACCTAGTTTGCCAAAAAACCCTTCGCTGGCATCATTTTGCAAGGAGAGGGTTAGTTGTATGTCACGAACTTCACCAGGATTTAGGCTGAAAGACTCAGTATTCTCCGTCTGAGCTATTATGATATTTCTAATCTCTGTCTGGTTGCCGTAACCAACCCTGGTACTGGCCACACTTCTATCTTGCTGCTCCAGGGCTACTCGTATACTGAGTATTTGATGGGCTTTATGGGCGGTGGAAGATACCCTTACTACCACACTGTGAGGGGTGTCTCGAGCGATAATTGGCTGAGCTGCGAGCTGTACTACTACGCCGCCTTGAGTGAAATTATCTTTGATTGTATCCAAAATACCCATTATATCTAAATTTCCTTTTTATTAACCATTAAGCTTATGGTACTACATACCGTCATCCATGTTCAAGATAGCTAGTTTGGGTGCGCTAGTGGTGTGTGCTATATTTAAAGCAAAGCAATTATTATAGGAGTTTTAGATATGGCAGATGTGGTTACAGAGGTTACTACAAAGGGTTAT
>CALMYZ010000073.1 GCA_937873745.1 uncultured Candidatus Saccharibacteria bacterium | reverse complement strand
CGATATTTGGCTCCAATTCACCAATTTTTTCAATCGTGTGGCGCCTCACTTTTTCAACAACCACACCAACGCCGCCACTCCCCGGCTCTGGAATGTAGCCGCCACCGTTGCCAGGATCTTCTACGGTACTGTCTCCCCCATCTGTCGGCTCACCATAGCCAGGTTCGTCGACAGGTTCATCTATCGTTTCTACTATAGTCGTAAAATCATCTTCGTTTTTGGGCTCGTATACCTTAACCGGGTCTCCATCGAAGTCAGGGTCGGCAAACAATTTGGTGACATTGCGAAAATCGAGGATGGTGAAGTATGTTTTGCCGTAATCTTCGCGCACACGCGTGCCACGACCGATGATCTGCTTGAATTCCGTCATGCTCTCGATATTGCTATCTAGCACAATTACTTTGCAGGTCTGAGCATCGACACCAGTGGTCATAAGCTTGCTTGTAACTGCTATGACCGGATAGCGTGACTCTGGGTCAATAAAATTGTCGAGCTGAGCTTTGCCTAGTTCATCGTCACCAGTGATACGCATAATGTATTTACTGTTTTCGCGTACTCTTTCTGGATTGAGGTTTACCAACGCTTGACGCAGACGCTCGGCGTGGTTGATAGTACGCGCAAAGACAATGGTTTTGGCGTAGGGGTCGGTTTTTTCTAAGAATTTGGTGATGTATTTTGCCACTTCTTGGTCGCGCTGAGGCAGAATAAGCTTGCGGTCAAAATCTTTGGTGGTGTATTCTTTGTCCTCTATCTCATTGCCATCGTCATCCGTGTCACCTTCCCCTGGGCGGTAACCAAAAGTATCTACGTCTGTCGCAACTCGAATCACCTTGTATGGCGCCAAAAATCCGTCATCGATGCCGTTTTTGAGACTATACGTGTAGATAGGGTCGCCAAAATAGTGTGAGCTACTGGCGTGTTTGGTTTCGACCGGCGTCGCAGTTAGGCCGATTTGAGTTGCGCTACTAAAATACCTCAAAATCTCTTGCCAACTGCTGTCTTCATTTGAGCTACCGCGGTGACATTCGTCGACAACTACTAGGTCGAAGAAATCTGGCGAAAACTCTTTGTAGGCGTTGCGAGCTTCGTCATTTCCAGATATTGCCTGATACAGGCTTAGGTAGATTTCGTATTCTTTCTCGATGTTGCGACCAGTGATTTTGGTCATAGCGGAGCCAAAATGCTTAAAATCGTTAGTCCTAGTCTGATCGACAAGGATATTGCGGTCGGCAAGAAACAAAATACGCTTTTGTTTATTGTCATGTGTTGGCGCTTTCCAATATCGCCAGATGATCTGAGCGGCCGTGTAGGTTTTGCCGGTACCAGTGGCCATGACGAGCAGAATGCGCTTCTGACCCTTAGCTATAGCCTCTATCGTGCGATTGATAGCAACGCGCTGATAGTAGCGAGGCGATTTACCGCTGCCGTCTTCGTGATATGGCGTATTAACTGCGTCGATAGAGTCTGTCGTGTCGAGACCGCGCCAGCGTTTATATAAATCGTTCAGTGTTTCGGGGCTCGGGAAATCATTGAGGCCGATTTCGAACTCGACCTTTGGTAGTAGCCCTGTCCTATCGTGCCACATGAATGAATCGCCGTTGCTGGTAAATACAAATGGCACATCAAGCGCTTCAGCGTAATCAAGCGCCTGCTGCATGCCGTCTCCCACATTGTGATTGTTGTCTTTTGCTTCAACTATGGCGAGCGGTGTGTTGGTGCCATCGTGTCTGGTTAAAAGATAGTCTACGTACTTAGGGTTCTTACGGATAGATGTTTTACCGCGCACTTCTATGCGGCCATTTGTAAAATAGTAAAACTCCTCGCGCATAGACTCGACCGGCCAGCCGGCTTGTTGAATCGCCGGAGTGATGAAGCGAGTGCGAATTTCGGTTTCGGTGAGCGATTTTTTATCCATGCTATCTCCTATTATCCACTTTCAACATCAATAACACCAGGCCGACCATTTTGTCTTTGTCTTCGGGTTTGCTCTCGGCTACTAGCAGGGTGATGGCGGTGAGGGCTTGGGGGCTGATCTCGTGGATGTTGAGCAGGCCGGTTTTTTGGAGGAACCAGACGAAGGCGTAGGCGCCGGAGCGTTTGTTGCCGTCTACGAAGACGTGGTTTTTGACGACGAAATACAGCAAGTGGGCGGCTTTTTCTTCGACTGTGGGATAGACGTCTTCGCCTGCGAAAGATTGGAAGACATTGCCAAACAAGGCGTATAGGCCGCCTTTGGTGCGCTCGGTGGCGAATATGTCGGTAGCCTCGCCTTTTGCTATCAGGGCTTTGCGAAGTTTGTGGAGTTCGGCCTCTAGCTCGCCGGCGCCGATGTCGACGGCTTTTTTGATAGTGCCGCTGCTTGGTAGCTCTGATTTATCGTAGGCATCGAGCGATAGCCAGGTGGCGGCAAATGCTAGTGCGAGGTCGGTGGCTTCGCTAGAGCCGACTTGTTCGACGTTTTCTGATAGTAGTTTGAGGTCATTTAGGGCACGCGTAAATTGTGATAGATTGTGCTCGACGCGCTTTTTGTCGATAACGAAGCCTGAGGTGATGTATTGTTTGAGTGTGGCGGTGGCCCATTTACGAAAGTGCGTAGCGTTTTTGGAATTGACGCGGTAGCCAACGGAAATGATGGCGTCTAGGTTGTAGTGTTTTGTGTCATAAGTTTTGCCGTCACTAGCAGTTATCCGGAAATTCCGGATAACTGAATCTCTGTCTAGCTCGTCGGTATCAAAAATATTGCCCAAGTGCTCGTTGACTGTTCGTACATTTACACCAAAAACCTCGGCGATTTGTTTCTGAGTCGCCCAAATCGTCTCCAACTTAGCATCGACAGGTAGCTCTATCGCCCCATCGGCCGCCTGGTAAATAACTAGTTTGTTGACTGTATCCATATTTATATTATACCCCAAAAACAGAGATAGAGATCGCTAGCCTTTGTAGTCGTCTAACTCTTCGTAGTAGTAGGACTGCTCTATACCTTTCATGAAGACTTCGCGGTCGTCGATCTTGTCGGTCAGGGCGCCGCGCAGGAGTTCTCGTAGCTCTAGGTCGTTTACATGACTGCGAATTATAGCTTCGAAATAGTCGTTTTTGCTAACTTTGGACCAGTCGATGCACTTGCCTAGGTGTTTTTTTAGGATCAGATCTAGCCATATTCGCATACTTCGACCATTGCCTTCCATAAATGGATGAGCGATGTTCATTTCGGCGTATTTTTCTATGATTTGTTCGAAGGTGGTTTCTGGCATGGCCTCTATGCCTTTTAGTACATCGTCTAGGTAGATGGAATTGGCAAAACGGAAATTATCTTTGCTGATATTTACTTTGCGAATTTTGCCTGCAAAGTCGTATAGGTCGCCAAAAAGATACGCGTGAATCTGCTGCAGGCCTCGGGTCGTACCGACTTCAAAAGATGACAGCTGGCTGCTTCCAAAAAGCTCGATGGCTCGTTTTTTGCTGATTTCGTCGATATCTTGCATGTCTATATTATACCCCAAAAACAGAGATAAATCACACGATGCTGGCGTGGGATTTGGCGGTGACGATCATGTGGTCGAGGAGCTTGATGCCGAGTAGTTCGCCGGCCTCCTGGAGTCGCTCGGTGACGGCTCTGTCGGCGTCGCTGGCTTGTAAATTGCCGCTGGGGTGGTTGTGCGCCACGATGATGCTGGCGGCGCGATCGGTGATAGCGTCGGCGAAGACTTCGCGCGGGTGGACCAGGCTGCTGGTGAGTGTGCCGATGGTGATGACGCGTTTGGCGATGAGCCTATTGGCGCCGTCGAGCGTGAGGCAGACGAAGTATTCTTGTTTTTTGTCGCGGATGTCCGATAGCTGCTCTACTGCCCTTTCGGGGCTGTCGATGATGGGCTGCTCTGGGTCAATCAAGTAACGACTAGCTAGTTCGTAGCTGGCCACAAGTTCGGCGATTTTGGCTGGTCCGAGTCCGGCGACATGGCTGAGTGATTCTACTGTGAGGGTGTGGTCACGCTTGAGGATTTTTAGTACGTCGCGCGCGATCTTGGTGACATCGGCCTGGGCATTGCCGCTACCGATAATAGCCATCAGTAGCTCGTAGTCACTCAGGGCTTCGGCTCCCCTAGCCTGTAGCTTCTCGCGTGGGCGCAGATCTTTGCGCCGGTCGGACATCTTCATGGATATAGTATACAAAATACCCCAGGATAAATCACCTGGGGTTGGTTTTTGGTATATGTGACCTCACGGACAAACACGCAAGATGTTATAGCAATCCGCCCTGCTTCTTGTTATAACATCAACTACATACCGTCAAATCAAAGATTATGACGATATTCGAACCACTGCGGAGTTCGGATTTCCTGCAGAAATCTCACCAAAGTTAAAACCCCACGCAAGGTGGGGCTCTAGCTTTGGTGACCTTTATTGAGTCGAATTGGAACCGTATCTATACTGAGTTTCATAGGGTGTACCATATCCTCAAGGGCGGACAGTTACGACCTGTCCCAATTAAGTAATCGAACTTACTATGAGTTTTCAGGCAATACAGTATCGTTGTCTCTTTGAGTCTCTTCAAGAGCATCAGATAGTTCTTTTAGTTCTTTTTCAAAAATCATCTCATCAATTTCAGTATTGTTTCTTATATCGTCTGGTGTCGTCTCATTGAAGTTATTAATGCGATCTTTCGTTAGTTTTAAAAGTCTCTCAAGTTTTTTAACAGCTTCATCATAGCCATTGCTAGTAAAAGGTAAAGTTGAGTCGTACTTGTTTTCAAAACTACCAGTCATAACGTAATTTATTTTTTCAAGCTCTGTTGGAAGTGAGTTTTTCGCTAAGAAAAAACACTCATCAAGGGGCTTTGAGAATAACTCCTCGTAAAACTTGGATGCAAAGTTGGCAGCAGTCCCTGACTGTACTGGCCATAATGTACCTATATATGCAGCAACCCCTGCAAAGCTAAATCGTTCGATTAGATCTGTCCACGATCCACAGGCATTCGCTACTATGATTGCACGCTGGTTTGAAGCTAGGCGTGGTAGTGAAAATGGAGACTGCTTTCCAGGCTCGTTGGCAAGTATCAAGAATGTCGAGCTAGCTAATGGGGATCAGGTTGATTATGGCGGAGTGCTATAATCAATATCATGGGAAAGCTAAATACACATATTGCAAACGCAAATGATAAGTTTACGAACGATGAAATAAAAGCTATCGAAAACGCAATTGCTTCAGCGGAAAAGTTTATCAATAAGCATTTTGCCTTTGATTATGACGTAGATATTGTCGTAACTACTCCATCGTTTCTCATGAGCACAATTCCCGAGGATGGCATCAGTGGTCGAACGTACAATTCCCAGCTCATAATACTCGTACTCGACAGCCATGAAAGACCTATCAGTGAAAACCTAGTGTTTGAGACAGTCTGTCATGAAATGTCGCACTCTTTGCGTTGGGAGAAGCTACCTGAGTATTCCAAGACGCTGTTCGATGGAGCCATACTCGAAGGTCTTGCTATTGTACTAGAAGAAGCCGCAATAGATGAGCGAGGGAGTGAAGAGAAGCAGTTTTTCCTTAAGGAGATGCAAAATACTGATCAGGGCACGATAGACGGCATTATCACGCAGCTTAAAGACATGTTCAGCAGCGAGCAATACGACTACGACACTGTCTTCTACACGGGAGACAGTAAAATTCCTCGCTGGAGTGGCTATAGGCTCGGCTACTACTACGTAAAAAAGTATTTAAATAAGAAAGATGCCACAATTTTCGAGGCAACGCTAGCGAGCTACTCTGAGTTTAGTCCAGAAATTTAAAAGTCCCCGTCGCGATATGCGAACGACGGGGACAGGGATATAGCCTAGGCTATATCAGACGTAGCCGTAGGCTACGACATGGTTGTGCTATTTGACTACACAGCAGCTGGATGCTCCAGCTCCACCGCAGTTGCCACCGGAGCCGCCGTTGCAGCTGTTGAAGGAAACTTTTCCTCCTCCGCCGCAGCCGCCACCACCGCCGCCGTTGCAGCCGCTTCCGCCGCCGCCACCGCAGCCACCGCCGCAGCCGCTTCCGCAGCTGCCAGCCATGGCAACGTCACCGTGAAGCGACGTCGGCGTCGCGGTGACCGTGATGGTTGAGAGCGTCATGGTACGCATAGCAATCACCTCCTTTCGATTTGAATTCGCAGAACCCATCGAGTGCAAATCGCATATCAGCACTTGATAGGTTTAAGCAAAGTAGTGCGGCATGGTATTTCTACCATTAGCCACTCTAGCAAGAGAGTGATGAGAGTGGTGTCCAGCCCCATACCCAAAGCTGATCGGAATCAGCTTTGGACTGAAGACTTTCACAACTCTCAACAGAGAGTGTACCTCGGATACATCAATTACTGCAACCTCAAGCTCTTTCGCAAGAGCTTCTGCTGTAGTTGCAGCCACTGGGGTGATATATGATACTTCACCCTCGAACAAGAACTGCACGTGTTCGTGATACTTCTTCGACTGGGCGTACAGTAGTTCGTGATCAAGGACACTATGGACATGCTCGGGCTTGAGCTCTCGTGTGTTCGGCTCGTTCAATCCATAGATCAAACGCGACTCAGCTTCTTGGAAAGCCTTAATCGTAGCCTCTTCGAAAGAGCCTAGCGTGCTCGAAGCACCACTTACAAAACAAGGGTACTCTTCTGCGGTGATCACTACTTCAACTGCGATCACCCCATACTGACTGATGTCAAGTACAAAAACTTCTCGACCTCGATCTTGCCAGTACTTAACCCTGTTCTGGATGTGAATTGGCAAAATTCGATAGTCCAGCTTCCGTGGACTAACTTCTTCGTACCAATGCCGCATCATGGTGTCACGCTCGACGATCTCTAGCATCCCACGCCTTGTAGCCTCGCTAATATCTGTGTATGTAGCGAAACCTGATGAGCACGTGTCTACGACTAGTTTTCTATCGAGGTTCTCGATCGGATAGAATACAAGATCGATTGGTACGAATACCTCTCTATCCTGCCAATCCTTACCTCGAACCCATTCAATTTTCGATTTTTCATCGAATTTCTGAAGGTGTGAAAGCTGGTCATATTGCTCATCAGTCAAGGGTGCAATGACACGAGGGTCAAGCCAGGGTGAGGGCAAATCAGACGCCGAAGAAACGACATCATGAAATACCTTCATCGACTGCTGCCGTTCATATCCCTCTGCCAAGGCCTTCAGTTTTGCGTCCGACCATGACGTTGAGATGCCGCTTGTGATCTGACCGTTCTGTGTACGAGCCAGAAACTGAAAGTAAGACTTCTCGAAGTTATTCGAAAAAGTATCATCAATCAGCCACGTGTCTTCGACAGGCTTATCATCTCCCAGCATCTCTCTTTCGAGCTTTGCCAGCAGAGACTGATCTGACTCAAGCTCTGTTGACGACTTCTTACCCAATGCGATTGCAACGAAAGGCAGACAATCTTGCATCTGCAATTCATCAACAATAACATTATCCATCATGCTGCCGAGTAGGCAGGTCGCAAGACCTGACTCAACAGCACCAAGCACGATGTTTTGGGCAATTTCCCCAGCCTCTATCGCCATGAAGCGGTACCCTCGGTTGGAGTATTTGTGAGGCTGTCGATATGCATCTGCAGCGATCACAAGCATAACGCTCGCACCGAATGGTATTTCCGTGTCATTGAAGGCGTGGAAAATTCGTTGAGGGTCGGGACGGTCATTGAACAGTACGAGACGATTTTTTTCATTATCATACTCGTAGTAGCCTGCTGGCATGTCGTCTTGGTCGTTGAGCAAGATCACGAAGATCTTCATCGGGTACAGGCCTCCCGCAGAAGGAACTGCATGTCGACTAAGCGAATAGCCGACATCAAGTACACCACCAATTTGATCAATTGATAGCGACTCGCCCGAGAAGCTTCGACAGCTTGATCTTTCCTTCTGTAGGCTCACGATCGAAGAGTCATCGGATGGCTTGAAGGAATATGATACACCTTCTTTCGTTGCCATACGAGGAGATGCAACGTGCATTGCAATTTCTTCGTCGGTGATGCCAGACTGATAGATCATAGGATTACTGCTGATGGCGTGGAAGTGTTCGTAAACTCTTCTACTGTCTATCACAATCCCAAGAGAGTTTAGGTCGTTAATAAAACCAACCACAAACTCGTTCTCGACACCAGTAATCTTGCTGGATATCCATTCAACGGTATTGAGGCCGTTGCATAGCTCCAGGACTTTCCATGCGACTTGCGTGACCTCCTTTTCCAAGACGATCTCCTGTTTTGGCAGAATAAACTTAATCCTATCCTCTTTGGAGATCGCTGGAACTACCAGGAGTGGTTTCGTGAGCATCTAAATGCTCCTCTCTGTGATAGCACAACAATGTCAATTAACAGGACAGGACCGACAAGTCGATCACGATCTAGGTGTGGGATGTTAATCGAAGCATCACACATATTACTCTACCTATCCATATGAACATGAAAACATATAAATATACGAGTGTCAAGTGTCGATTTTTTAAAAATACGCAGGCCTTTTGCGAAAATTGCCATTACACTAAGTAGTATGCAGTACAACACGCAACAAACAGAGGTACAACCATCTACCGACCTAGATGGGGTGAAGCGTGATGATAATGGAAAGATACTACCTGGATCACGGCTCAATCCAAGTGGTCGTGGTGGCTTTCAGGAGCGGCCAGAAGATCGCAATAAGGGCGGTAGCTGGAAACGTGATGAGACTGCACGTTATAAGCTAGAGCAGATGATGCAACTTACCGAGTCGGAGCTCACGGATATTGTGATCAACCCTGCATCCCCAGTGTTTGAGCAGAAGCTCGCAAAGGCGATTATGGATGGCACATGGACAACAATCAAAGAAATGATGGATCAGGTGTACGGACGCAAAGGTGATGTTGATATGAGCATGAAGATGGATGAAGGTATGCCAATTATACGTGGCTTTGTAATACCTACCGCACCTGAAGACTTCATCGATGATAGCGGTCATCAAAACCCAAAGTACGGCTCGTAACACGCTTAGCGTCAGCCTATAATAGATTTATGAAACGTTACAGTGATGATCTTCGTGGCAACCGAGATATTTTTCTTATTAACATAATGCAAAGTCCCGAGTTTCAGGCTATTCGCAAAAAGCATCTCGAGCATGTATTTACAGGTATCGATGTCTTGTTGCGTGAAGTTGCCGACTGGCCAGATGACTCAGAGCACAAACAGAAGATAGCTGCTTGTGCACGAGAGATTAGCGACATGTTCAAGATAAGCGAGAGGAATGCTACCGATCTTATCCTTACTCCGAATAACGGTATATCCTTCAGAATGAGATACTCCCCAAAAGTCAGCCGAGACGGTGATGAGATAGTTATCCGAATAGGACAAAAGACGACAAGAGCTGACATTGACTCGATATGGAAGCATGTGAAGGGGTTGCAGAAAAAGATGGGCGGTAGTGGTAATAAGGCGTCGATAAATCCCGAGCTTGCCTTCTGTATCCACCGACAGCATGTTCTTAGCGAGAGGAAGATGGCCGAGATATTCAACGATTACGCACACAAGAGACTCGAGGGCTACGAGGGCAAGTCACCTACTCTCGGTGAAAATGACTTTAGAAAATACTACAAGAGTATTGTCGAGGGGTTATAAATAGCCTAAGTATAGCCCAGAGATTTTAAGCGGTAGCGAGCATACGATGAGGGTATGGATAGCAAGTCGCAAATTAAGAAAGACATCGGTCTTGTCGATAGTCGACTTGTTATAAGTGTCAAGGAGGCTCGCAAACTACTTGGGAGTTCATCAAGACAAATGACGGATAACGATATTGAGAAAATGATAATTTCAATGAGTAGATTGGCGAAGAGTATTTTCCAAAGTTCCATATAACTCTATGGTAAACTTAATGTATGCATCCTGAAAAAATAAAAGTTTTTGGATGTAAACGTGTCTCAACCGAAGAGCAAGTAGATGGCATGTCGCTTAAAAATCAACAAATCAGCATAGAGAAGTATTGCTCAGATCATAACTTTGAATTGGTGGAAACATTTTGTGATGAGGGTATCTCTGCGAAAACGGCAAAGAGACCTGAGTTACAAAAGATGCTCAGCCTCATTCAGCTAAAAGAAAACGATGTCGTAGGCATCGTTGTATATAACATAAGCCGTATCTCTAGGGATGTAGAGTCATACTCTCGGGATATTGGCTATCACCTATCTGCACGTGGCGTTGCCCTCTACTCGACCCTCGAAGCTATAGATAGCACTCCACAAGGTAGACTGATGAAAAACATTGCCCTGTCTATGCATCAGTATGACAATGATATAAAATCGCAGACTACAAAAGATAATATGCATCTTGTAGCCTTAGAGGGCTGGTGGCAAGGAAAAATACCCTACGGATATGTTGGAGAGAAAATTCCTATAGGTGTGCGGGGCAAAGATGGTAAACAAAAGTCTCGACTTAGGCTTATTCCTGACACGAGAAACGATTTGAGCGATAAAATACGCATGTTTCTGGAGAGATTTAGCAGAGGAGATATAACTCAAACTGAGCTATCTGAGTATGCGGAGTCGATAGGTCTCAAAAGTGCAACAGGTGGTAAGTTTGCCCCTCAATCCATTAAGAACATGTTATCTTATATGGTTTACGCTGGCTTTATCTGTAATGAAATGACAAACAAGGTTCCCGTTCGTGGTAATCACGAGGGGTTAATATCACTCGAGACGTATGAAAGAAACCAAACTTTACTAAAAGGTCGTACTCCAGCTACGAATACTCCACGTTTCACGGCAGACTATCCTCTAAAACATTCGTTGCTATGCGTACAGTGCCACGAGCCGCTGAGTGGTAGTGCTCCAACGGGCGGCTCTGGCAAACGGTCTCCTCGATACCACTGCACCCGATGCAGGGGGGTAGGATCGATTGGAGTTGAAAAAATGGACAGACTCTTCAAAGAGTTTTTAAATGAAGTCACTCCCACTAAAGGAACTGTACGGCTTTTCAAAGCTATCGTACGTCGCACGGCCTCACAGAGGCTTGAGAATGTAAATAAGCAACTGTCACCTTTACGAGATCAACTATCAAAAATCGACGACAACATGCACATTGCTCTACAGAGATACCTTGACGACGACATAACCAAAGATGAAAAGGAGGAATATCAAAACGTGCTGCGTACAAAACGCATTAACATAGAAGGAAAGATTGCTGAGCTTGAGGATGTCCAGAGACTTAACGAGGCAACCATAGACTACGTATGTAATTTTATCGATACGCCCTTGCGTATGTGGCTTGATGCGGATATTGGCACAAAGATCGAGTTTCAAAGAATTGTTATACCTGATGGCATAGAGTTCGATATTAAGCAGGAAAAGTTTGGAACGGTTGGATTGAGCCCACTTTACAGATTGAAAGACATAATAAAAGAACCATCGACAAGCGATGATTCCCTTATGGTGACCTCACGGGGAAGTACTCTAGATGATAGAGCTATCCTAGCTCCATCATCCGCTATATTCTGTCAAATCTATAAATTATGACAGAATTCGAACCCTGGGATCGATTCATTTTCTCCGAAAACCAACCACGAAAACAGCCCACCGCTAGGGTGAGCTGATTTCGTGGTGACCTCACGGGGAATCGAACCCCGATTGCCAGGATGAGAACCTGATGTCCTAACCGTTAGACGATGAGGCCACATGGAGGCTGGTAGCCAACCTCGATATATACTACCAAAAACAGGGTCTGATGTCTAGAGACTGGCGATTATAGACAGGAGTTTTTTGGGTGTGATCTCGGCCTTGATGAGATAGGCGTCGGCTTTGTTTTGGATGGCTAGGCGTGACTCTTCGTCTTGGTCGAAGTTGGTCAAGATGAGAACTTTGCTGTCGGGTATGAGGTCTTTTTTGCCACGTAGAGCTAGGAGGATCTCGGTGCCGCGTCTCTCTGGCAGCATGACGTCTAGCAAGATGACGTCGTAGGTTTTGTTGCGGGCGGCTATTAGGCCGTCATTGCCGTCGACCATCCAGTCGACTTCGTAGCCAGCTTTTTTGAGACTACGAACATACATCTCGCCGATGAAGCGATCGTCTTCGATACACAATACAGTTTTGATCGCCATGATTACCCCCTAAATGATCCGTGGTTTTTTATCCAACCCTGACTACTCTTTATTATACCAGTACTACTGCCTTCGCTTGCGATAAGTTTTTCTTTGACTGATTCGTAGGTCGGTAGCGAGACGATGAAGGTCGAGCCCTGCCCTTCGACGCTGCGGACGCTGATAGTGCCGCCGTGGGTCTCGACTATGGCCTTGCTGAGATATAGGCCGATGCCGGTGCCGGCGACTGTTTCGCGCGAGCGGTGTGAGCGATAAAACTTGCGGAAGAGATTGCTGATGACGTTTGCAGGCATGCCGATGCCATTGTCGGTGACGCTAATATCGACTGTCGTTTGGCTGCTGGCACGAGCCGTCACGGTGATAGAGCTGCCTTCATTGCTGTATTTGATGGCATTGTCTATGAGGTTGGCGATAACTTCGCTGAAGCTGGAGGTGTCGGCTGCGATGGTCGGTAGATCTGTCGGTATGTCTATGGAGAGTAGTCGGCTTTGGGACGCGGCGCGAAGCTCCATGTCGTCGCGGATGGTGTCGTATATGTGGGAAAATGAGGTTTCTGCTAGGTGGACTTTGAGATGGCGTCGATCGTATTTGGCCGTGTTGAGGATGTTGCCTATGTAGGTGCTGAGACGGCTGGCAGAGACAGACAGTCTGTCGAGCAGGATGTTTTCATCACCTTGGAGGCGGTCTTGGAGTTCGTCTTGGAGGGGGTCGATATAGCCACGGATGACAGTGATCGGTCCGCGGAGTTCGTGAGCGGCAAAGGCGATGAAGTCGAGGTCTTCGTCGGCGGTGATATAGTCCGGGGTACGCTCTATCATGGCGATGACGGCTTCGGTCTCACCCACAGCCTCGTACGAAGCGCTGATGTCGTATATCTTGCGACCTTCGGAGCCGACGGTTTTGTTGGCGATGCGCCGCCAGGTTTTTTCGGCACGGATGTCTTTTTTGCGACAAGACTTGAGCCATTTCTCGATAGATTGGTCCGAATCAAACAGGAGCTCCAAGTGTGCTTCTCCGTCTGAGTCATTGACGACGGGAGCTTGCTTGTTGGCGTAGAGTATTTTGCCGTTTTTACCGATGACTACCACGCCTAGCGATGTGTGATTGAGGGCGCGCTCGAGATCGACGGTAGCCTTGTTGTCAATACTTTCCTCTGCTTGCGGTTTGTATATTATCTCGAGTAGTGGACTGAGGCCGCTCTTGACTACGTAGTCGTCGTTGATGCCGGATAGTGGTGTGCTGGTTTTTTCACCGGACAAAAGTGCGATGGCGCTTGCGACTATAGCTACCGGCCTGGTGGCGGCGAGTCTGGTGCCTATGTGAGCAGAGATGACGAGCAGGGTCATAGCTCCTAAGCTGGACCAGTATACGATGGAGTCTTTGATGATCTGCGGGCCGACGGCGGCTAGAGAGATGGTCGATAATGTCAGAAGGACTGTGAGGGTGTGCCATAGAAAGATACTGCTGCGATACTTTGGCATAAAGTCGCGAACAAGCTGCGGTTTTTTGGGGGCTACTGCCACGTGACACTACCCTTGCTAGAAGTCGGTGTGGCGGTTATCCAGGTCTGGCCACGATTGAGTGCGAATGGCTTGTCGTTGGCATCTACGAACTGTAGTTGTGAGTCTCGGTCGGCTTTTTTCCATGTGACTTTTGTGGCAGTACCGTTTTGGAAGACGATAGCTTCGCCGCTGCCGTGAGTACCAATCTCTTGGTAATAGCTACCGCCCTGGTCGACACGTAGAGCGATGACGACACTGGGGTTGATCTGGCCCTTTTCGCGGTCATTGTGTGGCTGGCCGGCTAGTGAGCGTAGATAGCTGTTGCTAGCATTGTCGTAGGTGTATGAGGTGTTGAATAGGTCGCTACTGAGGTTGATGGTGATACTAGTGGCGTCTGGCTCTTTGACTACTTTGCCGTCTTGACGGCTAAAGCCTGTGAATTCTGAGCTGGTATAGCCCTTGTCTTTGTTGAGCGCGGCGAGCCTATTGGCGTTGGTGTAGACATTGTGTGGGGCGTAGCGATCACTCGCCCGCCAGTAGGTGTTGGGATTGAAAAACTGGTCGATATCTCGGTACTTGCCACTTCTAACGTCCCGTAGGGCCTCGGCGCTACCGCCGACGTGAGCGATGCTAGCCTGGAAAGGTGCCGCCCAGTCTAGGTAGTATGGGCGTAGACTTCGAACTGGTCCGATTAGCTCTGGCTCGGCTTCTTGATAGAGCGCGACAAAGCGTGTGATGCCACCCTCGGCGTTGGCTTCGAAGACTATACCGGCTTCTTTGAGTCCGGACTGCGGTCTGGCGTCTGGGCTGTTTTCGATCATGACTGCCGTGACTGGCTTGGTAGTGAGCGATTCGTCTTTGACCTCTACGCCAGTGAGTGGCGAATAGTGTTTGACTACCGGCTTGACGACTGGTTTTGGCTTGGAGACTTTTGGCGGCTCTGGTGCTGGCTGCGACAGGATGGCGTAAGTGACGCCACCCGAGATGGCTACTATTAGCAGGCCGCCGACGATCATAGTTTGTGTCCGGTGAGTTGATATCCAGTGAGTGAGTCG
>CALMYZ010000072.1 GCA_937873745.1 uncultured Candidatus Saccharibacteria bacterium | reverse complement strand
TCGTTTTTGTCTGTCGCAAATACTCGATACTTGCTATTGAAATCTCCCCATTCGGTAGATACTTGATTATAGCCTTTTGGTGCAATAATCCGCTGCACCATATCAGTCCGTTCGACGATTATCCCACCATAAGTTTTTGGCAAGGTAGCTTGTCCGACTATATAGTAGTTGCGCCCCTCGGTGTTTGGAGTATACGAATAGGTATAGAGCTGAATCAGTAAATTGTTCTGCCAAAAACCGATGACATGATTGTTGATGTCAGTATTATCAAATCCACGCCTAAACAGCCAACCTCCTTCGGGAAGTAGTAGATGACCCCAGTCAGGGCTATAGAACATGCCGTTACTAGTAGCAAACCTTTGGATACTAGCATTGAGCATGTCCATATTCTCAGTCAACTGTCCGATAGAATCAAGCTTCCATTCATTGCCAACTCGCCTTAAGTTCCAATACTCAGCAAAGTTAAGCTTTGTCTTGTAAAACTTTTTACCAGTAGTAAAGCTAACCAAGCTATCTTTGACACTCCCAGAAACAGTCACCGTAACCCTATCCAAACTGTTGTTTCGGGAGTCCTCAAACTGACTGATAGTGGTGTTACGCAGCTTGATGTTAGACACTACATTTCGGCGATCCATCTGTCTCATCACTAGTAGCATCAGGTATACATGTCTCGCGTAGTCGGTAGTTGTAAATTGTCGTATATCGTCCATATCGAACTGACCCCAAGATTTCTGATAACGCACAAAGGTCGACTGCACAAATTTAATAATATCCGCCTCATTCCATACGCTGTCTTGCGCACCAGCTGCCGCCAACCGAGAGGCTTTTTGTCTCTGTTTTTTGGTAGTTATTTTCTGGTTATCTGAATCACCACCCATTTGTATCTTCAAGGCCCAGATAAAGAAAAAAACCATAGGTATCATAGCAGCTATAAACACTAATAGAGCAGCATTGCCGGTAAGAACAATACTGTTGCTACTATCACTAAAACTGCTACTCGAATCATCTCGTGAACTATCTCTACTCGAACTACCCCACGAACTACTGCCGCTCGAGCCGCCCCACGAGCCGCTTTCGCTAGACGACCCACCGCCCCCGGCCAGGGCAAAAATACCCAATACTAGTCCGATAAATGCAAGCTTCATATTTGCCCACTGCTATACAGCGTCAGTACCATCACCACTAGCACCATCGTGCCGACGCCCTTATATAAGCCATGGTGGCGATACCAGCTACGCTGTAGCGAGCGCGGCAACTTCTTGCGGTAAG
>CALMYZ010000071.1 GCA_937873745.1 uncultured Candidatus Saccharibacteria bacterium | reverse complement strand
ATGCTAACCGTACATTATCGGACCAGTCAACAGGCGAGAGCCGACCTAGAAGTTTTGTTGGAGGCGAATCGTGCCTGAGCTGCCAGAAGTCGAGACGGTTAAGCGTGGCTTGGCTAAGTTGATAATAGGTAAGAATATCAAGTCTGTAACCAGCGATAATCCAAAAAGTTTTCCAAATCCTCCACACGATGTGAGTCAGTTTTTGGTCGGTGCTAGTATCACGGCGGTGCGTCGTCGAGCCAAGGTGCTGCTGATAGATTTGTCGACCAAGTATACTTTAGTTATTCATCTCAAGATGACTGGCCAGCTGGTGTTCGTGGGTGATGAGCGTTTCGGGGCGGGGCATCCAAACGACAGCTTGGTAAATGGTTTGCCAGATAAGTCCACTAGGGTAGTTTTTGAGTTCAGCGACGGCTCACATTTGTTTTTTAACGATCAGCGCAAATTTGGCTGGGTAAAATTAATACCCAGCGAAGAGGTAGCGAATCTGCCATTTATGCAAAAGGTTGGCCCTGAGCCGCTGGAAGATAATTTCACAGCTGAGCTGTTTTATACTAAGCTACAGCGTCGCAAAAACACCACTATCAAAGCGGCTATTTTGGATCAAACCGTCTTGGCTGGAGTCGGTAATATATATGCCGATGAGGGCCTGTGGGGTGCTTGCATTCATCCATCGACAAGAGTAAAAGATGTGCCGCGTGCCGCGATTGATAACTTGTGGCGCGAGCTTCGTGAAGTCATGAGCTTGGCGATAGAAAAAGGCGGCTCGAGCAATCATACTTATATCAATGCCGAGGGCAAAAAGGGCAGCTACATGGACTTCGCTCGAGTTTTTCGACGCGATGGCGAGATGTGCCTGCGTCATCCGGATGTCGAGATTATCAAGCTAAAGGTGGCCGGGCGAGGGACGCATATCTGCCCGGTTTGTCAGGTACAATTAGAAGTATGATTACTGTTTTGTATGGCGACAATAGCTTCGAGATTGAGCATGCGCTCAGTGTCTTGGTGTCGGATTTTTCCGGACAGGCAGAGCGTTTAGACGGGCAGGACTTAGTGATATCCGATCTACCAGGTTTGTTTATGGGGGCAACTTTATTTGCTGATAAAAGGCTTATCATCATCAAGGGTCTGGCTGAAAATAAGGATGTCTGGGATGTCATACTAGACTGGATAGATAAGCTATCAGGTGATATCGATCTGGTGTTGATAGAAAAATCCCTCGACAAACGAACCAAGCTGTATAAACATCTACAAGCAAATGCTAATCTGCGCGAATTCAAACAATGGGGCGATCGTGACAGTCTGCTGGCCGAGAAGTGGACGATAGCCGAGGCTGGGCGTCATGGGTTGGTATTGGATAGTAAGCAAGCTAGATTGGTGGTGGAGCGAGCTGGACTTGATCAGTGGCGTATATTTCACGCTATCGAAAAGCTTGTCGTGCTAGATGAGGTAGACGAGAAGTCGATAGAAGAGTTTATTGAATCTAGTCCGCAACACAATGTATTCCGGCTGTTTGAGCTAGGCCTAAAGGCTCGCTACGAAGAAATACATACCATGATAGAGGATTTGTC
The DNA here is from genome assembly GCA_937873745.1 of uncultured Candidatus Saccharibacteria bacterium. GTDB lineage: Bacteria > Patescibacteriota > Saccharimonadia > Saccharimonadales > Saccharimonadaceae > CALMYZ01. The sequence goes on along the minus strand of CALMYZ010000071.1, from coordinate 3,774 downwards.
GCAGACGGCCGAGCCGCACGCTACATTTGGGCTTGTGTCTGGCCAGGCTTTTCAGCTAGCAGCGCTAGCATTGAGCGATAAGCCATCTGGTGAGGTTGCCAAGGATATCGGAGCTCATCCATTTGTGGTGTCTAAGCTGTCGCCACACGCCAAGCGACTCGGCAGGGATGGTGCGCGCAAGGTAGTGATGGCTTTTGAGGAGGCTGATGCGGCTATCAAGTCAGGTTCGCCAGACGTATGGATGATAATTGAGCGGGCTCTAATAAAAATCACCTCCTAGATGGAGGTGATTTTTTGATGACCAGATAGACTATTTATCAGTCTTTTTCGCAGCAGGCTTCTTGGCTGCTGGTTTTTTGGTAGCTGCTGGCTTTTTGGTTGCGGTAGTCTTCTTAGTAGCTGGAGCTTTCGCTGGAGTGGCTTTTTTGGCAGGAGCTAGCTTGACGCCAGCGTCTTTGGCAACTTTTGATAGAGCAGCCTTGCGACGAGCAGCGGTGTTCTTCTTTAGTAGGCCTTTTTTGACAGCCTTATCTAGCTCGCTATGAGCTTTTGACAGACCTTCGCTGGTTGGCTTGGCCAAAAATGTTTTAGTAGCGCCCTTGATATCTTTTTTGATACCGACATTGCGTTCACGACGCTTGATAGTCTGTTTAGCACGCTTGATAGCTGATTTGATGATTGGCATTGAGTACTTCCTTTTTCCTAAAAGTTGTTATTTACAATCAAGAGTGGATTATAGAGCAAAAAGGTCGATTTGTAAAGAGAGGCGCGACTCGGGGTGAGCGATTTGGGTATTTCGTGATATAAATTGTTGACGAGATAGAATCGCTTATGGTATAGTTTTAGCAAACTTATAAAAATAAATAGTCGACAGGATAAAAAAATGGCAGACGCACTCAGCGCAAGACAGCAGATTATCGACAAGATAAAAGAATCATCTAATATACTTGTCACTGTTAGCCGTGATCCGTCGGTGGACGAGTTGTCGGCGGCGCTTGGTGCGACGCTACTGCTCAACAAGATGGGCAAGCACGCTACTTGCGTGATGAGTGGTCAGATACCATCGGCGCTGGAGTTTTTGTCTCCGGAAAAGACTTTTGAGAATTCGGTAGATAGTCTGCGTGACTTCATTATCGCTCTAGATAAGGAAAAAGCCGACCACTTGCGCTACAAGGTAGACGGTGACGTGGTGAAGATATTCATCACTCCGTATCGTACGACTTTGTCGCAGTCCGACCTTGATTTCTCACAGGGTGATTACAATGTCGAGTTGGTACTAGGTCTAGCCGTCAAGCAAGAGTCTGACCTAGACGAGGCACTGGAGGCTCACGGCAAGATACTTCACGATGCTGTGGTAGCTACGATTGACAACGAAGGCGAAGCGAGTAAACTCGGCAGTATTGATTGGCGTGACCTCAAGGCTAGTAGTGTCAGCGAGATGATCGCGGACTTGATAGATGGCATAAAAGACGACAAGGCCAAGCTGGACGATCAGATAGCAACTGCTATTTTGACAGGTATCGTGGCAGCGACTGATCGCTTCAGCAATGACATGACTAGCTCGAAGGTTATGACGACAGCCGCGCAACTGATGGCGGCTGGTGCCAATCAGCAACTTATTGCCTCGAAGCTAGAAGAAGCTCACGAGATAGGCGAGGAGAAGTCGGAAGTAGTAGATAAGGATGTGCTGTCAGAAGGGGAGACTACCAAGATAGACAGAGCCGAAGAGAAGCCTGTCAAGAAAGCCAAGGAAGCCGATGGTTCGGCCGGAGCTCTAGCTATTTCGCATGAGAAATCTGGTGACCTAGACGAAGTTGCTAGCCAAGTGGCGGCTGAAAATTCAGCTGCAGCCGTAGATGAGGCGACAGACGCGCTTGATGAGGTAGCTCGTCAGACGGCTATAGATAACAATGCCGATGCTGCTCTGGCTGCCGAGCAAAAATTAGCCGAAGATCTCCAGGCGAATATACCAGGCTCTGTGCCGTCAACCGAGCCTCTATTTAGCGGCACTCTAAACGCCACAACTGAACAGGCGGCTCTGGATAAGCAATTATCCGAAGAGAGCGACAAAAATCGAACACTCCTGACTCATGGCGAAACCGGTCATGTCGAGAATGCTCCGTTAGTACCGCCAGCGCCAGCTTTTAACGCCACACAGTTGCCGTCGGAAGAGCCAGCTAGCGTAGATCCATTTGCTATGCCAGCACAAGAGCCGGCTTTTTTGGCTCAGGCTCCGTCATTAGAACCTCAGTCGCCACCTCCGTTTGTACTAGAACCAGCCCCTGCCACAGAGGCTCCAGGCCAGACTTTGGCTGATATTGATGCCAGCGTGCGTCAGCCTCACGAAGATGCTATGTCGGCTGTCCAGGCTGCGTTTGGTGCGTCGGATATGCCAGCACCAGAGGCACCAGCTTCAGATCTCGGGGTTATATCTCCACTAGATTCAGCGCAAGCCGCTGCTACGCCGCTAGGCGAGCTGCCGCCGCTACCAGACATATCGACTTTGCCACCACTACCGCCTATGCCACCATTGCCACCGATGCCGTCTGACTTTTCAGCCGGTACTCCTCAAGTGCAAGTAGATACTCCACAATTTGGTGCGCCTCAAGCCCCAGCCTTTGAGCCGCAAGCCTCAGCTGATCCAAACCAATTCCAGATACCGGGCCAGGGCTAGTCTGTCGAGCTGACCGGGCTTGTATACCCGAGGCTACGCAGTTGCTATAATATTAAGCGATGGAATTTGATATATCGAGAGCCAAAGACGGTATTTTGCTGGTCGACAAGCCTGTCGGCTGGACTAGCTTCGATGTCTGCGCCAAGATACGAGGCCAGATCAAGGCTGAGTATCGAGCGCGAGATGAAAAGCCGACCAAGCGACAACTGAAGGTTGGTCATGCTGGCACTCTAGATCCGTTTGCGACAGGCTTGCTCGTCATTTTGCTGGGCGACGCGACCAAGCGAGCCGACGAGTTTTTGAAACTAGACAAAGTATATGAGGCGACTATTAGCCTAGGTAAAACCAGTACTACTGGCGATTCGGAGGGTGAGTTTACAGAGGTGAGTGATATTCAGCCCACAGAGGGTGATATAAAAAGAGTATTAGAGAAATTTGTCGGTGAAATTACTCAAACACCACCAGCCTACAGTGCTATCAAGATAAACGGCCAGCGCGCCTATAAGCTAGCGCGCGAGGGCAAGGAGGTCGAGATGCCGACCAGACAAGTGAGTATCTACTCACTAGAGCTAATCGACTACAGTTACCCAGAGTTAAAGATTCGTACGCATGTCGGTAGTGGCACATATATCAGAAGTTTGGCCGAGGATATCGGTCGTGAGCTGGGCGCGGGAGCGTATTGCTCGGCACTGCGTCGGGTTAGTGTCGGCAATATGATACTGCGAGACTAGATATATTTTGTGTATAGTAACTTTTATGATATAATATAGGTAATGGATAAATTACCTGAATATTTAACTGACGATATTGATAAGCTTGACGATGTTGAGATAGCTCGTCAGGTATTTACTGACATAGCCAGATATTATAATCCCAATCTTAGCGACCATAATATCAGTGTATTGGTGGAAAATAGCAGAATAGAGGCTGTTGTGAACGAAGCGGCTATACTAACCGACCTCACCAGAGAGCAGTGCCAAGAGAGAGCAGCTATCATCGGCTACGATATGGGCATAGCTTATTTCTCGCATACCAAGCCCTAGTTAATCGTCGCTACCGGGGGTGTTTTTTATTTACCCCTTGTCATCCATCTCCACATC
>CALMYZ010000070.1 GCA_937873745.1 uncultured Candidatus Saccharibacteria bacterium | reverse complement strand
AAAGTTCGATGAATTTTCAAACAAATAAAAAAGACGGCTTCACTATCATCGAGGTAGTGTTGGTGCTAGCAATCGCTGGATTGATATTTTTGATGGTATTTTTGGCGCTACCGGCCTTGCAGCGCAATCAGCGCGATACGCAGCGTAAGACCGATGCGAGCCAAGCGATCAGTCAACTTCAGAATTATGCAAGCTCCAAGAGAGGGAATATACCTAGTTCATCAGATGGTTTTGCCTCATTCTGGGCTTCGTATATGAAAGAGACTAAGTCCCCGTCTGGCGGAGCTTATGATGTGTTGTCTGAGCTACGAGCCGATCCTGGTACTGATGAAGTAAGCTACTCGGGTAGGGGTTATGTTTGTAATGACGGGGAAGGCGATGGTGTGTTTGTGTATGTCACGCCTGCTAACAACCGTCAAGCTGCTATAGCTATTGGTTTGGAAAACGGTACTCACTGCCTGAATCTACAGTAATTTAGGTATTTGATTTGAGTACAGGTATCATTGTGGTGCCTGTACTTACTTTACAGACAATAAGCATTAGCTATGTGCTATTATATCGTTATGTGGATAGGGTTATTATTTCTTTTGGGTCTGGTCTTCGGTTCTTTCGCCGGGGCGCAAGTCTGGCGTTTGCGGGCTAGCCAACTCAGGGAAGACAAAGAGCTGAAGCTAGACTACGACAAAGCTGAGTATAAGCGGCTAATTGGACTGACTGGAAATAAGCTTTCAGATGATCGTTCACGCTGCTTGTCTTGCCGACACGAGCTAGCTTGGTATGACTTACTGCCGCTCGTGAGCTGGCTGAGTACCGGTGGGCGCTGCCGCTACTGTCGGCGTCAGATAGGCTGGTTTGAGCCGACTATCGAGCTAGGGAGTGGGTTACTCTTTGCTGCTTCTTATATACTCTGGCCAGTTGAGCTATCTGGCTGGCTTGGTATTGCTCAGTTTGGCCTGTGGCTGATTATATCGGTGATGATGGTAATTTTATTTGCGTATGACGCCAAGTGGTTTTTGCTACCAGACAAAATAGTCTTTCCGCTCATCGCACTGTCTGTAGTGTTTGCGGCCATAGCGGCGATACTAAGTGGCGATGTTTCTGGGGTATTACTGGGCGCGCTGGGTGCGATCGGCATCTTGAGCGGTATATATTACGCACTGTGGTTGATATCTGGTGGGCGTTGGATCGGCTTTGGCGACGTCAAGCTGGGTATAGCGCTAGGTTTATTACTAGCGAATTGGCAGCTAGCTTTTTTGGCTTTGTTTTTGGCGAATCTGATAGGACTCGTCGTGGTCTTGCCTGGTATGGTTACCAAGACTCTAGGCAAGAAATCTCAAATACCATTTGGTCCGATGCTGATGCTCGGCATGTATCTTAGCTTCTTTTTCGGTCAAAGTATAATTGACTGGTATATCTCTACTGCGATGATGCTTGTGGTATAATCTAAGCATATGAATAGTTGCCATCACGACAGACAACGGGCCTTTACTATTGTAGAGGTGATGATGTTTTTGGCTATCAGTGGGGCGATCGCAGTCGCGATCTTGGCTACCTCCGGTATCGCTATTAGCCAGCAGCGCTATCGAGATGCTGTGACTAGCTTTCAGGTAACTATCCAGCAGCAATACAATGAAACTTCTCATGTAGTAAATAGTCGAGATGGCAAGCA
>CALMYZ010000069.1 GCA_937873745.1 uncultured Candidatus Saccharibacteria bacterium | reverse complement strand
AGCATATTGTCTTGACCGCGACGGATAGCAACAAGCCTGTCGAGATATGGGCCGATATCGACGCGCTGCGAACGGATAAATATTTGTACCGGAAAATAAAGTGAGTTAAGGAAGTTCTGATAGCTAAACTCCACTCCTTCTCTCTCGCGAGAGCTCATGAGGTCGAAGTTGATCGACTGACAAGCCACTATCGCACGGAAGCTGCCATCTTTCATGACGACCATACTGTCGCGAATTTCAGATATCAACAAGGTGTTTTGGGTGCTATTTGGATTGGCTTGTGGTTTAGCCTCTGGCTGATTTGGAGCTGGAGCTTGGGGTGTGTTGGCAGGCGGTGGTACGCTAGCTATCACCGGTTGAGCTTGTTGAATCTGAGGCGGTTGATTGTTTGGCGGCACGCCGTATTACCCACTCCCTTAAGTATTGTCGACTAATGTAGTGAAATCACTACTTCTTCGCTCATGTCAGCCTCTTTTTGCTGTATACGCTTGGCTTCGTGAGCGATTGTTTCGATCGACAAATCGTTATTGTTTGCAAGGTTTATTATACCAGGTGAGACTGGTTTTTCGCTAGTGCTTTCTGGAGTGTCTAGTGTGGTGACAACAGGCTGAGGTGCTGACTGCTCCGACAGCGGCTGGATAGATGACTGATGGATGGCCGTCGGGTATGGATTGTAGACCACAGTCGGGTCTGGTTGGTTTGGCGCGATTTGCTGAGGTGCCACTGGTGCTACCTGTGGTTGAGGTATTGGTGTTTGCGCTGGAGTTGGCGGCTGCTGGTATTGATAGGCTGACTGAGCTGCCGTGGCTTGCGGAGCTGGTGCTGCTATAGGCTGAGGCTGTGGTGTTGGCTGAGGGTTGTTCATATGGCTGATGATATCTTGTCGCCTCTGCTGGTCTGCTTGGGTTAGACGATTGTCTAGGTTTCTACCTAAGCTCGATGATTCATCTAGTATATCTGGCACTTGCTGAGCCTCGAAGTATAAGTCGTCGTTCATAGAGGTGTTTTGAGTAGGCGCTGCTACCCCACGCACAGCCCAGCCTTGCGTGTCGGCTATTTGTGCTAGGTATGACAAGCGTCGTGAGGCTTCGTCTTGAGACAGGTCTTTGGTACGCTGTATCTCCGGTGTTTTCGGTGCGACAATCTCCACCAAGTATTGCATACCGTCTGGATCCCAGGTGCGTCGTCTAGGCTTTAGATAAAACGACACCACCGCCGCCAGATATGTCTCCATCGGCTGGTCTTTTTTTAGTGGCAGGGCTAGTGCTCCGAAAAATATCATAACCGGCACAGGTATGATGACTAGAGGTGTAAATATCTGAAACAAGAAAAACGCCAGACCGCCAGCGATAGCCACTATCACCAGGTATATAAACTGACGAAAACTAAACGGCCCGAGTAGCTTATCGTCGGCTTCGACATCTTGTGGTACTTTGTAGACTGCCATGGTGTTTATAGTATAGCA
>CALMYZ010000068.1 GCA_937873745.1 uncultured Candidatus Saccharibacteria bacterium | reverse complement strand
CTAGTCAGCGGTGTGCGCAGCTGATGAGAGGCCATACTCAGGAATTCGTCTTTGGTAGTATCCAGATAGCGCAGCCGAGCGTTCGACGCCTTGAGCTCTTGCGTAGCGGCATCGATACGCTGCTGGAGGTTTTCGTTTAGGTCTTTTACCTCTTGGACAGATAGAGAGTTTTTGATAGCGATAATCAGCGAATCAACTATAGTCTCTAGCGCCCTGACATCTCTGGTGTTATACATACCACCCATCTGCTGACCGAGCAGTAGATAGCCGAGAGGCTTCTTCTTTTGGACTAGAGGTAATATCACACTCAGGTCATGGCTCATCATGAGTCGCTTGATAGAATCTTCCTCTGGCAGCAAAGCCTCGACTATCACGCCATCACCCCTACTCTTGATGTATTCGTCTAGCTCTAGCGCCTCTGCCCTGGGTAACACGCCAGAGCCTTTGGTGCCGGCGCTGACATGATGTACGTGATTATACTGGACATAAAACAGCGCCTTCTCGGCCTTTAGCGTGCTCGCGACCTCGTTGCTAGCTCGCCTGAGGAGGTTGCGCAGGTCTGTGGTGCTCGCCAATATCTCATTTAGACGAGCGTAGAAATCCTCTGGATCGTAGCGATCGCGGAAGAATATCTTGTCTGTAGTCTTGTCAAAAAACCTCTTGATCGGCTGAAATATAAAAGCCAAGGCCAAGGCTAGCAGGATATTGAGCGGGCTCAAGCTAAACGAGCTACTGACCTCGCCCTGGAAGAACGCCACAGACACCAGATACGCCACTGCATAGTAAATACCGCCAAGCGCCAAGATAGATAGACCATAGGCAACAGAGCGGACGGCGGCAAGGCGAAAATCAAACAAACCATGCTTGATAACACTAAAATACAGAACACCAACGGGCAGTGTCATTATTAAAATACCCAGATCTGTTATCCCAAAAAACCCTGTTGCTACGGGGACTATAAACTGTGTTGCAAGCAATATAGGTATGGCTATTAATAGTGATTTGTATATTAGACCGACCTGCCTAAGCCTAACCCCATGGATATATTTTTTACCTTTATGTAAAACTAACAGGGAGGCGATTAATTGCCCTATCAAACCTATAGCATACACAAAAACTAACGGACCAAACTCTACAGCATATACAGAGCCTTGCAATGACACACCGCCGACTACTAACGGTGTGGCCGACAACAAGCCCACCAACACCAATATCGGCATCTTGAAGCCTAATTTAGGGGGCGAATCACTAGTCTTGGTGATAATGAGGGAGAATCGTAGTATAAAAAAGGAAGCGAAGTAGCTACACAGAAACACGAGATATTTCAGCCATATTACGACGTCACCGTGTATGCGCGTGTCATTACTAACACTTGCTGAAACCAGCCAGATAGCAACAGAAGCCGAAAACAGCAAAAAGATTCTATTTAGCTGTAGCTTTTTATTACTTAAGTACGCGACGACACCAAGAGCAATAAGAGCTAGAGCTACGGTACTGTTGAGAATTATGTAAAAATCTCTCATGCTTACTATAGTTTACTAAATAAACTATAGATTGTGTATCGGATTCTAGTATCTAGCCGATATCACCTCTGTCTGCACGCTCCTGTTTAGTGTAGCTAGCAGGCTCATTTACACCTATCATATTTCTGAAAACAACCTTAGCTAGATGGGTGTTGTGAGATAACACAGGATGCTTGGTCTTGCCACTCCTATTTGTATACGCATCATACCACCTAACGCTAGGGGCATACGTAGGCCTTAACCCCTTTTCACCGATACGCTCCCTGGTTAGACTCAATACTTCAGCTACACCAATCTGTGCAGCAACCCCAGCGCCTATCATGTTTGACGGCAATGGTGCGCCCTCCCTCAATGCAGCTAATGTTTTTAAATCTCCATAAGGAGGTAGGTACGCCAAATATCTGCTTGGACTAATGATCTGTTCCGCAATTTCATCCAAAGGCATTCGCTCTCCATCCTTAATACCCATAGATTTTTCGTAACTTAACCCTCTACCGGGATGAAAGACCGTGCCTTGCCCTGCATGGCCTATATATTCGACATCTACTATAGGTACACCTATAGACTGACGCCCTAGAGACCTATTAACAGCCGCACGCCATAACATAACAGGCAATTCAGGGTTCTTTAGCTCAAGACCATTCAGTACAACGTCTCTATCGTATATAAATTCGTCTACATTCTCCGGAGAGATACCTTCTGAATAAACCTCAACGTGCGCATCGGGATTTATGGCTAATATATCCTCTTTAAGTACCTCAGCCTTATTTCGACCCATAGTGTCTATACGAGCACCCATAACACGGTTACTATTTACATCATCAAAAACCTCGGGATCAGCAATTTTAAAATTCTGGACGCCAACTCTGGCAAGTTCGAGCCCGAACGCATTTCCCGTACCGCCAGTACCTGCTATGCCGACACTGGTATCCAGCAGGGCTTGTTGCGTAGCTTCATTCCAAAAGCCCATGTTACGATATATCTCTGGTGATTTTATTGTTCTCATACAGTCCTATCCTTTATTGGTTATGTGTAGATTAAGATATGATACCCGTCCGAGTGACGCTTCTATACCGTAATCACCCGTCGCCTCGATCAACTCGCCCAAAGCTGGCAGCATAATCTCTACAGGCTGCTTAGTGGCGTTAATCTCCTCTATGTATCGTGCTTCTTGTAGGGTACGAAGAGGTACGCCGTGCTTTATTAACTGACTAGTTAAGCCAGGTGTTAATAGTCCATAGACAGGGCCATTGCTATTTTTCTCGACGTACTTATATCCAGCGATAAACATAGGCCATTTTATCATAGTTTGAGTTACAGGATCTTCATGTCGAGATATTAAGCGAGAGACCTCTGCACTCTGCAAAGGAGCTTGTTCTTGAAAGTAATCTGGAAAAAACTCTTCTACCGGCAAAGGTTCGTCGTGCTCGCTACCCTTAATCACCAAGCGCATATTGCCGACAACCCTAGCAAGCGAGTCCACTGCGGTACGCTCAAATAGAACGAAATGTGCCGATCTCTTATCGTTCGGATCTAGCTCGGTACCGTCGTCGTTTAGCTCTGATTCTTTTATATAACCGCTGCGCATGTATGTATTAGCCCGTAGCTCTGCGGCACCTCTAAATTCAGACATTTCGGCAATATCTTCTGGTGACAACTCAACCAAGGCAAACTTAGACTCGGTGTCACGCTCAAAAATATCTGACTCTACCGTAGGTATATAGTTCGTTTTTTCATTTATCATTACTTTTATATATTACCATAGACGTTATATAAAGTCAATAGTAGCATATACCGTCTCAAGTTAGGACTGAGTTTATGCTATACTATATACATCATGACAAAAATAGCCATCATCGAAGACGATCCAACTATCAATCAAATGTATCGGATGAAGTTTGAGGCGGAGGGGTTTGACGTCGGTCTGGCTAGCAATGGCAAGATCGGTATAGAGATGGTCAAGGAGTTCGGACCAGACCTTATCTTGCTAGATCTCAATATGCCAGAGATGGACGGTCCGACTGCCCTAGCAAATATCCGCAAGCAGCCGTGGGGCAAGACAGTACCCGTGATAGTACTGACAAATATGGGCGAAGAGGAGTCACCAAAAAACCTCAAGTCACTAGGTATCCATAGCTATATAGTCAAGGCCGACCTGACACCTAGCCAGGTGGTGGCTCGCGCCAAAGAAGCTCTCGGTATATCTTAGCCTTGGTCGGCTACTCGCCGAGCAGCCGTGATGACATTGTCAAATAGCGCCGCGACCGTGAGCGGACCGACGCCTCCACGCTCTGGCGTGATAGTGAGGTCATCGCGCTGACGCACGTCGTCGTCTAGGTCACCCACCAACCGACCATTGTCACTAGAGGTGGCTGCGTCTACTACTACGGCGCCTTTTTTTATCTGGCTAGACTTGATGAGGCCCGGCTGGCCGACTGCCGTGACGATGATGTCAAACTCGAGAAATTCATCTGGTGATATATCTGTATCTTCGTCGATAACCGTAATATCCCTGCCTTGCGAGCGCCAGAGTTCGGCTAGCGGCGCACCGACAAGCCTGCCGTGACCGACGATGGCGATCTTCTTGC
>CALMYZ010000067.1 GCA_937873745.1 uncultured Candidatus Saccharibacteria bacterium | reverse complement strand
AAGGTATCAAATAAACTCACTAAACACTCCTTAGGATAAAATTCTTATCTTATTATACCACTTAATTGGTGTTTGGTTTTTCGATGGTTGATATAAGATTATCAAAAACAATCTTCAATTCATCAAATTCGATATTTTTCACATCTTGTGATGTTATTATTACAACTACATCGTGAGGTTTTATATCAATAGCTCTGGTTTGATATAAAGCCTCGTATACACGCCGACGTATCCTATTACGACCAACCGCACTTTTGAGTACCTTTTTACTGACAACTACTGAAAATCGAGGGTTCTTACGTCTCTTGTTGTGTGTGTATTTGATCGTCATCAAGTGGCTACGGATAGTTTGACCGTTTTTGTATACATACCTCAGGCTACCGTGGCCGTGAAATCTATATTTATAAGCTAACATATTATTACTAGTATACACATATGAGTTTATAAAAGCCTCCGTGGTGGAGACTTTTATATTACCTTGGCGATTAGACTGTTAGTCGTGCGCGACCTTTTATGCGTCGGCGCTTCAAAACAGCGCGTCCAGCTTTTGAAGATGTACGAGCACGAAAACCGTGAGTTCTTGCGCGGTGGCGAGTGTGTGGTTGGTGTGTTCTTTTAGGCATATCTCTATCATCATACTATTTTTTGTGTTTATTTTCAAGCTTCACCCCTATTCTTTTTTGATGTGAGTTTTATTTAGCAACAGCTTTTCCACAACTACACTACTATTAATGGTAGGTTGTGGAAAAATAACAGTATTTTATTAGGGTAATTTTATATCCCTGTTGTGGTTGTGGAAAACTAGATACTTTCGTATACTTAGATTAGTTTTATAAATCAAGTGAGGGGTTTTATTGGGCTATGCAGAATCAAATGCTTTGGCAGAGTGTGCTAGGTGAAATTGAGCTTTCGGTATCTCGAGCTACTTATGTTACGTGGTTTAAAAATACAGAGCTCTTAGAGAGTAGTGATGACTCTATCACTGTAGCTGTGCCGAATATATTCGCCAAAAGACAGTTTGAAGTGAAGTTTGATAAACAGATAAAAGAAGTTTTACAGAAAAATGGCCTAAAACCTGCTTTTGTAAATTACACGGTCAAAACCTCTTCTAAAAAACCAGTTATAACTAGGGAGACAACTGTCGAGGATAACTCTACGGAATCAAAAGCCGACACTCTACTACCTAACCAATCCACGGCTAAAAACCTAAATCAATCAGGTTTAAACCCTAGATATCGCTTCTCAAACTTTATCGTAGGATCTAGTAATGATTTAGCATATACAGCCTGTCAGGCTATCGCAGCAGCACCCGGCGAGAAATATAATCCACTCTTTCTATATGGTGGTGTTGGTCTCGGTAAGACTCACCTTATGCAAGCTGTTGGAAATGAAATATTGGAGAAAAATCCAAAAGCCAAGATACTCTATATAAATACAGAGACCTTTGTAAAAGAATTTATCGAGATGATTCGATTCAAGAAGCCTGGTTTCTCTGACAAATATCGCAATGTAGATGTTCTTATTGTAGATGATATGCAGTTTATCGCTGGTAAGGAAAAGGTTCAGGAGGAGTTCTTCCATACATTTAATGTATTACATCAACTAAATAAGCAAATTATTATTAGTTCCGATAAACCACCGAAAAGTATACCTACTTTATCCGAGCGCCTCAGGAGTAGGTTTGAATGGGGTATGGCGATAGATATCCAGATGCCTGATTTTGAAACTAGATGTGCGATTATCGAAGCGAAGGCTGCGCAATCTGGCGTCACCCTGGAGCGAGATACTGTAGAATATTTCGCGAATAACATAAAGACGAATATACGAGAACTTGAGGGTTCGTTGAATCAATTATTAGCCTATGCGGAGATGCGTGGTGTTGCGCCCGATATATCTATAGCTGAAGGTTTGATTGGTAGTGTGAAACAATCTAGACCACGACATATAACACCAAAGCAGATAATAGATAAGACTGCTAAACATTTCCAGATAAGTATTGATGAGATATGTAGCAGTAAACGAGATAAACATATAGTTACACCTAGGCAGATAGCGATGTATCTACTTAGGAGCGAGTTACACCTTAGTTTTCCAAAGATAGCTACAGAACTAGGTAGAAAAGATCACACCACTGCGATTCATTCGGTAGAAAAGATAGAAAAAGCTATAAAATTAGACTATCTCATCCGTGAACAAGTAGCTGATATAAGGGAGCGATTGTATGCTTAGTATATGTGGATATATTGTTGAAATTAGTGGTAAATATATAGGTGTAAATAGTATAAATGTATCCACAGTGTTGCTCGGTTTTAATAATATACACACACTACCGTCGGAAAAGTTTGGTTTTATCCATACCACTATACACAATATTAGTAGTTGGTTTTCCATAGTAATTTCAAGCAAACTACCTCTGTTTATATTTGATTTATTCACAGTTTCCACAGCACCTATAATAAGAACTAAAAGTTAAAAGGATAAATAATTATGGAATTACAGGTAACTCAAGAAAATTTTGTCAGAGCATTGCAAAACGCTAGTCGTGTAGCAAATAACAAAACTCCTCTACCTATATTAAATAATGTACTACTTCGAACCGATAACAATATACTACTCGTAGCATCAACCAACTTAGAGATAGCCTCTAGCACATATATAGGAGCAAAAGTATCTAAGCAAGGTGAAGTAACAGTCCCAGCTAGGCTGCTGACTGATTTTATATCAAATCTACCAAAAGGCTCAATTGATTTAATCGTAAAAAACAACCAATTAACTATAGAGTCTGCCAGTTATAAATCTACTATTAATGGAGCTTCTAGTGATGAATTCCCAGAATTACCAGCTATAAGTGATAGTGAGGTTGTTAAATATAACATATCATTAGATGATTTTAAGCAATCAGTCTCTCAAACCATCATCACAGCTAGTACAGACGCTACCAGACCTATTCTAACTGGTGTTTACTGGCACACATACGAAAAATACCTATACTTAGCTGCGACCGACGGATACCGCCTGTCTGAGCGTAAACTACTAGAAACAAAGAGTGAAATAAACGCCATAATACCTACTACTACCCTACAGGAAGTTCTTCGGACATTAAGTGATGATATTACGGAAATAGAAGTTATATTTAGTGATACTGAAGTTCATTTCAAACTAAATCAAACTACCATCACTAGTCGTTTAATAGACGGATCATTCCCTGATTATCGCCAGCTTATACCTAAACAATCTGAAACTAGTTTAGAAATAAAGAAACAAGATTTCTCTAGGGTTATAAAAATAGCTAGTCTTTTCGCCCGTGAATCTGGCGGTAGTGTGACTCTAGATGTAGATAAAGATAAATCTATATTATCTATCCAATCTATAGCCTCAGAACTAGGTGAAAACACCTCCGAGGCGAATATAAGCAACGTTTCGGATAATGGTAGAGTGACACTTAATTCTAAATATCTAAATGATGCCCTATCTGTCATACAGGGTGATGATATAGAGATTAAATTTAATGGTAAATTATCACCAGTTATACTAGATAGTGTGGGTGATTCTGATTATATACATATTGTGATGCCGTTGAAGAGCTAATATTTAATATAATGAAGCTCTAGTTATTTCATACACTATAATATATTCACTAGGGTCTAATCCTATAGATTCAATCCATTTATTGACATCTGATTTATATTCTAATATAGCTGCGTCTGGATCAATTCTCTCATCTGCAGAAGATGTATATATTTTTACATTTAAAGCCTTATCCTCGTCGGGCAGTATAGTTATTTTATAGTTTGGTGTGGAGTAAGGTAGATATTCTACAATAGGATCTAGTACTATATTTTGTCCAGACAACCCATCTTTACATTTAAAATCTTTATAAATAATCTCTTCCTCTTTATCTAGACAGGTTACCATAGTTCCATACTCATCCAGATCTCTCGACCACTCCAAATTATCCATCCATTGATATGATACTCTGTATGATTGTTTTAAGCTCTGTATATCAATAATAAACTTAATAGAATGTAATCCATTTTTCTCAGTAAAAGTTTGACTAAAAGTCTTATCTCTAATTAATATATCATCAATAGAATTACTTTTTATATCTTTATCTAAATTATCACTAACAGTATTATATAAACTATGTTTTATGAAATAAACAACATCTTTATTATATGGTTTATTTTTCGTGTAATTATTTAAATTTACAATCTGTAATTCATTACCATAAGGATTTCTATTGTTTTGATATATAAATACAATAAAAATAAAGATAGTAATTATAATAAATACACTACTTGATATTAATAATATTTTTTTTAATTTATTATCCATAACAACCTTTAATTACTTATATACTCTTCTATTTTTTGTACATCAACATCTTCTGGGTATGCGAATATTGGATCATCTACATATAATAAAGCACCTTTACTTATAGTTCCAACTTTTATAAATCCAGCACCACCACCATCTTTAGTACCATCACCTCTTCCTGTGCCATCATGACTACAGCTAGCATGACCAACTATTAAATTATCACCTTTTATACCAAGTATTATACCAGTATGTCCAGCACTAGTGTTGAACCCGTTACTAAACACGGAGTATAACTTTGGAGTTTTACCAGTAGAAGCTCCAGCCGCAGCAAGGTTTTTTACGACAGAGTGACCATTTCCACCACGGTATCTTAGGTTTGTAAATTTATTCATAAAGAACGCAGAGAATGATACACAATTTGATAACGCACCACCATCACAACCAGTACCTGGCTTACCCGTTCCACTATTCATAGCTTTGACACTATCACCGCCTCTATTTTCACCATAATTCATCATTAACTTCTTAGCTTGATCTTCCGTCAAACCGCCATCTGTTAAAGTTTCTCCAGCACACCCACTACTATTTACACCACCTTTCAAAGCTGAATACAATACAAAAGAACCATAATCACTATTAGCTGGATACTCTATAGGTCCACCATCTCTTTTTACTTGCCCCCATCCATTAGGGTTACTATCTGGATCGCGTTTTTCATCCATCTTATTCATAACATATGGAGACCCTTCACCGTTATCCGCCTCTTCACTCGAAAAACCTAATCTCTTAGCCTGTTCTTTATACACATTAGCCAACCCGTTGTAGGCGAAAAATGTATACTTAACAGCCGATTCTTCACCACTAGCTAATTTATCCGCCCTACTACCAGCTTTTGACTTTAAGAATTCAGCTGCCCAGTCGGTTTGACGCTGAAATTCTACATCATCAACTGGACCTTTTGGATACGGGCCACCTTTTTTACTATAATCTTGATAAAGACCTTGACCATTTGCCGGATTACTTCTACTCAATCTAGTCTCTCTAAAATGAACAACAGCTATCATCTCCCATGGTATATTTGATTTCTGAGCAGCTGATATATAAAAGGATCTATTCTTATCTATAAGTGAAAGGGTTTCATTTGTAAATATATCTCTATTTTTATAATCAACAGCTTTAGATAGACCACCTGTGTAACTAACAGAATCCACAGTAGGTTTAAGCCATACATCATTACTCCAACCCTTGGCGGCATTCTCGGTTGTTCTAGACCAGAATCCATGTTTTCTAGCAACCCCTATACTATCAATACCAGACCCACTACTAGTCCTAGTTTTAAAGGCAGCTTTAACTTCATATTTATTGAAAAGATTAGCTATTGTTGATATTTCAGATGTAGTTATGAGAGAACTAGGTTTCCATTCAACCTGAATTCTTATAGAGCTATTTGATTGTTTTATGTAAGTAATAACATCCTCTAATTTAGTTATACCAACACCTTTATTCTTTAGGTTACTTACTTGATCTAATGTTAAATCTTTTATATCTTTTTCCGACCCAGGTCCTTCAAAACCTTCTGATTTAGGAGTTGAGTTATGTAGTAACACAGGTACACCATCTTTTGTCATACGAACATCCTGATCTATCTGCTTATATCTACTATCACCTATAGCTTTCTTTATACCTAATATACTATTACCACCCTGATAGGTGTTAGGGTTTGTAATATCCCCAAATCCTGCGTCTCCAGGGTGGAAATATTTACCCGATGGCTTCTCGTTATCTACAGAATATACACCACCACTACTCGTATTACCTGTAGTACTACAAGTGGCATCTCCTGGGTTATAAAATGGTATATCATTAATAGAGAAAAACTGTTCGTCAAAAGCTATAGCATTAACTACACCACTACTAGATAATATAATTACAAAAGATATGATTATGGGAAAAAATAATCTTCTCATCTAGGTAACACCTTTAACGGGTCTATAGTTCCGTTTGGGTGTTCATTTGCGTATGCACTAACACCAGGTTTTGTCTCTATACTGAAATGTAGATGGTAAAACCCAGATGAACCACAAGTAGATCCACCTTGTCGACCTATATACCCGATAGTGTCACCAGCGCTAACAGTATCACCCTTACCAACCCTTATACTACTACCATTTAAATGTTGATACGCTGCATAATATTTAGTTCCATTAGCTTTTATAGATACATAAGCACCACAACCATCACTCTCACCCCATACATTATCGATTACTCCACTATGGGCAGCAACTACCTTTTTACCTAAAGAATTACCGCCAGATTCCCCTATATCTATACCTTTATGTATACCTTTAGAGCCAGATTCCCCATAGCCAAGAGTACCCATACTCTTAACTCCTGGCACTGGCCACACCCAATTACTGTCACTATTACCACCACCACTACTAAACCCAGGTATATTGAGATTTACAAAAATAGGATTATGATCCGATGCGTTGGTGGTGTTTTCGTTAACAATATTCTCCCAACTATTAACTATTATATTGGAAGAAGTATATATATGATCTATATGTCTGGCGTTATTTTTGTCACAATCTTGCCGACCAAAATCACGAGCGGTTTCACATCTGTCATTTGTTACGTTTGAAGTTTCATTAAAAGATAACCTTACTGTACTATTTTTTATCAACTCATCATAAAAACTAGTGCTACCACTTCCAGAGTGTCCAGGGTATCCACTATTAGCGTCACCTGTAACTATAAAAGGTGTTGAGTTGCCAGTTAAGCCAACTATCTTTTCACGTAATTTGATACCGTCTTCTCTCTTTGAGGTATCGTTATCTGGAGATGTGTGTATATTGAATACAAAAAATTCTACAGAACTAGGAATATGTTTCAGCTTTACCCATGGCATATTATTACTACCATTATCCTTAGTACTATTCCAATACCCCTCACTTACCTTGTCATAAATAGCAGATTTCCAATATATACGCCTACTACTACTATTTTTATCATTAGTTGAGTTGTATCCAGATATATGTTCAGATATATACTTATGCTGAGTGTCACTCATTTCCTGAAAACCAACTATATCTGGGTTTTTTTCGTTCAATATATCAACAACTAATGGGTTGCGACTTTCTGAGGGGGTTAAGCTATCTAGTCGTATATTGTAAGACATAACATTAACACCAGGACCACTAGATGTAGTCGGTTCATCATCAAAACCATCAACACTCTGAGATATCTGGTAGTCCATTACAAATGCAGCTAAAGCCTCAGACTCTTCGGGTGTTGATGATTTGGTGTTAGTTTCACCAGCTTCTTCAGACACACAGTCTGTAGTTACTTCTTCCGAGCAACTACCTAATACACTACTACTAATGTGTGTAGAATTGTTATCTGCAGTGTCTACTGTACATCCAGCTGAGTTTTCGGTCCACTCCCCAGCTTCTATAGCAGCAGCCCCACAACCATCTATATAGTCAGCTAGTCTTGTATCTCCTTCTACTATCTCATCTATTGTAGCTTCGTCTGAAAAGTCATCTTTTACCCATTTTTCACCAGCTTTATTACTACCAGTCGCTATATCTACAGCCCTTTCGGTAGATATATTACCAACAAAACCATAACAAGGCATACCGGCTGCATTTATAGCTGGTGTCGAGCCATCATTCGTATCCATGCCAAACTCAGTTGCGTTTCCACAATAATTTTCACTGTAAGAAGCGTCGGCCGCTGAAGCTCCACTATACAGTAGTGATAAAGGTGAGTGTAGTAAGTAAGACATAGCCCCGCTAAAATAACTAGTATAGCCAGATGACATAATAGACATATTGACGTTATTCAAAATACTACCCAAAAAAGTATATTTACTAGATATATCAAACGGACTTAAGGTGGCCAACTCTATCTGTCTAGTGCGACGGTCATCCTCCTCATTGAGAGCCTTGACGGTTTTGAGCTGAGACTCTTTTAGTACCGGTACATATCTAGCAGCAGCTCCAGTGGAAAAGAATGTCATAGCTGATATACCTAGCGCATCTCCAAGATCCTCACCGGGCTTACCTTCAAGTACTTTATCTAGATCGTCATTTTTAGCTAAACTATCTATCGCCTCTTTTGAAGCGTACTCTATAGCCTTCTCAGCTGCCTTACCTACAACCCATGACACTGTAAAGTCGGCACCAGATTTTAATATTCCCAATACAATCGTAGAACTAGCTGCAACCGTAACGGCTACATTTAAAGCCACAGCTGTATACATAGCCTGGGGTGACATTACAACATTACAAGCTGGCTCAGCTTCTCTATTGGCTTTTCTGGCGGCTATCATCTTAGGGCTAGTCAACAGTTTATAGCCGGGTGTGAATTTTTTTGATGGTGTAATTCGAGCAGTGTTTACACCAGACGCTCCTAGTAATATCTTTGAGCCTAGTGCTGATTTACCGTTTTTATCTGTAGCTGTGAGTGTGTTTAGGACATTCTCAACAGCCTCAGACTTAGGGTTGGTTATATGCGAACCTTTTACCATAGAACCTGGAGATAATATTAGATCCATGACGAGTGGCATAATCCTAGCTGCTTGAGTAGCAGCAACTGCCCCGGCGATAATACCAGGAGCTTTAACAACTGCACAGCCTCCCACTGCAACCAAATAGCCAACTCCACCCTTTTTACCCTTACCAACCATCTTATTTATTTTATTTTTTGAGTTGATGGCGGCCTTATCTGACAATCCATCTAGACTAGGTAGTTTACTTTTTAATTTCTTGAGAGACTCGGAGACTTTGCTTCGTCCACTATCCTCACCAGCTAATCCGCCATTACGACTAATCTTAAATCTATCGTATAGATGTTTCTTTATAAACTTACCACGCCACAATTCGAAACGAAGGTTTATAGCGCCAGATCTACCTATGAGTTTTGCTGCCATTTTTGGGTTGTTTGCTAAAAAACCCTTCAAGTCTTTTGGTTCTACGCGCATAGGCTTACCTCCATCACCTGGGTCAAACTCCCAACGAGCCACCTTACTAGACGGGTATTTACCTTTGGATTTACTTAGGTCGTTTCCATCCGCGTCTAGAGCTACAACACCTTTTTTTGCAAACTTCTTTATACCCTTGGTAGTGATAGTGTTCATCTTGCATTTTACTTTTTTACTTAAACAAGCTTCAGGGTTTTCCGTGTTCATACCCATCTTTGTGTAGAGTACCTTCATAATGCGTCGATTGAAAGCTCTTTCGGCGCCATTATTTGTAGATACTAGGTTTTCAGTCATACTAACAACTAAGCTCATCGGCCCAAAGACTGTAAATAGAATACCAACTATGCCGGTAGCTCCAACTACACCGACCGTAGCATTTCTACTTTTTTTATTAGAAAACAAAACCTTTACTTTGTCGGGTATATTACGAAAACCACTTTTATTCTGTTCAACTTCATTGCTAAAGTTTGTTGGATTTTCCTCGGCCGCTTTAGTGTCTGTACTATGGTTTCCGTAGACACTAGGATCCTCTAAACCTCGCTCCATTGCCCGTATAGTTTCTGCCTCTTCTGATGTAAAACCGATATCGTTATCAGGGTGATAATAACTACCACCATCTGTAGATGGGTTATCTATGTCATTACGCTCGTCTTGAAGTGTTGGCATAATTAATACCTATTATAACACTGGTGCGCTAGGGTTGTTACTACCTGGTTGTGGAGTGTTCGATACTGGTGATGTATTTACCAACTGATGTTCGGTCTCGCTAGCGACTATCTGGATGTGTACGTGGTTTTGACCAGCGAAGAAGAGGCCCTGCCCTACTGGGAAATTAGCCAGTCGCTTGCGTTCTTCTTCGGTGAGCTTGAAGACATCGGCTAGCATGTCGACCGCGCTAGACGACTGTTTGAGGAGTAGTTGCATAGATGAGTTTGAGACAATAGCTCGCCCCATCTTGCTACTGATAAAATCTTCAACATCTTGGCTGATAGTGGTGAGTCCGAGTTGATATTTACGGGCACGCTTGGCTAAGCTAAACAAGAAGCTAGCTGAATCGTCATATTTCATCAGCTGCCAAGCTTCGTCGACGATAAGCATTCGTTTCTTTTGATAACTGCGAGTGATATTCCAGATGTGACTCAGGACTATATACATCGCGACTGGTCGCAGTTCGTCCTCGAGGTCGCGGATATTAAACACCACTATATTGTTATTGATATCGATATTTGACTGCTGACTAAAGATACCGGCAAATGTACCAGTGGTGTATTTACGAAGCCTCTGCGCTAGCTGTGGACCAGTGCCACCCATATGGAGTAGTGTGTCGTATAGGTCGGAAATAGTTGGTGGTGTCGAGTTGTGTGTTAGTACATCGCTAGTGATACCGACACGGGCATAGGTGTCTATAAGAGCTTGATCTAGGTCGGCTTCTTCGGCTGGGGTGAGAGCTGCCATTACTACACCTTGGGCTGTTTGCTGGGCGCCACCAAGCATTAGTCGAAGTAGTCCATGGAGGGTGACTAAGTTTGCGCGTAGTGAATCGTCAGCGTCTTCTGAGTCGATGACGGTCGGTAGGTCGAAGGGGTTGATGCGAGTGTCGGAGTTTAGGCTGAGCCTGATGTAGCTACCACCGACAGCGTCGGATAGTTTCTGGTATTCGTTTTCTGGGTCGATAATCAAGACGTCACTTCCGGTCATCATACTACGCAGTGCCTCTAGTTTGACGGTAAAGGACTTACCAGCACCAGACTTGGCGAAGACTACCATGTTGGCGTTTTCTAGACTGAAGCGGTCAAATATCACCAGGCCGTTGTTGTGCATATTGATACCATAGAGAATCCCCTTCTCTTGTGTCAGATCGGCACTAGTAAACGGGAAGCTGGTGCTGATTGCACCGGTGTTCATATTGCGACGAATTTCTAGCTGGTCACTCATTTGTGGTACGGTGCTATTGAGACCTTGCTCCTGTTGAGAACTGGCGACCTTACTAAAGACTAGTTGTTGGCCAAATATAGTCTCGACCTTGTGCTGGATGAAGTTTAGTTCATCCATACTGTCAGCGTAAAGGGTGATGTATAGGCCGTAGCGGAAGAACCTCTCCTCGCCGCGCTGAAGCTGGTCACGCAGCTCCTCGGCGTCTTGGATGGTAGCTTCTAGGGCTGGGTCGCGCACTTTACCCTTCTCGCTATTGATCGCGATACTGGCCTCTAGTTGGCTAACTTTTTTGCGCAAATTGTCTAGCACCACCTGGCTCTCTACCGGGTAGATAAACATACTCATATCTAACACTTCATCCATATTGATGATAGAACTCAGCCAACCGGTGTAGATCTCGCGTGGATAGCCATATACATACAAAGTACGGCCATATTTGGTACCAAGCCTGAAGTGACCAGAGTGAATCTCGATACTACTAGGTGCGATAAGGTCGCGTAGAGTCGTCATACCCTTCAGGAAGGCCTGCTCCACCTCGACCTGTTCGCGTGCGCGCTGCTGAGCGGCTATATCTACCGGATCTGGTTTTTTGGCCATCTTACATAACCCCCTGATTTAGGCTTGGATTTACAGCCTCACCCTGACCTTTTCTGACAAAAGTACTAGTGGTGTTTTCGAAATTACCGAGTGGTTCACGTACAGCTGTATCTGGATTGTAGACATTGTAATATAGTTC
>CALMYZ010000066.1 GCA_937873745.1 uncultured Candidatus Saccharibacteria bacterium | reverse complement strand
CGGGGCTGGCTCAAAAACCGCTTTCCGAAAGGGGGCGGAAAGCGGTTTTTGTCTGTGGCAAGAATTAAAATCTACGCAACAAAAAATCGCCCTGTCGGACGAAGATTTGGATTTTTTCTCTGAAATGGCTGGGGTGGAGGGGATCGAACCCCCGAATGCATGGACCAAAACCATGTGCCTTACCACTTGGCGACACCCCAGTATGATGAATTGTGTAATGTGCTAAGAGCTACAGCTTAGGCGGTTTTGGTCATGGACTAAGTTTGATTTACTCGCGCATTGCGCTCAAACAGCCATGTGCCTTACCACTCGGCGACACCCCAGTATAGTGAGTTGTGTAATGTGCCTCACTCTCGAGCGGCACTTCTAGTATACCTGAAGTACGCTCTGTATTATACCCAAGTACTAGCAATAAATCCACCCCATACGAGGGGTGGATTCGCTAGACTGTCCGAGCCTGTGCTAGTGTATCGCGACAAGCTGAAGCTTCCGTGGAGCTAGTCGCCCGCTTGTCCACTCGATAGTCTGCTGGACAGACTTCCCTACAAGGCTCTTGCCGAGAGGGCTGAGTATAGAGATACGTCCATCGCTAGGGTCTGCCTCAAAACTCTCGACGATAGTGTAGGTCATCAGCCTGCCCTGCTGGTCGACCAGATCAACGACAGAGCCGAGCGCTACCTTGAGTGCGTCACGCTTGCGAGGCAGTAGCTTGGCCGTACTGAGTCGAGTTTCTAGTTCTACTAACTCGGCCTCTAGGTTGTTGATACGTTCAAATTTCTCTATACGAGCATGTCTACCTTCGCTGTCGTCTGCCCTGTCTAGTTCGCGTAGTTCGCCCATGGCATGCGCTAGTTGCTTGCGAAGTGCGACGATGCGTTTTTTGGTGTCTTTGCGACCACCTCGGCTCATGTAAATGGTGGTGTTAGTAGTGTTTTTCATACTTACCCTCCTGTTCGGTTTTATGAGTAGCTGTGTTTACCGGCTACATAATCAGTATCTCGCAACAAGCTTATTGTTTGCTGAGAAAACAGGCTTTTTTGAGACTATTTTTTGAAATCTTTTGCAGATGGTAGCGAGACACAAAAAGTCGTCAATTTGCCGGGCTGGCTGGTGGCATTTATCTCACCCTGATGGCGCTTGACGATAGTCTTAGCGATAGATAGGCCTAGCCCAAAGCTATTGCCGCTATTGGACCGAGAATTGTCGGCGCGATAAAAACGATCAAATATATATGGTAGATCGGCTGGTGTGATACCCTCACCGGCATTGGCTATAGTCAGCTTGACCCTGCCGATGGAAGATTGGAGGTGGATGTTTATGGTCGAGTCGTCGGGGCTGTACTTGAGGGCATTGTCTATCAATATAGTGACGAGCTGCTCTAGGCTGGTGGTGTGGGCATAGATGTGTAGTGAAGACTTGGGCTGCTCCACCTCGATGCGTCGGCTTGACTTGTCATAACGCGCCACAATATCCGCGACTATCTGTTTGATGTCTACCTTTTCGTAGGACATATCTTGGCTATCTAGCTTAGAGAGGGTCAGTAGGCTCTGGGATAGCTGGGTTAATTTGTCAACTTCTTCTAAATTACTCTCCAGTAGTTCGCGAAGCTCGTCGCTAGAAATATTTGGATCACGCAGAGCCACCTCGAGCTCGGTCTTCATGGCAGTGAGTGGTGTGCGTAGCTCGTGGCTGGCGTCGCTGACGAAGCGCATTTCGGACTCATGAGCTTCTTTGAGTGGGCGCAAAGTGCGACGGGCCATCTGATAGCTGGCGATACCTCCGGCTACCAAGATAGCTAGATTGACGTAGACGAGATTTATCATAATATTATGCGCGGCTTCGTCGGCCTGAGCTTGGCTATACGAACTCCAGCCTTCGCCAAAAGTCTTTACCTGGGCTGGCGCGTATTTCTGGAAACCTTTTAGTCTGGAGTGCACTTCCATAGTAGACGCCTGATAGACGAGCGCGCTAAATAGAAGACTTATCAGCATGATGATGATCAGATACCAGGCGGTGAGTTTGAGGGTGGTTTTTTCGAACATATTGGGCAGTCTAGGCTTGTAGCTTGTAGCCAAATCCTCTCACGGTGTGGATTAGCGGCTTGTCAAAAGGTGAATCAATCTTGTTTCTGAGGTATTTGATGTAGACTTCGACGGTGTTTGGTAGGACATCGGCATCGTAATCCCAGACATGAGCTATGATATTGTCTTTTGATAGCGGCCTGTCTTGATTGCGCATCAGGTATTCGAGCAAGCCGAATTCTTTGCTGGTGAGTGTGATGTCTTGCCCAGCGCGCTGTACGGCGAAGCTGACGGTGTCTAGAGACAGGTCACCGACCTGAAGCACTGTACCTTGGGCTTCCTGGGGTCGTCTCAATAGCGCTCTGACTCGCGCCAGTAACTCTTCGAGCGCAAATGGCTTGACCATATAATCGTCGGCGCCACTGTCTAGGCCTTTGGTTTTGTCAGAGACACTGCCAAGTGCCGTCAGGAGCAGTACGGGGGTGTGTATCTTCGCCTCTCGCATAGCGCTGATAATATCAATCCCGTCGTACTCTCCCGGGAGCATCCGATCAATGATAGCTACGTCGTACGGCTCGGTGGTGGCCATGGCATAGCCGTCGTCGCCGTCATAGCTCACGTCGACAGCGTAGCTCTCTTGTTCGAGGGCTCGCTTGAGGGCGTTGGCTATTTTATGCTCATCTTCGACAATCAGTACTCTCATATGTATATACTATACGCTTAAATTGAGAGTTTGCTGAGAATTTACTAAAAATCAAGAATAAGTTGTTGACCATCGCTCCATTTCTTTGATGATGGGCATGATATCTCTACCCTTCTGGGTGAGGATATACTCGCAGCGAGAGCTATTGTCGGTCGGTAGTTTTTCGATTATACCGCTGCTCTCTAGGCTGACTAGTCGGGCTGATAATGTACGAGGATTGATGCCGCCAACTAGCTCTTGGATCTGACAAAAGCGAACTACTTCGTTGTTGATAAAAAAGCGTAGGAGCTGCGGAGTCCATTTGTCTCCTAGGGCTTCAGAAGCAGCTTTGACACAGCCTATGGCGGGTGATTTCATAATTTTACTATACACTATCTAGTGAATTATTCAATCTCAGAGGTGTTATGGGAGGTTCTAGTATCTGCCGTCGAGCCGTCTGTTTGTAGTCTCGATGCGTTTGCGATGCTTGGTGACTTCGGGCGCTTCGGATGACTTTTTGAATAAAGACTTTTTGATATATTCATTGGCTAGTCGATCTAGTTTTTGGATGTGAGCTAGTTCTTCTGGCGTCATATCGTCATAAAGGCCAGCATCGCTACTTGGCGACTGGAAGGTGGCGGCTGCTGTGCTATTGGCCGCTCTTTGGGCGGCTTGTCTGGCGGTAGAGGCGTCTTTGGCGGTCGTATCGGGCTGCTCGAGAGCCTGCTTCATCAGGGCGTCACGAGCCTCCTTGATACGGATGAAAGCTTCGATCGCTTCTGGCGATTGATTTTGGTCGGGGTGGCTCTCAAAAGCTTTTTTGCGAAAGGCAGTTTGGACTTCCTGGGCCGAGGCACCCGGCGCGATACCTAAGATTTTGTTTGGGTTCATAGCCCTAGTATATCAATGTCTATAAATGGAAAAAGCCCCAGTCGTGACAACTGGGGCGGGCGGTGGCATTTCGGGTGTGTGATACCCTACTTTGCCACCGCCAGACCATCAAACCTTCGACTCGAGTATGTCGAGGATTGTTTGATGGACATTGAGGGTCGCGACCTTCATCAGCAACTCATCCGAGTCTTGAATCTCCCACAAGCCCTGAAGCAAGTCACCGTTGTAATCCACGTTCGAAGTGATTAGCACGATGAAGTCCTTTGGACTCAGCTTGTTGATGATCTCGACAATTCGATCGTCTACCTCCTCTCGCAGATATAATCGACTGACACGACCGTCGTATTCATCGACGTGTCGAGGACCTTTTTCATGGTGCGCGTTTTCGTCGATGATGGTTTTTGCAATCTCGGTGGCTACCGTGTTCATTTATTTCTCCTTTTTGTTTGGATTAAGGATCCGATTTGAATCCTTACCTACTACGTAAAGATTCAAGCATCATCGGTGTGTTTGTGTGGCGGAGCCTCGACCTATCTGGCTGATAGGGAGGCTCCGCCTGCACGCACAAAATACTTCTACTTCTGCCGCGATTCCAGTTCGCCAGCGATGTCAGACAGGCACGAGGCCAAGTCTTTGTCGCTTAGCTTGCTGAGGTCGGCGGCACAGGAGGACGCACCCTGTTCGCCCTGGCTGGGCGATGAGTCGTCCCCTTCGGCAGGTGTCTCGTCGATGCCGTCGAGACTAGTGACCTCCGGACGAATCCGGGAGTCTGCGGGCACGGTGATGCGATACACCACGCGCCCACCCAGCTCGGCGTAGACCTGCCAACTCTT
>CALMYZ010000065.1 GCA_937873745.1 uncultured Candidatus Saccharibacteria bacterium | reverse complement strand
GGATAGAGCAGATCCGTCCTAAGGATAAGGTTGCAGGTTCGACTCCTGCCCGGGGTACCAAATAGATTTCATCATACGAGCACCAGCCGACGCGCCGGTGCTCGTGCTATAATGAATATATGTCAAAGAAGGCGCCAGCCAAGTCTAAGCAGTTCAACGGCCAAAGAGACGACGAAGAGGTTCTTTTTGTTTTTCGACGCCATATCATTGCGATGCGTAAGGGTTTTTATGTGATGTTGGTGCCGTTCATGATATCATCTGCTCCTCCCCTGATATGGCAGGATAAGTTGGAGCTATTCATCTTGCCGGTCATTGGCTTGAGTGTAGGTCTTATAGGCTTTTTTTACTATTTTTTGATGTGGCGATATACGTACTTTATTGTGACCGATCAACGGCTGCGCCAGGTGACTCAAAGAGGGTTCTTCGGTACCGACGTGGTTGAGCTCAGACTGTCAAAAGTGCAGAATATAAGCTATAATATACCAGGGTTCTTCGGTGAAGTTTTTAAGTTCGGTACGATCGTTATCCAGACTTTTGTCGGAGACCTAGTTATCAAGAATGTTGAGCATACAGACGAAATATATAATAAACTACAGGACGCCGTAGAGCTGGCTAGTCCGGTAGATCGAGAGGAAGATGAAGAAGATCTTTAAGAAAAATAAGCAAGCGCCGCAAGGTAGAATTACTAATGAAACTGTGGCGGAGCATCGCGAGCATATCTTGGCTGGCGGTCGTCGCTTTAAGTATCCGGTGCAATACACTAAGCACAAGCTGATTATCAATACGATACTTATTATTAGCGTGGTATTAGTGGCCTTTGTATTGGTGTCATGGTGGCAGCTATACAAGGCTCAAAATACAAGTACCTTTTATTATCGTACGGTGCGTATCGTGCCGGCACCGGTAGCCTCTATAGACGGTCAAGCTGTTCGCTACAGCGATTACCTGATGCTGTACCGTCCAGTGGAGCATTTTATGAGCCAAAATGGCCAGTTGGCTGAGTCTAAGGACGACAGAGAGCGTCAACTCGGCTTATACAAGCGATCCGCCATAGACAGAGCTGTTGATAATGCCTACGCCGAGAAGGTCGCGCTAGAGAAGGGTATAAAAGTCGAAGAGGCGGATATAAATGACGTTATACTCAGGGGTCGTCAAGCTTCGAACGGATCTATATCTCAAGATTTGTATGACGCTTCGCTGCTTGATACGCTAGGCTTCTCGAAGGAGGAGTATAGAGAGATGATTAAGCGATCGCTGCTCTATAGTAAGGTGGCTTATGCTGTCGACGATAAGGCTAAAGAGCTATCTAATCTGGTGAAGTTAAGAGTATCCGGGGACAAGGATTTTGTAAAAATAGCAGAATCTATCGGTAAGGGTGTGACCGTCGGTGGGTCGGGTGACTACGTGCAGCTATCGACACCAGATGGCGGGGTAGCCATAGAGGCCTCCAAGCTGAAGACCGGTGAAGTGTCTGATGTCAAAAAGACTACGAGCTCAGACGGCTACTATATAGTCCGACTAGACGGTAAGAGTGGCGACAAGGTGAAGTATACTTTTATAAAAATACCACTTACTAGACTGTCTGACGACATCGCAAAGCTTCGAAAAGACGGCAAGGTTAGTGAGTTTATCAGTATTCCGGCGAAACCAACAAAAACACAATAGGAGGTGTTATGTATAAGCTACCAGATTTGGGCTACGATTACGCGGCCCTAGGGTCAAATATTAGCAAGGATATAATGGAGCTTCATCACAGTAAGCATCATCAGACTTATGTAGATAAATTAAACCTTGCGCTAGACCAAGCTCCAGATCTAAAGGACTCTTCTCTAGAATATTTGTTGGCTAATCTTGAATCTATTGATCTGGCAGTCTCTCAGGCGATTCGCAATCACGGAGGTGGACATTATAACCACAGTCAGTTCTGGAAGTGGCTGTCGCCAGATGGCGGCGGGGAGCCCGGTGGAGAGCTAGCTTCTCTTATCGCGTCTAGATACGGTAGCTACCAGGCGTTTGTTGATGAATTTACATCGAAAGCTTTGAGTGTATTTGGTAGCGGTTGGGTTTGGCTTCAGCCGAATATGGAGATTATTACAACGCCAAATCAAGACAATCCTCTCATGAGTGGGTTGGACGCGCCAATTCTTGGACTCGACGTATGGGAGCATGCCTACTATCTAGATTACAAAAATAAGCGCGATGACTACGTGGCGGCTTGGTGGGATGTTGTGAGTTGGGACTTTGCAGCTGACCTACTAGCCAGTAAAAGAGACTAGGCTTATACTAGGCCATAAAAAATACTCACCGCAGGGTGAGTATTTTTTATGGCGCGCTCGACCGGATTTGAACCGGCGATCTCCTCCGTGACAGGGAGGCGTGATAACCCCTTCACTACGAGCGCACATGTAGTGGTTAACTTAGAGTATGATAGCAGATTTGCCTATCTGTTGCAACTTATCTACTAAATATTTTTTCGGGGAATCGTGCTATAATAGCGAGTGTAGTTGTGGCCTAGCTTTTATCTAGCGAGCAAACTTTAATCTTATGAAAACGAACTTTATATCATTTATACGGCCAGCACTTAAGGATAGACGAATCTTATTGATTTTTGCTATATTGGCGATGATCTCTATAGTCTATACGATTTACGTCGGTCTATACATTCACCCGACCGAGCTCCAGGTGGCGGCGCACTATACAGCCTATGGAGAGACGCATTTTTACCGAGATCAGTGGTATACATTGATAAGCCTTATAACACTGGGCTTGATAGTTCCAATTGTCCATATCGGCATAGTAGCTAGACTGTTTAACGACGGTTTGCGCTCTTTTGCGATTGCTTTCGGATATTATTCTATAGGGTTCGTAGGATTGATGTTGATATACGCTAGGTCTGTACTGTCTATAGCGTTCCAATAGGCTAGTAAAACTATGACAGGCATTGAAATACCGCTAGGCAAAAGAACTAAAAAATATCGATTCTTTGAAATCCTGCCGGCAGCACTAAGTTACGGTGCTATCATATTGCTACCCGTATTATCTTTTATAGATCCACTTCTAGCTTCAGCCTATCTCTTCATCGTGATGATAACGCTATTGGTGAAAGCGATAGGTATAGCTTACCACGCTATCAAGGGCCGCTCATACCTACGGAAAGCTCAGCAGGTGCACTGGCACCATCGCTTGTCTGACTTGGAGGATCCTGCGGCTAGCTATGCTAGAGTGCCGCATAAAACTACGGCCTTTGACTCGAGTCGTCATTACGAAAACCTACAGATCATGTCGACTGTACCCGGTACGTATCCGAAGCCGTCGGAAATCATAAATGCTGTCATAGTGGCGGTATATAACGAATCATATGAGGTCCTAGAGCCAACCATAAAGTCAGTGATAGACACTAGCTACAGCAATGACCAGTTGGTGATACTGATAGCCTACGAAGAGAGAGGCGGGTCTAGTACCGAGGCTACTGTACGCAGGCTAGAGAGTAAGTTTGAGTCCAAGGTAAGGGCCTTTCATTTAGTAGAACACCCATCTGATATCGAAAATGAGGTCGTGGGCAAAGGGGGAAATATAACCTATGCCGGGCACTACCTGAAATACTGGCTTGATTCTCAGAATATCAGCTATGAGAAGGTGATTGTCACAACCTTAGATAGCGACAATCGACCGCATCGCTCTTATTTCGATTATGTGACTTACGAGTATATCGTGAGGGACAACAGGAAGCATTTGTCTTACCAGCCCGTTTCTCTCTTTATGAATAATATCTGGGATGCTCCAGCCCCGATGCGTGTTGTAGCTACAGGTAACTCGTTTTGGAATATCATTAGTTCCGTCCGACCTCATACTTTGCGTAATTTTGCCTCACACTCTCAGCCCATGGATGCCTTGGTGGAGATGGATTTCTGGAGTACGCGTACGGTGGTAGAGGATGGCCATCAGTATTGGCGGAGCTATTTTCATTTTGACGGCAACTACTCGGTGGCGCCGATATACGTGCCTATATACCAAGATGCCGTCTTATCTGAGACCTACAAAAAGACGCTTAAGGCTCAATTTATTCAATTGCGTCGCTGGGCTTATGGTGCGTCGGACATCCCATATGTGGCCAGCTTGGTTTTGACCAAAAAGCGGACCGTACCTTTTGGTCCGGCGATAGCCAGGTTGATCAGGCTTATCGACAGTCATGTCACACTGGCCAGCGTTGCTATATTGATTAGCTTCGGGGGCTGGATACCTCTGATGATAAATAGCGAATCAGTCCGTAGTGTGGCTGCCCATCAACTGCCAGATGTGATCAGTATACTGCAGCGCTTTATGATGATTGGCTTGTTTATAACTATCTTCCTGGCCTTTAGGATGCTTCCGCCGCGACC
>CALMYZ010000064.1 GCA_937873745.1 uncultured Candidatus Saccharibacteria bacterium | reverse complement strand
TGTTTTGGTGAAACTCGGTGGCTTTGCGGCGTTGCTCGGCTTGCTTCCAGGTGTAGTAACCGAAGCCGGCTGCGGCTAGGAGTATGACGATACTTACTGTAATGATGATTGGTTTTTTGGATGATCTTTTCATGAGTAGATTCCTTTTAGCATGAGTAGCTGTCTATCTTTACATAACCTTGACCGGGGTTAGACGCATGTATTCGACAACTAGAGAAATCTCCGACCTCCCCAAATGTAGCCTGATCTAGACCGAATACCCACGGGCCGCCAGGTTCACCGGATATAGGCGTGAATATGCTCCCGCCAGCTAAGTCAGCGAGGGTGTCGGTGAAAGTTGTGGCGTCCAGCTGGTCGACCGCAATATCTAGCTGGCTAGCCACATACGGCATATACGCCATTGGATATGTTGAGTACAGCGAAGTATAATATTCCTTAATATCGCCAGTATTGCCAGATTCCTCTGTTACTGGCGGACGTAAAACTAATCCATCGCTCGGGCGCATATATATGTAAACGGAAACGGTATTAGATAGAGACACTACAGCATAAGTATACGGAGCATACCCATCGATAATCGGGCTAGTATACATACTGTATCTATATTTATCCTGGTCTACTATATAATCACCTTTGACGCTAAGCCCCGGATTAGCGGCAAGGGCATTAGCCTGCTTGGCTGGTTCGCTCGATTCAGAGCTGTAGTCAGCCACAGTCAATCCATTCGCCTGCGCATGGGCTTTTATGTTAGATACGAAAGTGTTGAGCTTTTGTGGACCTACAACAGACGGACTGGATGGACTACCAGTACCATAACCATGCCCAGGGCAAGCACCCTCCTTAGGTGCCGAGCCATTGTCTGAGTGATACGTCTTAACACCGTTCTTCGTAGAGGTGGCGGTGATGCAATACACTTCGCCACGATAATGATCATACTCTTGGGTGTACTGGTAATTCACGCCATCGCTCTTTGGTAGACCGTCGGCATTGGCGGGCGGGACCTCGGAGTCGACCATGTCGGCGGCTATCTTCTTAATAGCGCCATTGATGTCTGACTGAAGCTTGGACTCCTCGGCGCGAGTACCGATACTATTGAAGCCTACTACGCCGATGGTAGACAGCACGGCGATGACGACGATAACTATTATTAGTTCTACGAGAGTGAAGCCTTGGTTGCTTCGTGACTTATTGCTCATGGTTTTAGCTTACCTTACACAACATCGAATAGCAAGTGGCGCACGACTTGTATTATGAGCGTATCTTTGCTATGATACATCGTGACATTGCCAGAGACAGTCGCGGCGAGGAGAATTCCGAGCTTAATCATGCGAC
>CALMYZ010000063.1 GCA_937873745.1 uncultured Candidatus Saccharibacteria bacterium | reverse complement strand
CCTATCCTGGAAGCGATCAATCACTCCGTGGAGCAACGAAGCCGACAGTCAAACAGACCGGTGGTATACCTTGTAGACACCCCCACCACACACCGGTACTAATCTGCAGTTTATAGCTGTGGTCGATTTGATATTACTGCTATAATATAACCATGTGGAGGATTATTGCGAGAATCACCACTCTTTTTGCGGTAGTAATAGGAGTTAGCCAGGCAGCTCAAGCTGCGACTCTAGATGTATGTCTAGACGGTAGTTGTACTTATTCTGATATCAAAAGTGCTGTAGTAGCTGCTAGCCCAGGTGATACTATCACCGTCGGTCCCGGTGTCTACGCACTAAGTTCGCAGATTCTTATCAATAAACCTCTTAGTATCGTTGGCGCGGGAGCTGGTCAAACTATAATCGATGGAGGCCTGGCTAATATTAACGGAACATCGACAGATGGTATGATTCGTGTACACACCAGCCGAGATGGACCAATAAACCTCTCTGGGTTTACTGTCAAAAATTTTAGCCGTAAAAATGCCTCGGCTATTCGCGTGGGCATCATGGTGCGCTCAAACGCAACCAATGTCTTTCCAAACACCTACCCTGTAAACTTGAGTCATATCGAAACTGTCGGGTCCGCTCTGGTTGATACTGCCCCGGACTACGGCATCTACGTTGCCGGGATCGCCACCCACCCCGAACCACCCATTACACTTGACCACATCAAGACCTCGGGACATCGCAGTAATAGTATCTTGATCGAAGATTGGCGTAGTGACATCACACTCACTGATTCCGAGCTAAATGAGGGGCCTACGGGCAGTACTTCATTGTTCATCGGTCATGGCGTCCCGCTAGATGGACCAAACCTTGGTAAAATAACGATCGACAATAATAAATTTATCGGTCGTGGAATTGCCGTGTCCCAAACCGCACCCGGGCGCGTTAACGGTGGCTGGAACGATATCGAGATCACCAATAACCAGATAACCGGACTAGACAATACGGACACAGGTATAGCTATCCAGGCACCAGCCGCCGCCGGCACAGGGCAAAGTATTGAGTCGTTAGTAGTTGAGGGCAACTTTATACAAGGGGCTGGCTACAGTCTGTCCGACCCAAGTCACCGTACATATGGCATCAGGCTTACTGGTGCTATGGATACGGCTAGTGTCAGAAGCAATGAAATTATAGGCACCAACCTAGCCGTTCGCAGCTCTAGCAATGCTAGCGGATCACCGGCACTGACGGTGGCTCAAAATAGACTAGCCTCCAATGAGATCGGTGTTGAGAATACCAGCAATATCCCTGTACTCGCCCCAGCCAACTGGTGGGGTTGTAGCGACAATCCTCACAATAATCCGATTTGCGCCAACACAAGCGAGAACCCCGGAGATGTAGTTATAGACACATGGGTAGTGCGCACCAACGATGCTCCATCTACCCTAGAATCTGGTCAAACTATCACTATTAATTTTATGTTTAACACCCTAGATACCGGTGATTCAGTTACTCTTCCGACTAGTACTCATGAGATTAGCAGTGTTACATTCACAGCACCAGACGTAGACAGCCCTCAGGATATCACAACCGGAGCTGATGGTATAAATACAAACGACTGGTCATGGCTTGGTGAAGCTATCAACATAACAGTAACGCCACCAGCTCCTCCTGTAAATCCACCAGCAGCACCACCAGTGGAGCCCGACAGTCCAAAAACTGAAAACATAGCGATACCGGGCGTGCCTAATACTGGCATCGGGCAGTTCATGTCTATAGATAAACCCAATACACTATCCATCCTAATAGCGATCTTCACAGTTAGCACCGTCGGAGCAATTCTCTCCTATACGGGTCATTTATTGAGTAGGGCTACACCAAAAAACACCAGATCTTAGTTTTTGTTTTGCTAATATGACACAATGGTGGTAATATTGCCTTATAACTATAAGGAGGAGCCTATGGAAATGCTCGTTGCG
>CALMYZ010000062.1 GCA_937873745.1 uncultured Candidatus Saccharibacteria bacterium | reverse complement strand
ATATCATACCTCGCCCCACACAAGAGACAAATGAAGCAGGTCTGACGACGACTACTACGTATGATTGTTTCGGCAGGGTATCTACTGTAGCCCACCCATCTGGTGTATCTACGGTACATGTATATACCTGGGATGGTGCAACAGGTGACAAAAAGGAAACCATCATATCATCCAATCGCCCAACAAGTACGATGTATTATGATAGACTGGGCCGCATGAAAAGATCAGAAGTCACGGGATTTAATGGTGAGACGATCACACAGACTAGCAGCTACAATCTCATCGGCAAACCCTATCAACATACTGCCCCCTATAAGGCAGGAGAAGCCATCCTGACCACGACCAATACCTATGGTGTAGCCTATACTGCCCAAAGGGTCGCCTCTACTACGACCGATGTAGCAGCCTTTGGCAATACACAATATACCTATACCTATGACCAAGGGTATGAGACCATCACGACGACAGCACCCGATGGTAAGGTGAGCTCGTCCAAGGTAGATGCCGCCGGCAAGACGATACAGACTACAGACTCTAATGGTACTGTACTCGATTTTAGCTATTACAGTCATGGTGGTCTACGTGAAGTAAAACAAGGCAGTACCGTACTGGTATCTGTAGAATATGACGAATACAACCGCAAGAAAAAACAAACCGACATCAGTGCAGGGATTACACAGTACGAGTATGATGCCTACGGACGCATGAAATCTGAAATCAATGCCAAAGGCCAAACAACGACAATGCTCTATGATAATCTCAGTAGGCTCATGACACTGACGCGACCCGAGGGTATTACATCTTATGAATACTGGCCTGCTGGTGTGGTAGGCAAGGCTTTTAAGGTAAAAAAAGTGACTGGCCATGCAGGCGATATCCATGAGATGGATTATGATGCCGTAGGCAGGCTCGTATCAGATAAGATCACCATAGACGGACAGAGCTACACTACTACCACCCAATACGATGCGATGGATCGGATCTCATCTCGTATCTTTCCATCAGGGCTCACGCTACAGTACGAATATGACAGCTATTCTTATGTCAAGCGCATCTACTCTGGCTCTACCACCTACGTCACTATTGATGAGGTCAATGGTAGAGGCCAAGTGACCAAATATACCCTAGGCAATGGCAAACAAAGTGTCTATGACTACTTCCACGGCATCCCTGTGAAATATGCTACCACCGATGGTAGCTATGAGTACAATATGCTGTGGGATTATAAGAATGGCAATCTCAAAAAAAGGTGGGATCAGTATGGCAATAAAGATACGATGGCTTATGACAACCTCGATCGCCTGGTCCGATGGACGACCCAATCATCAGATATGAGCATACGCCATGATACTGTACACTATGCAGACAATGGCAACATCCTGAAGAAAACAGACGTAGGTAGCTATACCTATGATCCCGTCAGAATATTTGCAACCACTGAAATCACTAATCCACATGGGCTCATCAAAGATGCCCAGCAATACATCACATACAATAGCTTCTTACAGCCAGATACCATCCGCGAAGGTGGCTATATCCTAATCTATACCTATGGCTATGATGGCAATAGGATCAAGTCGGTACTCAAGTACAATAATGTCGTCAAAGAAACCAAATACTATCTCGGTGACTACGAAAAAGTGATCAGCGATCAAGGGACAGCCATCATACACTATATCGCCATCGATGGTCAGCTCAAG
Organism: uncultured Candidatus Saccharibacteria bacterium; assembly: GCA_937873745.1. Lineage (GTDB taxonomy): Bacteria > Patescibacteriota > Saccharimonadia > Saccharimonadales > Saccharimonadaceae > CALMYZ01. Next base: position 313 of record CALMYZ010000062.1, on the reverse strand, counting down.
GTCATCATAGATACACAAGGCAGCACCCACACGCCACACTATGTATATACCGATCATCTAGGCTCTATCATCAAGGTGACCAATGCCGCAGGTACTGACGAAGTAGTGCAAACCTTCGATCCATGGGGCAGGCGTAGAGATTATAGTACATGGACGTATATAGACGAGAATCTACCACTCGGTCATCCTATCTGGCTATATCGTGGCTATACAGGCCACGAACATCTGTCACAGTTCCATCTCATCAATATGAATGGGCGGATGTATGATCCTGAGGTAGGAAGGATGCTGAGTCCAGACAATTATATCCAAG
>CALMYZ010000061.1 GCA_937873745.1 uncultured Candidatus Saccharibacteria bacterium | reverse complement strand
CGCTTTTTATATTCGTAAATATAAAAATTCTGTCAGGTGCAACATACCAGACAAGGTGACGTATATCCATGAACATACGTGCAATAACCAGAGTCCTTAAAAATTATAGCAAAAGAAAAAGCCCGATCGACTTTTTCAAGAAGATCGGGCAAGGCGCCGAGAGGACCAAGGGCAAAAGCCACAAGGTCCTCCCGGACACCCAGGAACCGAGATTCGAGTTACTCCCTGAAGGCAACCACAGAGCAGTCGTGCCGCCTGTGGACGGCCCAGTGGCCGTAGACATAGGTCTCGGCCGAGTCGTGCGCGAAGTGCGGCACGCCGACGGAGTCGACGACCAACCCAGAGGCTATGAGGCCAGGGATGGTTTCGTAGTCGATGGCCACGTAGACCTGCGGATTGAGCGCCAGCAGCCAGGCCACTTCGAGGCCAGGCAACCGCTTCTCGATCTTGCGAACCTCGTTCGGAACCACGCCATCGGTGGGGTTCCAGTAGGTCGCCAGGTCGAGTAGTGCGACGGTGAGCTTGCGCCCACCAGTCTGCTCGCTTCCAGGGAAGAACGAGACTCGTTCGGCACCAACATACGGGGTGAACTTCTCACCCAGTGCTTCGACTTCGAGCTTCAGGCAGGCCATTACTTCCTCCCAGTTGAACGGGAGGTCGCGACCGAGCCAGAGGCTGATGCCAGTCGGGTGGAGCGGGTCGAGGTGGTCGACGAGGGTTTTAGCGAACGTGGGGATCTGGGTCTTGGTAAGACCCCAGCCACGCAGCCTGTTCCACTCGACGATCTTGTCGGCGTAATCGCTGACCGACCGCCACGCGATGGGCGCGGGAGTCGGGGTGAGTGATGCCGTGAATGCGGCGCGATCGATTCTCGAGAAGTCGGCCTGAGCCAGCTCCTTGAACAGACTGCTGTTGGCGAGTAGATACTGCATCCTCGCGCCACTCGGGTCACCGAGCGCTTCCACGACGAACTTGGTTGCTTGTTTCTGTGAGACGGGTGTCGATGTCGCCATCGGTCAGTCCGCCTTTCTGCCGTCGTAAACTAGTCACACACCATGTGTGGTAGTCTCACCGAAGTGAGAATTGAGAACGGCGTCCTATATTCATCTCTGATATATAAACACACAACGCCGCTCTCAAGGGAGTAACCGAATTATTAAGGTTCGGATACATTATAGCATAAAACTCTTATATTTGCAATGCTGGCATCTGTTTTCGGTCAGGGAACTCGGTCGGGGTTTCATCTGCCCAGTCGCCCTATGGGCGGTTGGTCACTTTCAGGACTGGTTTACAGAGGTGGATATGCAAAAACCGCCCTTTCGGACGGTTCTTACGGTTTCTCTCTAGACTCAGCACCTTAAGACCTTTTTGAGATTAACAGAGGTGAATACTCATCTCGGTCGGGGAACTCGGTCGGGGTTTTAAGGTGATCAGTCTGGCTCACAACGATAGAGCAAGTCATAACTGCTATCAAACAAGATTTTGCTACAATCAGAATATGAAAATTACGTATTTCGTGCATTCAATCACTGAAGATAACGAGAAGAGTCTTGCAACTGGATGGATGCAGGGCAAATTGTCCGAAGAAGGCGTAAAGCGTGCCCTTGCATTAAGACCAGACTTAACAAGTCGGGACTTTGATGCAGTATTTTGTTCTGATCTAGAACGTGCGTTACAAAGCACGGAGCTGTTTTTTGATAAAAAGTTTCCACTATTCATTGATTGGAGACTCAGGGAATGCAATTATGGGAAATTTGACGGACTACCAGCAAAACAATTCAAAAAAGATCGTGAGCAAGAATATATTCAGGCAGGATATCCATCCGGAGAAAGTTATATGGAAGTAGAGTCCCGTATGAAAAGTTTTTTATCAGACTTGAGCCGATTTAATTATGATCATATTGCAATTGTCGCCCATCAAGCCCCACAGCTTGCTTTAGATGTGATTTTAAAAAATCAGACCTGGGAGGGAGCTATTGCAAGTGATTGGCGTAAATCGCAGTCATGGCAACCTGGATGGGAATATTTCCTAGACTAGTCCGTCGGTTTCAATTCTACTTTGGGTATATAAAAAGTCAGAACCATTTTCACGGTTCTGACTTCGTCTGTTCCAATTTGGCTCCGGCGACTGGGCTCGAACCAGTGACCTATTGGTTAACAGCCAACCGCTCTACCACTGAGCTACGCCGGATTACTTGAGTAATTATACCTGCTATATCAGAGGTGGTCAAGTGATAAGTCAAAATTCAATCCTCACCCAGGAGCAACGCTACATCTTGTAGTAATTTAGCCTTTTCGCTCTCGCCATCTGCTTCGTATTTCTCAGCTATCTTTTTTAGATCGTCGAGCGAGAACTTCTCGGGAGAGGATTTGGTGACTGTAGACTCATTACGGCGCAGAGTTACTATAGATAACGAGCGAGCTGAATGGTCTTTTTTCTCCAGATAGCCCTTGGCTATGAGCTGATCGATATGGACCGCAACTGTCGAGACAGATTTGTATCCCAGTGCACGCATCACCTCGCGATAGCTCGGCCCATAGCCGCTACCCTTGATGAAGCTGTCTATAAACTGTAGTAGCTCCTGCTGCTTCTTGCTAGCCCGCTCTTCTTTCATCTGATTACTCCACCAACTCCGTATAGACGATAGTGCGTTGATTGAAAGTTTGGTCTTTCTCCTGCCACTTACCAGCGCAGGTGATGAGGTTCACACCCTTTGTGGCATTACCATATGGCAATGCAAACTTCTGCATATCCACTTTGTGGCGATCCACAGTCTCTTTACCTGCCACTCTGTAGGTGTACTGCTTGCGATCACCCGTTTCGATAACTATCGTGTCGCCCTGCGTGAGCTTACCTAGATTTTCAAATAAACCACCTTGCGTCGGACCGGAGACGTGACCATCTATCATGACGGCACCGGCTCGAGATGGCACCGCACTGGCGTTGTACCAGCCCGCATCATAGACATTGAGCGGTGCCTGCATCGAACCGTCTGAGTTGACACCCATCGGCTTTATCTTGGCGGCTACCCCTAGCTTATCTATATAGAGAGCTCGCGGATTTTGCGCCGCCACACGATACGTAGCTAGACTATTCTCGGCCGGCGGGGTTTCGTCTTTGCCCTCTTGATCCTGATGAGTTTCGCCCTTTTTTTCAGACGAAGCCGGTATTGTGTTTTGTGCTTCAACTCTACGATTAGTCAGCCAAGTGTCCACGCTCACATAGCCACTCAGCAGAATAAGAGCCAGGGCAATGAAGTGTATCGCGTGCCGTCGCCAAGACAAACGTCGGCGAGAGGTTTTAGTTTTGGCGCGATTTACACCGTTCGATAATAATTGAGTTTTATGTGCAGTGGCGCCTAGTTTTTTATGAAGTTTTTTACTAGACGTATCAGCACCGTCTTGTTTTGTATGGCTATATCGTCGTGAGGGTTTGGTGGACAACTCTGATGTGTCGGATATTTTACGCGTTACGGCTGGTAGTTTCTTACTAGCAGTGTCTTGTTTGACCTGCGCCGGAGTTGATACTGGAGCCTTGGCTGAATTATCCACGAAATTAATCATGGGCGATACAGGACGAACCCCCTTCTCTGTACGCCGGGGTACCACAAGCTGATTCCGCACATGCGAACCTTGTAGGGAATTAGATTGTCGTGAAGATCTTGTCATAGTCCTTTTATATTATCTCACATAACCACTTTGAGCTACCCTCTAGATAAAGGGTAGCTCATTAGAATAGGTTTAAGTTTTTAAATATTTTACTTGTTTGCCAAGCGTCGTGTAGCGATCAGTAACGCACCAGCAGCAGCGATGCCGATACCTGCGACAAGCGCTGGATTGGCTAGTAGCAGCTGGAAGCCGGTGTTTGGTGTACCTGGCGCCTTGGCTGTAGTTAGTGCGGTCAATACCACATCGTTACCGGTGCCACCCTTGTAGCTGATAGAGAATACAGCACTTCCGATAGAGATGCGTGCACCTTCGGCTAGGCCCGCGAAAGTCCCGCTTATACCTGTAGAACTTTTGTTGTCTATGATGGTGAATGTATCACCTTGCTTGACGTCGCCACCAGGCAGGAAGCTAAGGTCTAGCTTGGCAGTACTATCTATCTGTACATTTCCGCCATTGTCACCGTTTACAATTATCTGGTCGTAGGCGTCTTTATTTAGTATCTCAGCCTGGAACGTAGACCCACCAGAAAGACTAAGGTATTCAACGACTGTTATCTTACCCGGTGAATTACCCGGAGACACTACGCCACCATACACACCCAATGACCTAACAGTACCTTGACCCTTCAGTGTGCCACCCTGCCCAACGGTAGCGTATCCACGCTCACCGTTTAGTATAGCAGTCTCCTTCAGGGTAACGTTTAAGTCTTCGTCGGGCTTACTGCCGTCCACCCTGGTGGTTTTTGCTTGGTTTTCTTGCGTACCATCGGCTGTTATGAGCTGACCTGTTGAATATGAACTCCTGGTAAGAGTATGTCCATTTTTGGTAAGGTTTTTTACCTCTATGGAGTGTGGGTTGTCTACCGATACCTCGGAGTTGGATAGCAAGGTAACGTTATTTAGAGTTAGCCGAAGCCCTGAGACCGGGCCACCACCGACGCCGCCCATCATAGAACAAGTACCGTCCGAAAGTGATAGACTAGCCGGACCTGCACTCGCCCCACCACCTAATGTTATCGGGTAAGAGATGGTCTTGTTGGCACCCTGTAAGCCTATGCAAGCAGTGTTGCTGTTTTCGACAGACAATCCACCCAGACTATGTGGAGCGGCTAATACTTGAGAATTATTACCACGGACAGTCAACACCCCAGATACATCTAAGATGCCACCCCTGAAGTAGCCATAATCACCAAGAGACAGTAGTAGATCTCCTGCCACCTTTAGTTTAGCGCCTGTATCGAATCGAACCTCCAGCTTATCACTAGCCACAGTCCAGTTGCTGCCCGGTTGTAGCTTGAGGTCGTTTTTTAGTCTGTAGCCATCTAGATACTCTTCACCACTACCACCGTTGACCAATACACTAGCGTATACAACATCGACATCATTGTCTAGCAGCTGATCATAGTCCTCTCCAGCCGGAGTTGAGGCTGTGTTGAATACTAAACTATCCCCAGCCTCTGGCACTTCATTTTCTACCCAGTTACCAGCCGTACTAAACTTGCCGTCGCCAGCGGCGCCGCTCCACGTCTGCGTGCCGACAGCGGCGTGCGCGAACTCAACACCACTCAGTGGTGACAGCGCTACGGCAAAAGCAAATGCCGATATAGCAACTGATCGGCCGATATATTTTATATAGCCCTTACTCATTTTTTATTCCCTCTTTTTTGTTTTTTGAAAGTTTACCCTTGTAATATCACGGGTATGGTCGGTAAGCGCAAGCGATACGTTATGTAATTTTTACAACTCTATGCTATGTCTATTATCTACATGGCGCCAAAAATCAGCACAAAATCAGCGCCGTCACTCGGCGTATAGCCTTCTGGGGTGCCGGTCTTTATAGACGTACCGTAGTGCTCTTTGAGCTGGCTGGCAGCCGACTTCTTCGACTCATCTAGCTGATATATGGTCACCTCGCCAGAAACATCCTTCGGAGCATTGTCTACAGTTGAGATAATAAAGCCAAGTTCACCCAGCTCATCAGCCTTTTCTTTGGCCATACCAGCCACACCAGAGCCGTTTAATACATCCACGTTGGCAGATTTATCGCCCATGATGCTCTTTTTTATATAAGCCTGTATGTCGGTATAGATACCCTGTCCAGCTACAGGATTACCTGTCGAATCCATTAGGTCTGGCTCGTCATTTGGACGATCAACAAATGGCAGCGGAGTTGTCTTGGTATTATCCTTGGCGATGTTTATAAGAGCCTGGAGTTCATTGGTCTGGAAATTAGTACGCAGATTATCACCCATGGCATCCATCATGCCTGTGACGGCTAGTGGATTAGCTAGCGTCGTGCCGCTAGTAGCTTTCTTCTGCAGGGCACTCAGTAGCCGTTGCTGATTGCGTTCGCGTGCAAAGTTGCTACCGTCTAAACCATAGCCGCCAGCCGAGCCACGCGCTCGGGCAAACGCCAAAGCCTTCTGACCATCCAGATGAGCTATCTCACCTTCCTTGTAGCGAATATTGGTAGCTACGTCGTAAATACCCTCACCCGTGGTACCCTCTATCTTGACATCAACTCCACCGACCGCATCGACACCCTGCACCATGGCATTCCAGTTGGCGTGGACATAATACTGCACATCTAGACCGAGTATTTCTCCCACCGTATCAGCGAATTCCATCGCTGCCTCGGCATCGGACTTGCCAGACTGCTGAGCACACCAATAAACCTCATTTATCTTGCCGGTCGACGTACAGGTGCCTACGTACATATCTCGAGGCAGGCTCATCGTATAGGCCTCAGTGCCATCTTGATCGACTGACACTACCATTATCGAGTCTGTCAGCATCGCACCATCCCAGTCGTCACCAGCCATAGACCAGCCGCTAGTACCAAATATCAGTATATTCGTCCGGCCGTTTTTGTCTTCTTTGAGTTTTTGATGGTGAAATACACCCAGGAAATTACCGTTGAATATCTTGCCGCTGTTATTTAGCACTTTCCAGGCAAAAAAAGCACCGATAATAAAGCCGATTATCAGTATCAAGCGAAAAAATAACTTGATATTCTTGCGACGGCGCGTCGGCAGCTTGTTTGTTTTTGACTCTCGCTTGCGACCGATCAGTCTACGCCGACTAGCTTTTGGCTCGACCTCGTCATCAATCGAACGCAACGACATAGATATATCATTTCGGGCAGATTCTACGCGGACCGGCTGAAGCTGCCTGCCCGGTGTAGACCTGCCCAGCTCCTGGCGAGGTGATGCTGTCGTTGGCTTGCCCATATGCGCACGGCGACCGGTCGTGTTTGGTCTCCTGGGAACAAACCCATCCATAGAGGTGTGTGATGTCTTTTTCATATAAATTACTTATATCATTATACACCAAGAATTAGCTGAGAAATCACACAAGGTGGTAAAATATACCCAGATGAACAAGCATCACAACTCTATAGCCTTCAGTTTGACACTCATAATTACCGATATACTAGCTATAATCGGTGCCTATAGCCTGGCTTATATACTGCGCGTCAAACTAAGTGATGCCCCTGTAGTGGAATACGTGGCCGCCTGGCCATATTTCCTGTCTCTGTTATCACTGATACCATTTATCTTGATTCTACTAGTTCTCCTGGGTACATACAGCCAAAACAAAAATCAAGGTCGCTTCGGTCAACTCACTCGCATCATACTGGGTGCAATCGGCGCTATGCTATTCCTTATCACTATCGACTACTTCTCGCTCGACACTATATTCCCGGCCAAGCTTATACCTGTTTACGCGCTCGGTTTTAGTATATTGCTCCTAGCCACCTCCAGGTCTATCCTATATAGCCTTAGGTGGTGGTGGCTGCGCCAGGAAAACAATCTCAAGCAAGTCATAATAGTAGGCGACAACAATATAGCTCGCGACATCGCCTTGGGTGTCGATCGCAAAAACTCCGGCTATCGCGTCATGGCTGTCATCGGCGACAAGCGCTTCAAATTCACCACTCATCGACAATTTAACGAAGCCGTCAAAGATAAGGCTCCAGATGTCGTCATCCAGGTAGCCTCGTCGCGCACCCCGACCATCGACCCCGACCTATTGCAGTACTCGCTCGAAAACTACGCCGAGTTCAAGTTCATCCCGAGCGATGTCAGTGATCTACCAAACAAGATAGATTTTGAAATATTTATGAACGACATCCTAGTAATGAATATCCAGCAAACACCCCTGGCTGGCTGGGGTCGTATCGCCAAGCGTCTACTAGACATTTTGGCTAGCGGCTTAGCTCTACTCTTGCTCTCGCCTATATTGCTCTTTATTGCTGTCGCCAACAAACTAATCCTCGGCAAAGTCATCTTCCACCATACCCGACTGACCAGGGGTAATCGTGAGTTCCAAATATACAAATTTCAGACGGTGCGCAACGACCTAAATGGCCTAACTCCAGAAGAAGCCTTCCGTAAACTCGGCAAACCAGAGCTCATCAAGCAGTATCGAGCCAACGGCGACGCCCTGGACAATGACCCTCGCTACGGCAAATGGTCGCAGTTTTTGCGCAAAACTTCACTAGACGAATTGCCGCAATTTTGGAATGTTCTCATCGGTGACATCAGCCTAGTCGGACCACGCGCCCTGATCCCTCAGGAGCTCAATCAGTACAACCAAAAACACCTCATCCTAAACGTCAAATCAGGCATCACTGGCCTAGCCCAAATATCTGGGCGTCGCGACCTACCATGGGAGGAGCGCCGTAAGCTAGATGTTTACTATGTCCAAAACTGGAGTTTCGCACTCGATATCCAAATACTACTCAATACCGCTTGGCAGGTGATAGTCGGACGTGGCGCGCAGTAGCGTAGACAATTATCAAGACTAGATAGACGTGTATTAGGTTCGGGTAGCCACTAAAAAATAACCACTGAAACATAAAGGCTGCTAGTATCGCCCATAGCCACTTGTCGCTTCTAGTAGATACAAATACAGCCGCTAACATGGCAACAAAAACCATCAGGCCTATCAAGCCCTGTTCTAGTAATGTCTCGACATATTGATTTTGGACTATCTCGCGAGCTCCAGTCTTGTCTGGAAATTTCTGCCAGACAGCCACACCAGCTCCACCGATACCAACACCAGCCACCACAGATGCCGGATTATCTGCCCAAGTTTGTAACGCCAGCGATGAACGATTCACCCTAATGTCCGTCGACTCCTCGACATAGCCATCGCGCACGGGAACTTTGGCGGTCGCCTCGGCCTCAGGAGTCGCCTGCTCTACGGGAGCCTCCTCCGGCGATATGTCTATCACGCCGAGCGTCATCTGATTTATCACCTTGCTAGTGGCACCGACAAAAGTCTCATCTATATTTGGATTTACCGCAGTCACGACGCCTTGTATCGCCAGACTTATAGCAAAAGAAGCTACCAACAAGCCTCCGGTTTTTAACCAAGCATAGTAGCGGGTGAATCGTATCGCTATGAGCACCGACACGCCCAAAGCAAAGGCAAATATCGCACCCCGGCTCATCGTCAAAAATAGCCCGGTCACTACTATCATCAGACTGGTAATTTCTGGTTTATTCCATCGCTCAAACATAGACCTCCAGGTCAAAAACAGCGCAGGAAAGAGCAGCAGGCTGCCAAAAAACTGTGGCTCGATAGCAAAAACATTTGGCCTAGCGAAGCCGAATTGCTCTGCCACGCAGCCGGCGCAAAGTAGCGTCAGATCTGGAGCTAGCCAGATACCGGCAATCATCTGCAGTAGTGCCAACAGACTCATGGCTACAGCCGAAACCACATACAGCTTCACTAGCGCAGGTAGTAGCTGTTTCAACTCCCTAGCTCGCGCCAGGCAAGCTAGCAGTACTATGTACAAAAGCCCGCCCACACCGACAGTCAAGACACCTCTGATTATATTTGGCGTCCAGGCCAGGCTGATTAGTCCGAGTAATATGAAAAATCCGGCCACCCAGGCAGCCTTGTCTTTGAGTAATTCTTTGCGATTGTCAAATATCACACCCAACCCAGAAAGCGCCAGTATTAGCAGGTAGATCATCGCCACCGACAGCTCAAAATACATCGTCTCATCTTGGCCTAGCCGTAGCAACGGTCTATAACTAAACCAAATAGCAATTGGCGCTAGTAGCAGTAGTTTTTCAAACCAGATCAGCTCTAGTTTATCTAAACCCAACCAGATACGAAGCTTGGTAGTCACTATCCACCGAGCTCCTGCTCGATGACCGCTCGCATAGAATCCTTAAACTTATCTTCCGAAAATCGCTGAGCCGAACGTATCACCTTAGCTTCATCAAACTTCGTCTTATCAAAGCGCTTCATCGCCCCTACCAAACTCTCTACCGATTGCTCGTCAAAAAACAGTCCGTTTTTGCCATCTTGTACGATATCTAGTGCTCCAGCGTGGTGTAGGCCGATCACTGGTGTACCACAAGCCAGGGCCTCAACTGGAGCAATACCAAAGGGTTCCAAACTCGTGAATAGAAAAGCCTTGCTACTACAAATCCGCTCAACTATCTCACCAATACCGTTATAGCGAGGCAAAAAAGTGATGTTGTCGGCCCCGTCTGCTAAAGCCTCTAGACTACCACGCTCAGGACCATCTCCAATGACCAGCAGCTTATCACCAGTCTGCTTCACCGCCTCTATCGCTAGATCAAAACGCTTCCAGCTCACTTGCCTACCGTAGACGATATAACCCTCACGCTTTGACTTATTTGCCCTACTAGCTAGCGTAGATACCCCATCTACATCAACGCACGGATAAACCACCCGACTATCCCGCTCATAACACTCTTTGACTTCGTCTTTTATGTAGCTAGATGGTACCACTATCACATCTGGCCGCTTAGCGGCAATCAGGTCGGCCTTGCGCAGTGGCTTGACTAGCAACTTCAACCCAACTCTCGCTAGCGGATTCAATACACCAAAGCCAGGGTTTTTTATATAATCATCATATAGCGTCCAATAATATTGTGTCGGAGCATGTATGTAGCTCACGTGTAACGCGTCATCTCGCGTCTTCACAGCCTTAGCTTCGGCGCCAGTGATAGATATCACCAGATCGTATTCGGTCAAGTCTAGACGAGAAAAGTACCATTGCCGCAAAAAGGGCACGAAACGACGCAAGCCAACCGGCAAATGGTTCAGCCATCCAGTCTTGACGGTCGCATCATCAAACCATGGCGCGCGCTCTGGGCGATACTGAGAAGTGTAAATCGGTGCCTCCGGATACATTTCGTGGATGGCTCTGATGACACGCTCGCCACCGCCCAGCTCTGTCAGCCAATCACAAACCAATGCTACTTTTTGAGGTTTTTTCACTGGTTCTATTATAGCAAACTACTCGACGGTCACGCTCTTTGCCAGATTGCGCGGCTGATCGACATCATTGCCTTTTCCGACAGCCATATAGTACGCAAACAGCTGCAAGACGACGTTCATCACCATCGGTGCTAGTAGGTCTAGTTTTGTCTCGACTCTGATTATAGTATCGGCTTCGATAGGCTTGTTGCTATCTGTTATCACCAGTGTCTTTCCGCCACGCGCCTTTATTTCTTGTAGTCCGCTCACCCCTTTTTCAAACAGCCAATTGTCCTGTAGCAACACCACCTCAAAGAATCTATCGTCTATCAACGCGATAGGACCATGCTTCAGTTCACCTGTCGCGTAACCCTCTGCTTGTATATAGCTAATCTCCTTGAGCTTCAGCGCGCCCTCCATCGCCACAGGGTAAAGCGTGTCTCGCCCGACATATAGCGCATGCTCATGATCGACAAACTTCTGAGCCGCATCTTCAGCGGCCTGCCTTGTAGCCTTGAGAGTCGCCTCGATCTCATCTGGTAGATTATGAAGTTCTTCGATATATGGGTCTAGCTCTTTGAGACCAACCCCCTTCGCCTGAGCTAGCTGCAGGCCAAATATAGTCATCGCCGTCACCTGCGAAGTAAAGGCCTTAGTGCTAGCAACCGATATCTCTGGCCCGGCGTGTACATATACGCCACCGTCGACCTCACGTGCGATAGTCGAGCCGACGGCATTTACTACACCGAGCACCTTCACGCCACGACGCTTTATCTCACGCAGACAAGCTAGTGTATCGGCCGTCTCGCCAGACTGTGACACTATCAAAGCAACGCTGTTTTTTGGCAGATGAAACGACCTGTAGCGATATTCCGACGCCACCTGGACTTCTATAGTCAGATTATCCACCAAACGCTCCAGATAGTACGAAGCTAGCAGGCCGGCATAGTAAGCCGTACCGCAGCCTATTATCACCACATGCTCGATATCTCGCAGCTCGTCGTCACTCAGATTTAGCCCACCCAGCATCGCTCGATGCTCGTCTGGTATGACACGGCCACTCAAAGTCGAGCGAAGCGTAGTCGGCTGTTCCATAATCTCCTTTATAAGGAAGTGGTCATAACCCTGCTTTTGGATAGCCTGCATATCTACCTCTATCTGCTCTACCTTGGCCGATATCGGTTGCGCCGATAGGTCACGGAGATCCACTCTGTCGGCATAGCATATCGCTAGCTCTCCGTCGTTTAGATAGATAGCCTGTGAGGTATGCCCCACTAGAGCCGAAGCGTCGCTAGCTATCAAAGTCTCGTCCTCACCCACCCCGATGATCAAAGGGCTGCCTTGGCGAGCTACCACCACCTTGTCTTGCTCACGGCTAGACACTACCGCCACGCCATAAGTCCCTACAGCCAGCTGCAGAGCTTGCGTGACAGCATCTTCTAGACTGGTGTTTTCATCATAAAACGAATTGATAAGGGCCGCCAGGACCTCTGTATCCGTCTGGCTCTTGAACTCATGTTCAGTCAGACCGGCCTGAAGATCTTTGTAATTTTCGATGATACCATTGTGGACCAAATATACATCACCCGCTTTGTGTGGATGCGCATTTGCCTCACTCGGCTCGCCGTGTGTCGCCCAGCGCGTATGACCTATTCCCACCTTGTCATTTGTCTTGTTTTCAGATATCAAGCTAGCGAGATTTGCCACCTTGCCCTTCGCCCGTAGCAGGGTCGGCTTACCGTTTAGAGTAGCTACTCCAGCCGAATCATAGCCACGATACTCCAGTCGCTTCAAGCCACCGAGTAGGTAATCTTGCGCGTTTTTACTTCCGATATAGCCAACTATTCCACACATACAACCCCGTATCTATATAATTAATGGTTATCTAGTATATATCATTATAGACTATTTCTATTTTGCTATAATAATC
>CALMYZ010000060.1 GCA_937873745.1 uncultured Candidatus Saccharibacteria bacterium | reverse complement strand
ATGGAGTATATGTTCGGCTTTGCTCGTGCATTCAATGGGTCTATAGGTGACTGGGATGTATCTAGTGTGACCAATATGAACGGCATGCTTCAGAATGCTACCGTTTTCAATCAGCCGCTAGATGGATGGGATGTCTCAAGTGTAACTATCATGCAAAGTATGTTTAGTGAGACTAGAGACTTCAATCAGCCGATAGGTAGCTGGGATATGTCTAGCGTGACCAATACCAGGAGTATGTTTAGCGGGGCTGAATCTTTCAATCAGCCGATAGGTAGGTGGGATATGTCTCGTGTCAGAATGATGCGCTATATGTTTAGTGACACTGTAGTATTTAATCAGCCGCTGAATAGCTGGGATGTGTCTAGTGTAGAGAATATGGAGGCAGTGTTTTATTACTCCAAGGCATTCAACCAGCCGTTAGACCAATGGGACATATCGAGTGTGTTGCCCGATCAGGCTGGTATGTTGTTCTACCACTCTGTAGTCTCGCCTGAAAACTTTGATACAACTTTGCGCGGATGGCTTAGTCTACCTGGGTTACCTCACGGTGTTGCCGGGATAGACGGTAACGGTTCTCAATACTGTGATCCGACACCTCGTCAGGAGCTTATTGATAATTTCGGCTGGGTTTTCTATGAGAACCAGCAAGGCTGTGGGATGATAGCGGTTGACGGTAGTTACTATAATTCTCCTACCTACTATCGCTACGCCGATCTAGAAGACAACGGAGATTTGGGGGAGATAAGTGTAGAAGGTCTTACACCGACTAGTGTCACTATGGACTGTACGACGCCAGAATATGTTACAGCGGCGATTGGCCAGAAGGGTAATTTTGAGATTACTGGAAATAGGCTAGTCGTAAAAGGCTTAGACCCATCAGCTGATATTCAGTATACGGCTTGTATTCGTGCTGAGGATAGCGGTGGTAGCTTTACGGAATCAATCCATAGGTTTAGAGTTACGAAACTTAGGCAAGTAGATATAGTCAGTTTCGGTGAGTATAAAAGTCAGCCGCTTCTCGTGGCGCAAGGTCGAGGCTTGCTGTCAAACCAAGGTGAGATAGGTGATGCAACACAACGCTCGATGGTTAATTTGAATGGGGTTGACATACCTTTTTGTGCAGATGGATTCGGCATGACAGCAGCTGAAATTGTCATCGATATGGACGTTGCGGCTAACTTGGTCAGTGACGGCGCACCCTGCTATAGGCTTATCGATTTCAGTAGCCAAACTGATCCGTATCTATTAACACCTACTAGTGCACAGATAATGCTGCCCGCAGATTTCGATATCACAGCCCCGGGTACTGTATCTGTAAACAATTCACCGGTGTTCGCCTTTAATCAACCGACGGGCGGCGGCGATGACAATGGTGACGACAACAATGGCGGTGATAACGGCGATGGTGGTGGCGATGATGGTAATGGTGGTAATAGCGATGGCGGTAGTGACAATAGCAACGACGGTCCAGTCTACAAAGAAACCATCACTGTAAACGGCACCAAGCCCATTGCGAACCAGCCGGTCATCCCGAAGAAGCCAACTT
>CALMYZ010000059.1 GCA_937873745.1 uncultured Candidatus Saccharibacteria bacterium | reverse complement strand
GATACCTGGGCATAAAACAAAACCGCCACCTAGAATAGGTGACGGCGATGTATTGGCCGCTTATTGCAACACTTTAGTGTTTGTGTTCGGTGCGCTGTTTTATTTCGCGCTTAGCATCTTGCCAAGTCTTGTCCATCTCGTAATCGAGATGAAACTTGTCTAGAAGCGATTTCGTTGTTGTTTGTGTTGTTTGCTTAGCCATGTCTATATACTAGCATAAGCAATATAAAATGTCAATAGAACAGACTAGTGTCTGGTATATCACAGCATGGGTATGTATCTGTAAACAAGGCTATTTATGATGTGGAAAAATAAAACAACCTGGGTATAAAAATACCACCCGAAGGTGGTGTAGATTGCTATTTGGTGGACGATAGAGGACTCGAACCTCTGACCCCCACAACGTCAATGTGGTGCTCTAGCCAACTGAGCTAATCGTCCATAAGCTCTGATAAGTTTAGCAGATTACAGGCAGACTTGCAATAACAGGGGCGAAGATGTAGAGTTATAGTATAGCGATGAAGCGGCCTAACCAACCGTCGAGCACGTCCGGCGCGATCGCAGACAGACGAAAAACGAATGCGGTAATAGAAACAGCCAAGGTGGAACCTCCTGAGACTTCGGGACCGAGGCACGCACGTAAAGTATTACGACATGCGTGCTTTTTGTATTTAAAAGGAGGTTCTATATGAACGAAGAGCAATTATACGCCATGCGACATAGCCTGGCGCACATTACAGCACAGGCGGTACAGCATTTGTGGCCACAAGCTAAGTTTGGTGTTGGTCCAGTGGTAGAAAATGGTTTTTACTATGATATCGACTTGGGTGATGAGCAGATTTCAGAATTTGATTTTAAGAAAATTGAAAAAGAAATGCGCTCGATTATTAACAAAGATTATCCATTTGAGTATAGCGAGAAGCCGATAGATGAAGCCCTGGAGTGGGCAAAGGGCGCAGGTCAGCCCTACAAGGTAGAGCTTCTAAATGATTTGAAGCGAGAGGGCACTACTCTGGCCAGTGAACTGGACGCAACTATGATGGGTATGGAGCTGCCTGCCGGTATTAGTGGCTCAGTCCATCAGTCGGTTCAGAGTGTGATTGATGTATCGTTCTACACAGACGGAGACTTTACTGATCTTTGTAGGGGTCCTCATGCCGCATCTACTGGCAAGGTCGGTGCTTTTAAGTTGATGCGCGTGGCTGGAGCCTACTGGCGAGGCAATGAGAAGAACCCACAGATGCAGCGATTATACGGAGTGGCTTTTGCTACAAAAGAAGAGTTGGCTGATCATCTCGAGATGCTAGAGCAGGCTAAGTTGCGTGACCATCGCAAGCTAGGCAAGGATTTAGATTTATATACCATGAGTCCGTTGGTTGGGTCTGGCCTGCCTCTATTTACACCGCGCGGTACGGTTTTGCGCGATGTCGCGGCGCAGTATTCGAATCAACTACGTCAAGCTCGTGGATTTACGAAGGTCTGGACTCCGCACATCACAAAGCAAGATCTATATGAGGCGTCTGGGCACTGGGCAAAGTTTGGCGACGAACTCTTTCTAGTGACGAGTCAAGAAACTAGCGATAAGATGGCACTCAAGCCGATGAACTGCCCGCACCACACTCAGATATACGCCTCGCAGCCGCGAAGCTATCGTGATATGCCGGTGCGCTACCTAGAAACTACGACTGATTATCGTGACGAAAAAACCGGCGAGCTAGGTGGTTTAAATCGTGTTCGTTCGTTGACTCAAGATGACAGCCATGTATTTGCTCGCCCGGATCAGATTGAGCAAGAAATCGATGGATTGCTAGCGAGTGCGCGCGAACTGTACGAAGAAATCGGTATGAAGTTGCGCGTACGACTTAGTTACCGAGATGACTCAGATGCCTATCTTGGAGATGTCGAGCTATGGGGGACTGCTCAGTCTCAACTAAAGTCTGCGGTCAAAAAGAACGAGCTAGAGTACTTTGAGCAAGAAGGTGAGGCTGCGTTTTATGGTCCGAAGATTGATTTTATGGCGACTGATGCAATTGGCCGCGAACATCAGGTGGCAACTGTGCAGCTCGATTTTGTGCAGCCCGAAAGATTTGGGTTAGAGTATGTCTCTGAAGATGGCTCCAGGCGACACCCGGTTATGATCCACTGTGCATTACTGGGCAGTATTGAGCGTTTCTTGAGTGTATTTATCGAGCATACGGGTGGCTGGTTTCCGTTTTGGGCGGCGCCAGAACAGATTCGTATTCTGACAATTAATGATACGGTTATGGATTATGTAGATGAAATAACTACAATTTTAACAGATACGGTCCTGATGAAGCCTGTGAGATATAATGAGGTTCGATTCACAACAGATGATCGTAATGAAAGCCTTGGCAAGAAGATCAGAGAAGCGACGAATATGAAGATACCGGTTCAGCTGATTGTTGGTCCAAAGGACAAGGATGCTAGAGTGGTCAGCGTGCGCACTAGATCAGGAGAGGATAGTGTTTCTATTGATGATCTGGTTGAATATCTGAAGGACTTAAGCTGAACGGGCGACCTGGCTGGAGATTAATTCGTGAGTGACAAAGATACGGCTAATGGTGACTTGAGACTTCGGAGTGTAGTGTATGACCTTATGGCGAGGCTACCCAATGACAAGGTTACTACCTACGGAGATATAGCCGTTCTGGCTGGCTATCCCGGGGCGGCTAGAGTAGTTGGCGGTATCGCACACACTGGTCCGATAGAGTTACCGTGGCATAGATTGGTTAACTTTCGGGGTGGCCTAGCTGTAGGGTTTCCTGGCGGACAGGATGTGCAGCGGCAACTATTACTACAGGATGGAATCGAATGTGACGATCGGTGGCTTGTAAAAGATTTTGGAGAACGACGATGGCGTCCGGAGTAGAGCGAGCAGGGCTGCCTCTTGTTGTGATTGTTGGCCCAACCGCCAGCGGCAAAACTAAGCTAGCTATAGACTTAGCCACGAAATACGGTGGTGAGATAATATGTGCGGACAGTCGTACTGTCTATAGGGGTATGGACATAGGTACGGCGAAACCTAGTGAGGACGAGCAGTCAAAAGTGCCACACTGGGCGATAGATATAGTTGACCCAGGTGATAGATTTACTGCGGCGGATTTCAAGCGCTACGCAGATAGTAAGATCGCCGAGATTCGTGCGCGTGGACGTATACCGTTTTTGGTAGGCGGTACAGGATTGTATATTGACGCGGTGTTGTACGACTATCAATTTGGCCAAGCGTCTGATCCGGTACGGCGTCAAGAACTAGAGCAGTTGTCCTTAAGAGAGTTGTATGAATATTGCGATAAAAACAACATTGAGTTGCCTGAAAATAGGCTAAATAAACGCTATGTTGTGCGTGCGATAGAACAAAAGGGAGTTAACTGCAAGAGAAAATATACGCCAGTAAGCACAAGCATTATTGTTGGAATATCAACAGAAGGTGATGTGTTGCGAGCAAGAATTGAACACAGGGCTGAACAGATATTTAACGATGGTGTTGTAGAAGAAGCAAAACAATTGGGTGAGAAATATGGCTGGAATAGTGAGGCGATGACGGGAAATATTTATCCACTCATACACAAATATCTAGATGGTCAAATGACGATGCGAGAAATGCAACAGAAATTCATAACCCTAGATTGGAGGTTAGCCAAGCGGCAGTTGACATGGTTAAGGCGTAATTCGGATATAGAATGGCTAGCACTACCCGAGGCTTATGGTAGAATAGATAATTTACTCGCTGATATGGGGTGATTGTGTTAATATAAGGTTATGCGAAGTGAAGGAATTGATACGCTATTTGGCTCAAAAACACGAGTTAAGCTGCTTAGATTATTCCTGAGCAACCCAGGCAAGGCATTTTACGTCAGAGAGATTACACGCCTGATAGATGAACAAATAAATTCCGTTAGGCGTGAGTTGTCTAATATGTTGAGTGTCGGGATAATCACTAGCGACAGTGCTGACAATAAACTATTTTACGCCGTTGACGAGAAATTTGAACATTACAAACCACTACGAGCGATATTCTCTGAAAACTCCGGCGTAGCTGGTGCCGAGTCTGGTGAGGTTGCTCTGTCTGATTGGCGCAGTGAATTAGACAAGTCTCTTCCTGGCGTTAGGGTTATACTGGCGTCTGGTAGCTTGGTCAAGGATTCGGCTTCTAGTATAGATATTCTGTTCGTCGGTAACTCCAGTGAGGGTAAGTTGAATAAGGTAGTATCTGGTATAGAGAAGGCTGAGGGTAGAGACCTGAATTACAGTCTGATGTCGTATGAGGAATTTCATTATAGGCTGAGTGTTAGGGATAGGTTTGTGACCGAGATACTGAATGGTCGACACGAGGTTATACTGGATGAAGATAAGGTGCTGAACAGGCAGAAATAAAGGAGTGTATAATGTTTGAAATCGAATACAAGGGCGGCAATACGGTAGTAATATCGACTAAAAAATCTAAACTTATAACAGACCCCAGGCAATCTGTACTAGGTCTCAAGGATCAGTCTGTGAAGGATGCTGTAAGTTTGGCAACAGAGTCTAGGCTACAGTCTGTTGATCCGGATGCTCGACTCGCTATAGAGGGTCCAGGTGAGTACGAGGTAGTCGACTTCTCTATACAGGGCGCTGCTGCTACGCGTCATATTGACACGGAGGACGTAGAGAAAAAAGCTACGGTATATAGGATAGAGATTGGTGACGCGAGGATAGCTCTGGTCGGAAATATAGCACCCAAACTAGATGAATCACAATTGGAATCTCTTGGTGTTGTCGATGTACTTATAATACCTGTGGGTGGTGGGGGCTATACCCTGGATGCTACCGCCGCATCGGCGATGACTCGCTCGATCGACCCGAAGGTGGTTATACCTATCCACTACTCTGACAGTAGCTTGAGTTACGAGGTTCCACAGGATGATTTATCTGTTTTTGTAGCCGAACTAGGTGTCTCGGTAGAGACTACTAGTAAATACAAGATAAAATCCTTGGCTAATCTGCCGCCTACACTGACTATAGTTGAGCTGACAAGATCCTAGCTACTAAATAAATCAAATAAGCCCGCTGTATAGCGGGCTTATTTGATTTATTTAGCGACTTCTATTGGTTTGTTGCTAACGATACCTTTTTTCTTAAGCGTACGAATCGCTTGAGTTGATAGCGTCATAGTTACCTTCTGGCCATCTACTACGAAAGTTTTCTTTTGTAGATTTGGCTTGAAGACGCGTTTTGTGCGACGAAGCGAGAAGCTGACATTATGGCCGAACTGCTTGCCTTTGCCGGTTAATTCACAGCGTGCTGCCATTTCATTACCTCTTATTTAATTATTAAACAATCCTTACAATTTTACCTGTTTAGACTGATTTAGTCAAGGTTAATGGGCTGTTAATAAAGTGCGGATGTCTAGTATAATGATTTATATGGATTTGATTATACAAATAGTGGTGGTTTTAGGGGTGATACTGGTGTCTATGACACTACATGAAGTAGTGCACGGATTGATGGCTTACTGGCTTGGCGACAACACAGCCAAGGACGAGGGGCGACTTACCTTAAACCCCACTAAGCACATAGACCCCGTCTTAACTGTGGCGTTGCCGGTGGTTTTGGTCATTATGTCTACCATGACGGGAGGTGCTTTGCCGATATTTGGAGGTGCTAAGCCGGTGCCATTTAATCCAAATAGGGTCAGGTTTGATGAATGGGGGGCGGCTTTGGTGGCTTTGGCTGGACCATTAGTAAATCTACTGATAGCGTTTCTATTTTTTGGTGTGGGTATTTTGTCGGGTGTCATATCGGGAGTAGGCGTGGAGTCGTCTGTAGCTGGCACTATCATCATGACCTTTGTTGGTGTAAACCTAGGCTTCTTCGTATTCAACATATTGCCAATTCCACCTCTAGATGGATCAAGGGTTGTCTATGCGCTAGCTCCTGAGTTTGTCAGGAGGGGTATGGAGGCTATTGAGCAGTACGGGCTAGTAGTGGTCTTTGCTATCGTGATGCTGGCGAGTTCAGTTATCGGGGTCTATATGTCGACAGCTATCCAGTTTATTATCAATGTATTTATGACAATCTTTGCCGGAGTAGCTGGCTAGGTGTATAATATAAATGGGTCACGGGAGATACGAACGTGTATGATTTTCCTAACATCATACAATTGGGATTCTGATCAGACTACCTCTGTGGAGATAGTCGTAGGAAACCCACCTTGCATAAACGCGGGGAATTTCAAGCGTTCGGTCATCCGGACCCTTTTTAGTTTGATAGGATATAAAAATGAACCAGAGAGTTGCTGTTCGTGCGATTGTACGTAAGCAGAATAAAATACTGTACCTAAGACGCTCTACCGGTAGGCGGTCTATTATCGGAAAATTTGAGCTACCAGGAGGAAGATTGGGCTATGGTGAGCAGCCAGAGGATGCCCTTCGCCGATATTTACAGGATGACGCCGGGCTGTCCGTGAAGGCGGCGGATCTAAATGATGTTATCACCTATATCGATCATGACGATAGAGATGTGCAGTATACAGTTATCCTATATATGGTCGTACTGTCGGGGTCTGACTACAATGCTAAGCCTGGCGCTGACCACGATATGGCTATTTGGCGAGATAACTTCGAGCCACTAGACAATAGCATGACAGACTTATCTCAACTGATAATTGGTATCGTGAATCAGCAGGTAGTTTCACCTAATAGTGCTGTTGAAGCTAAAGACAGATTGGATGCTCAAAAGGTCGTTTTATTTTCTGATGGCGGATCGAGAGGTAATCCAGGGCCATCGGCAGCGGGGTATGTGATTATGGATTCCCGGAATCAGATAATAGACCAAGGGGGAGAATATCTGGGCATAACTACAAATAATCAGGCAGAATATCAGGCTGTCAGGCTAGGTCTAGAAAGAGCATTGAAGCTTGGGCACAGAAGTGTCGATGCTCGAATTGACAGTATGCTAGTGGTCAATCAGATGAAGGGTGTTTACGCTATAAAAAATAGAGAGCTGTGGCCTATCAACGATAGGATTAGAGAGTTGGTTGGGCAATTCGATAAAGTTACTTTTACTCATATCAAGCGCGAGTACAATCAGTTGGCTGACGGTATGGTAAATAAAACGCTAGACATGCAAGCGAGCGATTCAGTAGCTTAGTGTATAATATATAGTAGCAGTCTATTGGGCGGCCGCTTGCTTTTGTAGCAAGAGGAAAGTCCGGGCAGCGCAGGATACGACAGTCGCTAACGGCGACCGGGGGTGACCCTAGGGAAAGTGCCACAGAAACGATACCGCCTACTTTGGTAGGTAAGGGTGAAAGGAGTGGGGTAAGAGCCCACAGCGACACATGGTGACATGTGAAGGAGGTAAACCCTGTCGGCTGCAAGGAGATTTACGTAAAAGGCGATCCGTCTGTAGATTGATAACCGCTTGATTTTTCTGGCAACAGATAAACTAGATAGATGGTCGTCCACGACAGAACCCGGCTTACAGGTAGACTGCAAACTAAAAACCTCGCCCTAGGCGAGGTTTTTAGTTTGCAATAAGTTAGACTTATTTAGCAGACTTAACTACAGCTGAGAAACTAGCGGGCTCTTTGACGGCTAGTTCGGCTAGAATCTTGCGATCTAGTTCGATTTTTGCTGACTTAAGGCCAGAGATTAGTTTGCCGTAAGTAGTGCCATTTTCACGAGCGGCTGCGTTGATACGTGTAATCCATAGTGCTCGCAGGTCGCGCCTGCGATTGCGACGATCGCGGTATGCGTACTGTAGTGAACGAATAACACCTTGCTTGGCAAGACGGAAGCTCCTCGTTCGGTTATGCTGCATTCCTTTCGCAGCTTTAAGAATCTTTTTGTGCTTAGCGCGTGCTGTGACGCCTCTTTTAACTCGCATAATTTAAACTCCTAGTGCTCGTTTAACGTTTTTAGCCATCGAACCAGTTACGGTTGCCGAAGTGTTGATGGCGCGTTTTCGGCTTTTGCTCTTTTTGGCGAGCAGGTGGGTGCCAAAGGCGCGACGTCGTGTGACTTTACCGCTGGCGGTAAGCTTCATGCGCTTCGCAGTGCCTTTGTGGGTCTTTAGTTTTGGCATTATTTACTCCTTACTACTATACTCAGATTGCGACCGGCCATCTGAGGTTTTTGCTCCAAGATTATCTCTTCACCGAGTAGATTGACGATCTTGTCTATCATTGCGTAGCCAAGTTCTTTGTGGGCATTCTCGCGACCACGATAGAATATTTGGATACGTACCTTGTGTCCGTCCTCTAGGAAAGACCGAATTTTTCGAAGTTTTATTTCGAGGTCTCCGGATCCTATCTTGAGTCCAAATCGCATTTGTTTCAGCTCGCTCTGCTTGCTGTTTTTGCGATTTTTCTGCTGCTCCTTCATCTTTTGATACTGGTATTTACCCCAGTCGATGATCTTTGCGACAGGCGGGTCGGCGTTGGGGGATATTTCCACCAGGTCGACTCCGGCCTCTTCGGCTAGCCTTAGCGCTTCATCTCGTGAAACGATACCTAGCTGCTCTCCGCTCGTACCAATAACTCGTAGTTGCGGGGCGCGGATAGCTTCGTTTATTCGAATCTGCTGACTGATGCTAGTCTCCTTTAGGTTGGGTGAATTTATTTTCTTTAGAGCATTACTCTAGTAGTGTATTTTATCATAACGGGGGTAACATATCAAGCGTCTTTTGGTCTGTATTGCAGAGCTTCGGCTAGATGATGTTGGGATATTTCGTCGGAGCCAGCTAAGTCAGCTATAGTGCGGGCGATCTTTATGATTTTGAAGTAACTTCTAGCACTGAGCTTCAGTGTGTCACTGGCTTTGTCCAGTAGGGCAAGAGAAGGTCTATCTAGGGTTATATATCTTTTGATTTCTTTTGAAGATAAATTTCCGTTGTTTTTAAAACTACTCTTATATCTGTTAAGTTGGGTAGCCCTGGCCATATTTACAGAACTGACTACATTACTATGTTGTTTATTAGTCGACGTATTTTTAGTTAAGATATCACTGTGTGGTACACGACTGACGGAGACTGTCAGGTCTATCCTGTCTAGCATAGGTCCGGAGAGTCTTTTTTGATAATTTAATATCTGTGTAGTAGAGCAGTTACATTCACGCTCTGGGTCGCCAAAATAGCCACAGGGGCAGGGGTTCATGGTGGCCACTAGCATGAAGTCTGCCGGGAATATAGAGAAGCCGCCTGCTCGGCTGATCGATATATTTTTATCCTCCAGTGGCTGGCGAAGGGCTTCTAGTGTAGACCTGGGGTATTCGGGTATTTCATCCAAAAACAGAACGCCCAGGTGAGCAAGGCTGATTTCGCCAGGCTTGGGTTTTGCTCCTCCGCCGATCAAAGCGATTCGACTAGAGGTGTGGTGTGGAGACCTGAAGGGCCTGGTCTGTACGATGTCGTCTATTACATTTCCAGCTAAGCTATGTATCTTGGTGACAGCTATTTTCTCTTGTTCAGACAGGGGTGGTAGTATGTAGGGGAGTGTTTTTGCGAGCATTGTTTTTCCGGCACCAGGTGAGCCTGTGAGTAGAAGGTTATGGTGGCCGGCAGCAGCGATAGCCAGGGCTCTTTTGGCAGACTCTTGGCCAAATATGTCGTCAATTGTCGGGGAGTCGGCTGGATGTGCGTTCTCTGGGGCTGCCTGACTTATAGCGATTGCTTGTATCGGCACCTCTTTTTTAAGGTGTAGAAATAGGTGTTTAAGATTCTTGATCCCCACTATATCTATGCCACTCACCAAGCTGGCTTGATTTACGTTTTCTTCTGGTAGATACAGGGTTTTGTAGCCGTTGCCCTGGGCGATTTCTGCTATGCTTACAGCGGCTTTTATTGGTCGTATAGACCCGTCGAGCGCTAGTTCACCTGCAAAAACAGACGAACTGACTTCAGCTGGCTTTATTTGGCCGCTTGAGACAAGGATAGATATGGCTATGGGTAAGTCGAAGTGCGATCCGTCCTTGGGTAGTTCAGCCGGGGCTAGGTTTATAGTTATTTTTTGGGCAGGGAAGTCTAGCAGAGAATTCTTGATTGCGCTTCGAACTCTTTCCTTGGCTTCGTCGATAGACTTACTTCCCATGCCTACTATCTGTAGAGATGGCAGCCCCTTGGCTGTGTCTGTTTCGACCTCAATCAGGCTACCTTCGAACCCGATAGGTGCTGCTGAGTAGACTTTTGCGACCATAGACATATTAATTGTCAGTATAGCATAAGCATCGACTGTACTTGACTCACCCCTGTGGGCGTAGTATTATTGTAAGTGGTCTTGGGGCTGAAATTAGCTTTCGACAAGAGGACTTTAACATACTATTCTGCGGATCGATTTTTTGCGCGTTAAGCATTTTTTAATTGCAAACACTTTTGCTAAAGTAAAAGCTGGTTTTGCTCAGTTGGCTGATGCCTTCCGTGCACCTGCTTTTGCGCCAGTTGTAGCCTAGTCTACGACCATCACCGGTCCCATAGGTAGCATAAGGGTCTAGTGGTGCTATAAATCATGCTACTTATCTAGGCTATGCGCAGCGACATAGGCTGGAGACATTTTATCGCGCAACCTGACTGGCATTTTTGTCAATTTTTTAGTCAGTAGGGTTGTAAAATCTTAAAATTGAATATATCTGTAGACGAATAGTAGGTTACCTTTTGGACCCGGCGGCAGTTGCCGGCAGCTCCACCAGTTATTATCAAAAACATCATCCAGCCAAGTGGGTGATGTTTTTTATTTTAAAGCAAACTTGTGATTTATCTGGAAAATAAAACAACCACCTGCGAGTAGTGGTTGTTTCGTGTGGAGTTTTTGATTCTTGTTTATTTTTGGTTCCTGTATAATTTATTTACTCAGGAACTACCCCTATAATAGGACGGCTTAACGCTTAAGTCAATAACTTTCTTTGCTAAAATGTAGGTAAAAAATACCACGTGCTACTAGACTGTCTTAGTACGCTACATGTAGCGAAGTGGTGTGCGTGTGGCACCTAATCAACTGTTTGTATTGAACCGGCGTCCTAGGCCTGCGTGGTTATGTAGCCTAGTCTGGTGGGGTTATCAGGTGTAACCTTCTTGGCTCGATTACATCTACTAACTACGCCTATATCTGCACGACACTTAATAGGCTTAGTTCGGGTTGGTTATCTTCGGGTCGTAGTGGTGGAGAGTTGTGTGTAGGTTGGCGAGCTTTACGATCTATGATTCGTGATCTATAGACCGTAGCCTAAAGTACAGTCTTGGTGTATAGGCTTTATATGCCAAGGAGGCTCGACTGGCAGCGGGAGGGATAGTAGTTTTATTCGACAGCTCTGCGTCCTCGTGTGTATGCCTATAGCCACGCTAGACCGGTGCAGTCTGGAGTAGGTGTACTTAAAAACCATTATTTTTTAGATAATTGTTGTATTTTAGTAGCCACTTCTATATTAGTCTAAAAGATTTTGTAAAGTGTTAAATTGGCCGTTGTATTTATAACCTATAGTATTTACATCAAAAATACTTGACCTAAATAGATGCTTATGCTAGTATAAGACTAAGCTTTTAGAAAAACAAAAAAAGCCAAAACAAAAAACCTTAACATCAAAAATCCCCACAAACTCTACGAGTCTTTGACGTAAAGTCGATACCGACAGCGGAGTGAGAATAATTAACTATTTACTTTAGTTAACGTACTTTTACTCACCCAACAACTGATGGTATCGATGCTCCGTCAAACTGACACGAGTCTTGCTAGATTCTGTCGGCGAAACGTAGAGCGCGCATATAGTCAGTACCTATGCGCTGAGTTAATCCTTGTTATCTCGTAACAGCGACAATACTCAGCGTATAAGAGGAAAACTTATGCATGTGAACTTGCCCCAGCACTTGCTGGAGCGGTCAGTTGCCTCGAGCGATCGGCTGTCTTGGAAGTACGCGCCCTTTTATTTACTAGCGGCGGATGTAACGACCTAGACTTATGGCTGTTCGCTCAGGCTCCCTTGAGAAAAATGAGTAACACCACTATAGTAGTAGATATGTTAATTAGAGTTATTGTGGGCGGCGGAGTACTATCATTTATTGGACTGATGCTTATATTTAGTTCGTATAGCCCGTCAAACATCGGACCACTAGGTATACTGGTGGTTTTTTTGTGTATTTATATATTACTTAGTAGCTTGGTTACCCTTGGGGTATGGACTATCTCGTGGTTGATTAGTAAGCTGTCTAGCGTAGTTGTGTCTAGGAGGCCCGCTAAAGTTATTAGTGTGCGCAAGGCTTACTATTTATCATCGGTAGTGGCGCTAGCTGGCGTGATGTTAGTCGGTATGAAGTCTGTGGATGGTGTTGATTTTACGAGTGGACTGCTTCTGCTAATTTTTATAGCTGCAGGCTGTTTTTATGTCGCGAAAAGAACGAACTAATACATTATTGATTATGCTATAATTACAGATATGGAACCAAAAATACCCAGCCCCCAGTTTAATCCTGAAACACCAGTCAATACTGAGCCTAGTGCGATTGAGTCGATCGCAGGTGCTCTTTACGTAGAAAAGGAGTCTGTGCGCGCAGAGAAGCCGGCGACATCTATGCCATCAACGGTACCTCCGGCTGTAAGTCCTGTTCTCCCCACGCCCGTTAACCTGGGTGGTGATCAGGGTGACGGATCTCAATCTTCGTCGGTCGTTAGTGGAATTAACCCTAGTGTTGCTGGCGATGACGATTTGATAGAGAAGGAGTGGGTAGATAGAACGAAGAAGATAATCTCGGCAACCAAAGATGACCCTCGGCAGAGAGAGGAAGAGGTTTCCAGGCTCAAGGTGGACTATCTACAAAAGCGATACGGAAGGGAGCTGGGTGTAGCAGACGAGTCATAGACTTGCTGCTAGGGCGTGAAACTTATGGCTGAGACAATCGTAGTATTATTTTTCGTAGTCATAGTTATATCGGTTGTCGGTGTCTTGCTTTTTTTGCAGTATCAGCGCACATTGCGAGAAGCCAAGAACTACGAGAGGGGTCTAAAGATGATACCTCTATTGATACATCTACCTCCGAGTACAGACGATATCGAAAGCGGTAGCCGCGATGAGAGGGATATAACCGATGAGGAGGTCTCTCAGGCCGAGGTGATGTACAATATCATATCCAGTACAGCACTCAGGGGTTTTAAGAGTAAGATATATGGCCAAAGACACCTCTCTTTTGAGATAGTCGCGAGGGACGGCTTGATAATGTACTACGCAGTTGTTCCGGCTGTAATGGTTGACGTAGTGCGTCAGGCGATTGCGGCGGCGTACCCATCGGCACGACTAGAGGAGGTGCGCGAGCAT
Organism: uncultured Candidatus Saccharibacteria bacterium; assembly: GCA_937873745.1. Taxonomy (GTDB): domain Bacteria; phylum Patescibacteriota; class Saccharimonadia; order Saccharimonadales; family Saccharimonadaceae; genus CALMYZ01. The sequence continues at coordinate 11,115 of CALMYZ010000059.1, read as the reverse complement.
AATATATTTAGTTCGAGTGGCAAGGTTAGTGGCACGATAGGAGGGGAATTTACCCTAAAGAAGAACTTTGCTTATCCGATAGCTACTTATCAGGATACGAAGAGAGATGCTGCTAGAGCTATATTAAATGCACTTTCCGCTGCTTCTAGAGAGGATGGCGTAGGTATACAGGTGTTGGTGCGACCAGCTAGCGATGGATGGGTGAAATCTTCACTTGGCCGATCAGAAAAGATAAAGAAAGACAGGGCTGGTGGTAAGAAAACTAGCCATAGTGTAGCGCTGAAGGATCTAGGGGCTGCCTTATGGAAACCGCCTTCATCATCTGAGCAGAGTGAAGAGAAGAGTATCGATAAGCAGTTGACAGCTGTGGAGCAGAAAGAGATCGATGCCATCGAAGAGAAGACTCGCTATCCAGGTTACGAAGTATTGATTCGTGTTGTGGCTTCTTCTAGTACAGCAGCTAAGTCTCAGGCTCTTATGAAGAACGTCGTGGCAGCTTTTTCGCTGTTTGACTCACCGACTTACAATGGGTTTAAGTTCGCCGTGTCTAGGAATATAGATGAGCTAGTTACCGCCTATATATTTAGGTTCTTTCCTCAGTCGGTCAGCTCTAATGTATTAAATAGTGTCGAATTAGCAACACTATTCCATTTACCTAGTCAGGATAATATACCGACGTCAAAAGTACAACGTCAAATGGCTAAGCAGGTGGACGGGCCTACTCAGCTGATGGACGAGGGTGTGCTACTGGGTTATAACGAATTTAGGGGTGTAAAAAAGCAGATACGCTTGAGTACAAATGACAGACGTCGTCATACTTACATCATCGGTCAGACTGGTACTGGTAAATCTATCTTGCTAGAAAACATTGCCTACCAGGACATGCTTGCAGGCAGGGGTTTTGCTTTCGTTGACCCGCACGGTGACTCCATCGAAGCTCTGCTCGGCAAGGTGCCTAAGGAGCGAGTAGAGGACGTTATTTATTTCAATCCTAGTGATATGACTAATCCGATCGGCCTTAATATGTTCGAGTTTGATCATCCGGATCAAAAAGACTTTTTGGTCCAGGAGGCTATTAATATGCTTTATGGACTATATGACCCGGGCCATACCGGTATAGTCGGCCCGCGGCTAGAGCATATATTTAGGAACTGTGCGCTCTTACTGATGTCCGATCCAAATGGAGGTACCTTTATAGATATACCTAAGCTACTGATCGATGACGAGTTTATGAAAAGCAAACTCAAGTATGTAACCGATCAGACTGTGTTGGATTTCTGGACAAAAGAGTTCCCGGACTCGAAGCGCTCCAATGAATCTGGTGAGGTTATTAGCTGGGTAGTTTCTAAGTTCGGACCTTTTATATCGAATGATGCTATGCGCAATATAATCGGTCAGACCAAGAGTGGTTTTAATCTACGTGAGATTATGGATAATAAAAAAATATTACTAGTAAACCTGTCGAAGGGTAAGATGGGTGAGATGAACTCTAAGTTACTCGGTATTATTTTTGTGATGAAGTTTCAAGCAGCAGCTATGGGTCGAGCTAATATACCGGAGTACGAACGAGAAGATTTCTCGCTGTTTGTGGACGAGTTTCAGAACTTTGCTTCTGATAGTTTTGAGTCGATACTATCGGAGGCTCGAAAGTATCGACTGAACTTGGTAGTTGGTAACCAGTTTATGACCCAGCTCACCGAGAAGATACGAGAGGCTATTATCGGTAACGTAGGTACTGTCATATCTGGTAGGATCGGCATCACCGACGCCGAGATATTAGTCAAGAAATTTTCACCAACTTTTGATGCTGAGGATCTGGCTAAGATGCCGAACCACCAGTCTATCACTAGTGTTATGATACAAAACGTACCATCGGCACCGTTCAGTATGAACTGGATACCGCCTATGGGTGAGATGAATGTGCAGTTAAACGACGCACTGAAGCGCTTGTCTGCTACCAAGTATGGTAAGCCGCGTGCGGTAGTAGAGAAGGAGATTTTTGAAAGACTAGGCAAAGCTGAGGCTGATAAAAAGAAGCGTCTAGAGGGGATGCGACGAAACAGTTCGGCTATCGGTGCTGGTCCGAAGGCTGGTGCAGCACCTGCGGGCGGCTCATCCTTCCTGGATGACTGGCTGGCTAAGCGTCAACAGCTAGGCGCAGCTAAGCCGCCGGCACCACAGGCTATTGCCGCGCCTCCGCAGTCTACTGGAGTGGCTGGTCCGACGCCTCCTGTGACGGCTACAGCACCTGTAGCGAGTCCTTTTGATGGAGGTAGGGGTGTTAATGCGTATGAGTCGGCTGTGCCACTACAGGCGACAACACAGCTAGCGCAACCTTCTGATCCGAGGATAGAGTCAGCTTCGACTGCTGTAGTTGATAGAGAGACCCTGGTGGCGACTATGCCTACATCTAAGCCTGGACATCTCAGTCTTAGGGGTGACGATAAGACCGATGATAGCTCTGAGGTCAGTATTAAGCTATAGCTAATTTAGAGGTGTTAATCAACCAAAAGAGACACCCATGGGGTGTCTCTTTTGGTTGGTGTGTGCAGCGTATTAATTGCTGCCTTTTATCTCGAGTCGTAGGTAGTCGAATACCAGTCCAGCCATCCAGCCTATAGTAAAGCTGGCGATGGTTTCAGTACCAGACAGTGGATAGCCATAGTATCTTGCTACTAGGAAGACCACTAGGGTGAGGACGAAGGCGAATACTGAGCCGCTTAGAATCGCATTTGGTCTAGCTATAGTGTTACCGACAGCTGAGCTGACGGCGTCCACTGCTTTATTGTGGATGACCTTACTAAATGCTCGACTCGGTGCGTTCATTTCTGACTGGACCTGCTTCATCGTGCTTTTAAAGGATGCTTCGCGCGCAGCTTTCGGTATAGGTCCATCGTCTCGCTTCTCTTTGCTTGTTTTTGTTTCGCGGTTTTTAGCTTTTTCAGCAGAAGAGGCTTTTTCTAGAGCCTCCTGCTTGGCTGATTCGACAGATTTCTCCGGCTTATCGTCTACAGTCTCGTGAGATTCACGCAGGCGCTCTTGTTGTTCGTGCCTTATGTTCTCTAACTCAGCCGATGAACTTTCCCGTTCCTGACTTGGTTGTAATCTTTCGTTATTTGCCATAATTCCACCTCGTATAGATTGTTATTAGATAGTACCAGCGTGTATGTTCTTGCGTATCAGCCTGACCTCTTTGCCCATTTGTCTAGATCTAGCATAGAAGTAGGTAACAACAGTAATCAGGACGGCTGCGAATATCATATTCTCAGTTGGACCGGTCTTCGGTAGCTCTCTAACTGGCTGTTCGATGATTGTTTTTTCTGGAGGGCAGTCCACGGGTATGTCTATAGAGTTACCAAAAGTATTAGTCATTCTACAGTCATACGACGTGCCATCACTGGTGCCTGTGTTGGTCGCTGGTATCGTACTCAACAGTTGAACGGTAAATGTGCGGACCTGCTCTTCGCCGGGCTTCAGTTCGACTGTTGGCCAGGTTAAAGACTGCTCTTCTTTGTTAAACTCACCACCGCCATTGTCTACTAGGGTGGAGTACTCTAGGACGTCGTCTAGTTTTTCTACTAGGGGCACTGGTATGGCTGCGTATCCTGTGTTTTTGACGGTTACCGAGTAGGATATTCTGTCGGATGATCGTGCTATTGTGCTGGCAGCGAGCTTACTACCCTGGCTTAGATTTATAGCAGTCTTAGATTCTACAATCTCAGCTTTACAGTCTGGCGACTCTATCCAAATGTTTGGATTGCTAGGGTCTGGGCATGGCTGGCACCTAGGGTCGTTCGGAGAGAGCGTCGGGTTGTACTGGCAGACATCCGGTTTAGCTATAGTAAACTTCTCTATACAGTTATCGCCACTCTTTTCTCCGAGGCTAGTGGTTACAGTTAGGGTGGCTGTGTAGTCGCCTGGAGTCTCTAGGTTGATTGAGTCAAAGGCTTGCTCTGTCTCATTGGAGTCTACGGAGATAGTCTTCACGGTTTTGCCAGAAGAGTCTTTGATTACGATAGTGTATTTGCTTATGGTGGCTGCTTCCACGCTAGCAGAGCCTGTGAAGCTGACATTTGTCCGACCTATCATTTGATGAGACAGGGACTCGCAAGTTGCAGAGGTTACTGGTGGGGTTACTGGTGGAGGGGTTGGTTTCTCATCTACCGTGAATGTAGTAGCGCATTGAGGTCCACCCTTGTTACCTACGCTAGTACCAACAATTACGCTAGCGGAGTACTTTCCATCAGACGGAGCTGTGTATTTATAGGATACTGTCCTTTCGTTGGTGTTTATTTTCTTAGTATCTACTACCTTGCCTGCAGAATCTTTAACAGTGAAGGTATAACTTCCTATGGTCGCACCGTTTTTAACAGAACTTTTAGCTGTCAGTGTAAACCGTGTTCTGTCTATCTTACTGGCCAGTAGGGAGGTGCAGGATGCTATAGGCTTTGGTTTTTCTGGTATCTTTTTAGTGATTAGGTTGCCACAGTTTTTCATAATTGCAAACCAGCCAAATTTCTTGGAGTGTCCGACCCAGGCAACGTAGGTGGATCCGTGCTTCTTGGTGTAGGGTTTTGAGTCCCAGAGTTTCAGTGGCCTGTTATAAGCTGTACCGGTCTGCCCATTTGACTGCTTGTATTGATGCTTGCGTTCACCTTGAGCATGGCTGAATCGGCTAGTCAGACCCCATGACCGGACATTGCCGTCACGAGAATTAATGCTGGACTTTTTGGCGGCTTTTATTTCTGCACGAGTAATTCCTAGCGATTTGAAGATATCTTTAATATTACGAGAGTTTCTGTCGTAATGATTTAAAAAGTCGTTCATACTGCTCACTCCACCTTTGACGAAGTCCGACGAGCTAGCTGCGTTGGCGGCCTCTGGTGGTTGGAATACAGCAAAAGACTGTACGACCAATGCCAGGGCGGTAAATATAAGACCCAATCGGCGAGTTAACTCTTCTTTACGGAGTCTTTTTGCGTAAAAACCGAGCTGTCCGACCAATGCTGGGCTGTATGGTAGATTTGATACTAGTTTTCTAAACATATTTTGATTTTTATATACCTCTATGGAAAACATTAGCACAATAAATATGTTCAAGCAATACTATTGAGCGAACAAAAATTATCCGGTATAATGATAATATTGTAAATACCAGCAACGACTGATAGAAGTGAGGGGAAATGGCTAAACAAACAGCAGACTCGTATGACGGGTCACAAATACAAGTACTAGAGGGTCTTGAGCCGGTTCGTAAGCGTCCGGGTATGTATATCGGTAGCACTGGCTACGACGGAGTGCATCACCTTATCAAAGAGATTGCCGACAACTCTATAGATGAGGCGATCGCTGGACATGCCACCAGGGTGGATGTGCGCATACTGGGAGACGGTGGGATAACCATATCTGACGATGGTCGAGGTATTCCTGTCGATAAGCACCCAAAGACTGGCTTGTCGACATTAGAGACCGTCCTTACCGTGCTTCATGCTGGCGGTAAGTTTGGCGGCGGTGGCTACAAGGTTTCGTCTGGTCTTCATGGTGTCGGCTCGAGCGTAGTGAATGCGCTTTCGACTCATATGATCGCCGAGGTGGTACAAAAAGGCCAACTTTATCGTGTGGAATTTGAGCGTGGTGGCATCAAGGTGCCTTTTAAGAAGGTCGGCAAGACTGACCGTCAGACCGGTACGACTATTACCTTCTATCCAGACCCTACTATATTCAAAGAAACAGTCGAGTTTGATTACAAGTGGGTTGTCAACTACCTAAGACATCAGTCTTATCTGACAAAAGGCATTTATACAGCGGTGTATGATGAGCGCTCGGGTGAGCGTCAGGCGTTCTACTTCGAGGGCGGCATTCAGAGCTACGTAAAACATCTTAATATAGGCAAAGATGTAGTTAGTAGCGAGATATTTTATGTAGAAAAGCAAGTTGAAGATTCGATGGTTGAGATTGCCGTACAGTATAACGATACCTTCGTAGAGACCGTGAAGCCTTTTGCAAATAACGTCCTAACTCCAGACGGTGGAACACATCTTGTTGGTTTCCGGGCTGCTCTTACTCGCGTTATAAATGATTATGCTCGCAAAAACAGCCTTCTAAAGGAGAAGGAGGATAATCTGACTGGTGATGATATTCGTGAAGGTTTGACGGCGATCATCTTGGTCAAATTGCCAGATCCTCAGTTTGAAGGGCAGACGAAGAATAAGCTGGGTAACCCAGAGGTTCGTCGCTATGTAGAGCAGGTGATGAACGAGTATTTCAGCTACTATCTAGAGGAAAACCCAGATGTAGCTAAGAAGATTGTCGGCAAAGCTCTACTGGCGGCCCGTGCTCGCAAGGCAGCTCGTGCGGCGCGCGACAATGTGCTTCGCAAGGGTGCGCTCGACGGCATGGGTCTCCCTGGTAAGTTGTGGGACTGTTCTAGTAAGAGCCCCTCCGACTCAGAGATATATATAGTAGAGGGTAACTCGGCGGCCGGTAGTGCCAAGGAGGGTCGCGACAACAAGACTCAAGCTATCTTGCCATTACGTGGTAAGGTTCTTAATACCGAGCGAGCGCGACTCGACAAGATGTTTGCCAATAAAGAGATTGTAGCTATGATCCAGGCTTTCGGTGTGGGGATTGGTGATAGTTTTGATATCGATGGCCTACGCTATCACAAGATTATCATCATGACCGATGCCGATGTGGATGGTAGTCACATCGCTACTCTGCTTTTGACATTCTTCTATCGGTACATGAAAGAAGTTGTAGAGGGTGGCTATATATATCTAGCAAAACCGCCGCTATATAGCGTGAATCGTGGCCAAAAGAAGACCTATGCCTACGACGATGCTGAGCGCGATCGTATACTGGACGAGATTATAGCTGGACGCAAAGCTAAGGGTATAGCTATGGATGATGGTGAAGATAGAATAAAGCAAGCTGGTGTGACGGTCAGTCGCTTTAAGGGTCTTGGCGAGATGGATGCTGAGCAGCTCTGGGATACCACTATGAACCCTGAGAATCGTGTACTTATCAAGGTGAAGGTTGAGGAGGCTGAGCAGGCTGACGCAGTATTCACCAAGTTGATGGGCGACGAAGTTAGCTTACGTAAGTCATTTATTCAGGCCGGAGCCAAGAAAATAGACCTAGAGGAACTGGATATTTAATATGGATGATAAAAACACAACACCCGAAGATATTAACATCGATGGGAACCATGAAATTGTAGAAGTTGCCGAAAATACAACAGGTATTGAATACCGTAGTCTAGAGAACGTCATGGAGGATAGTTTCCTTCGCTACTCAATGAGCGTTATTGTCGACCGAGCTCTTCCGGATGTGCGCGATGGCCTTAAGCCGGTTCATCGTCGAGTGATGTTCTCCATGGAGCAGAATGGTAATCGCTCTAGTGCCAAGTTCGTAAAGAGCGCCCTGATAGTTGGTGACGTGATGGGTAAGTACCACCCGCACGGCGACTCAGCTATCTATAATTCGATGGTGCGTCTGGCGCAACCATGGTCACTGCGCTATCCACTTATCCAAGGGCAGGGTAACTTCGGCTCGATGGACGGAGACGAAGCGGCTGCTATGCGTTACACAGAGGCTCGCATGGCCAAGCTTGCCGACGAGATGCTCGCTGATATCGACAAAGAGACGATTGATTTTAAGCCAAACTACGACGGCTCTAGGCAAGAACCTGTTGTGCTGCCAGCTAAGGTTCCCAACCTACTGCTTAACGGTCAGATTGGTATTGCGGTAGGTATGGCGACAAACATCCCGCCACACAACCTTGGTGAGTTGATAGATGCATCGGTTGAGTTGATAGATAACGAACATGCTACGATAGATGACCTACTAAAGCACGTCAAGGGTCCTGATTTCCCGACTGGTGCGGTGATTTATGGCGGAGCGCCGATGAAGCAAGCTTATCAGACGGGCCGCGGCAGTGTAACTGTACGAGCGGTGGCTGACATCGAAGAGACGACGCGTGGGCGGCACCAGATTGTAGTGACGGAAGTACCTTATGGTGTAAATAAAGCAACGCTCATAGAAAAGATAGCTGAACTAGTTAAAGACAAGAAGATCACTGGCATTAGCGATCTGCGCGATGAGACGGCTCGTGGTAAGGTGCGTGTGGTCATAGAGCTCAAGAAAGATGCTTATCCAAAGAAGCTGCTTAACCAGCTATACAAGCTGACGTCGCTTCAAAGCAGTTTTAGCTTCAATATGCTGGCCCTAGTCGATGGTATCCAGCCTCGAATCCTTGGCCTACAAGAGATGCTAGAGGAGTTTATCAAGCATCGTCAGCAGGTAGTTCGCCGTCGTACTGAATTTGAACTAAGAAAAGCCAAAGAGCGAGCTCATATCCTCGAAGGCTACAAGATAGCACTTGATCATATAGACGAGGTTATTAAAACCATCCGAGCTAGTAAGACACAGGATGAAGCCGAGAAGGCTTTAATAGCTAAGTTTAAGCTGAGTGAAATCCAGGCTAAGGCAATCCTAGCTATGCAACTGCGCCGCCTGACGGGCCTAGAGCGTGACGCTATCGAAAATGAGCTCAACGAGCTTATCAAGCTAATCGCTAAGTTAGAAGGTATTTTGGCTGACGAAAAAGAGATTCTTAAGATTATCAAGACCGAGCTATTAGAGATGAAGGACAGATACGGTGATGAGCGTCGATCTAAGGTTATAAATCACGAGCTCGGTAAGTTTAGCGACGAAGAGCTGATACCAGAAGAGGACTCGGTGATACTGCTGACTAGTGAGAACTACATCAAGCGTACGCTAGAGAGTGATTATCGCAAGCAGAATCGTGGTGGTAAGGGTAAGCGTGGTATGACTACGAAAGAAGAGGATATTATCGACCAGCTTGTGCCAGCTAGTACCCACGATTATCTGCTGTTCTTCACCAACAAGGGGCGAGTCTTCCGGCTCAAGGCTTACGAGGTACCTGCTGCCGGTCTAGCGGCGAAGGGTGTGGCGGTAGTTAATCTACTGCAGCTGCAGCCAGAAGAAAAGATTACTTCAATCATTCGTCATGAGAAAAATGCCAGTGATGAAGGTTATCTATTTATGACTACAGTCAAGGGTACTATCAAGAAGACGCCGCTCAAGGACTATGCCAACATTAGGACTAACGGTCTTATAGCGATTAAATTAGATGATGGCGATGAGCTTCGCTGGATCAGCAAGACTGACGGAGATAGCGATATCATTATCTCTACATCTGCTGGTCAGGCGGTTAGGTTCAACGAGAAAGATGCACGTCCTATGGGGCGATCGGCTCGCGGTGTGCGTGGCGCCCGACTAAGGCCGAACGACAGGGTTGTTGGCATGGATGTCATCAATAATAATGACCAGGTGCTCTTAGTAATAAGCGAAAAGGGCTTCGGCAAGAAGACCAAGGCTGAGCACTTCCCGAGCCACAAGCGAGGCGGTGTCGGTATAAAAGCTGCGGCCGTAACAGCGAAAACTGGCCCGATTATATCTGTTCAATCGATAGAGCCAGATATGACTGAAGCGATACTTATATCAAAGGGTGGTCAGACTATACGACTATCACTTGCTGATATCAAGCTACTTGGCCGTACCACTCAAGGTGTTACCATTATGCGACTCAAGGAAGGTGATAGTGTATCTTCTGTAGGTTTAATAGCTGAGAGTAAGGAAGTAGAGGGGTAGTCGTATGGCCGGGTGGATATCTCCATATCTGATAGTAATAGTCGCGGCTTGGCTGTCGGCTCATGTCGTCAAGTATATAATCGCATCTATCAAAGGGAATCGTACCGACTTCATCCACCAGCTATTTATATCTGGTGGTATGCCTAGCTCGCACGCTGCGGTGTCGGTATCTTTACTAATCGTCATAGCTTTGCGAGACGGCACTAATACTGCATTGTTCGGACTAGCTACCTTGTTTACACTGATCGTCTGTTACGATGCGGTGAAGGTGCGTCGCTCTAGTGGGGAGCAGGGCGAGGCCATAGCTCAGCTCATAAAAGAGTCTGGCAGTAAGGTGCGTTTGCCACGAGCAGCTAAAGGTCACACCCCTGTAGAAGTTGCTGTCGGAGCTGTATTTGGTGCACTAATCGGCTGTATTGTGTTTTTAGCTACAAAATAAATCAAAAAACCTCTTGCGTGCTGTCAGAAAATAGCGTATGATTGGTAACAGTCTGGTCGATAACCTGTGGAGTTGAGCAGATAAAATGAACATTAACAATTTAGTTGTGCAATATGAAAATAGCAATATTTTCATTTGTTGTACTGAGTAGCAATATTTGGTACAGCATATCATCGTCAGTCTATTTTATGTTTTCTACTACCGGTAACGGAAGTTAGTTAAACTTTTTTGGAGAGTTTGATCCTGGCTCAGGATGAACGCTGGCGGCGTGCCTAACACATGCAAGTCGAGCGGCAGCGCGAGTAGTTTACTACTTGGCGGCGAGCGGCGGACGGCTGAGTAACGCGTGGGAACATGCCCCAAAGTGAGGAATAACTGCCCGAAAGGGTAGCTAATGCCGCATATGGTCTTCGGATTAAAGGATTTATCCGCTTTGGGAGTGGCCTGCGTACGATTAGATAGTTGGTGAGGTAATGGCTCACCAAGTCGACGATCGTTAACTGGTTTGAGAGGATGATCAGCCAGACTGGAACTGAGACACGGTCCAGACTCCTACGGGAGGCAGCAGTGAGGAATCTTCCACAATGGGCGAAAGCCTGATGGAGCAACGCCGCGTGCAGGATGAAGGCCTTCGGGTTGTAAACTGCTTTTATTTGTGAAGAATATGACGGTAACAAATGAATAAGGGTCGGCTAACTACGTGCCAGCAGCCGCGGTCATACGTAGGACCCAAGCGTTATCCGGAGTGACTGGGCGTAAAGAGTTGCGTAGGTGGTTTGTTAAGTGAATAGTGAAAGCTAGCGGCTCAACCGTATAGATTATTATTCAAACTGGCAAACTCGAGAACAGCAGAGGTAACTGGAATTTCTGAAGTAGGGGTAATATCCGTAGATATCAGAAGGAACACCAATGGCGTAGGCAGGTTACTGGGCTGTTTCTGACACTGAGGCACGAAAGCGTGGGGAGCGAACCGGATTAGATACCCGGGTAGTCCACGCCGT
>CALMYZ010000058.1 GCA_937873745.1 uncultured Candidatus Saccharibacteria bacterium | reverse complement strand
AAGTTGGCTTCTTCGGGATGACCGGCTGGTTCGCAATGGGCTTGGTGCCGTTTACGGTGATGGTTTCTTGATAGGTTGGGCCGTTGCCGTTATCACCACCATCCTCACTGCCGCCCGTACTACCACCGCTGTTGTCATCACCACCATTACCACCGTCATCACCTCCGCCGCCCGTCGGCTGATTAAAGGCGAACACCTGTGAATTGTTTACAGAGACAGTGCCCGGGGCTGTGATGTCAAAATCTGCCGGTAGTACTATCTGTGCGCTAGTGGGTGTTAATACGTATGGATTAGTCTGGTTGCTGGGATCAAAAAGCCTGTAGCAAGGCGTGTCATCGCTAACTAAGCTTGTGTCACTCATACCAAACATATCCACAAATTGGGAGGCTGTCATGCCCGTACCGATAGAGCAAAAAGGAAGATCCTGATTATTAAACCTCACCATAGACCGGTAAATGGCATGACCCACCTCACTCGGGCTACTTACGATAAGCGCTCCACCTTGAACTGTCAGCAACCTATAACCTTCATACTCACCAAAACTAACGGAATCTATCCTCTTAAATGGCCTGACTACTATCTTATGCATAGACTCCGAAAAATTACCGTTATCATCTGACGCCCGTATACAAACCGCGCCATACGTTCGATCGGCACTAGGATTAGGACTATTAAACACTAGGTTGCCGTTGGATATCTCGAAGAACTCACCATTACTATAAGAGGCCTCGTCTATATACTCCTGTGTGGTACAAGTTAGCGATAAGTTAGTGGGCGTGAACCCAGCCACTTCTATTTCACCAATAACTACCCTGTTTGTATTGGCTGTATGCCCGATTTCCGTACTATAGTTGTAATACTGGCCGCCAACAGTAATCATTCCACACCCCTGCTGACTATCGTAAAATGTCCACCCGAAATCGCTCGTCAAGCCTTGTGTAGGAGAGGGGTCACAGTACTGTACTCCATGATTATTTATTATCAGTCCGCTTTGTAGACCACCCCTGCTATGCCACGCACCTAGGGTGCTGTCGTAGTTTTGCGGCGACACAATAGAGTTTATAAATATACCACCCATCTCCACAACATTAGACACATCCCAGCCACTCAAATCCTGATCAAACGCCAGTGAATTACCGAACACCCCACTCGCAACCGTAACACTCGAGGTGTCCCAGGTGTTAAGGGTCTGATTGAATACCCTAGCGCCGTTAAACATATTTTGTATATTTGTAACGTTTGAGATACTCCAGGCACTTAGAGGCTGATCGAAAGCTGTGATATCACTAAACATAAACGACATATCCGTTACATTCGAAACATCCCAAGTGCTGAGCGGTTGATTAAACGACATAGCACCCTCAAACATTCTCGACATATTAGTGACATTGGATACGTCCCAGTTGTTAAGCGGCTGATTGAATCTACTAGTGTTTCCAAACATGCCTCTCATATCAGTGACATTGGATACATCCCAGCTATTTAATTGCTGGTTAAAGTTACTCGTATATCTAAATAAACCACTCATATTAGTCACACTAGAGACATCCCAGTTGTTGAGAGGCTGATTGAATCTACCGGCGCTTTCAAACATATCTCTCATATCCGTAACACTAGAGACATCCCAGTTGTTGAGCGGCTGATTGAAATAGTTCGTACTACTGAACATATGTCCAGTGTCCGTAACGCTAGATACATCCCAGTTGTCGAGCGGCTGATTGAAATCATACGCGCTGTTAAACATCTCGTACATAGTCGTGACATTTGAGACATCCCAGTTGTCGAGCGGCTGATTGAATATACTAGAGCTCTTAAATACACCAGTCATGTTAGTGATATTAGAGACATCCCAGTGGTTCATAGGCTGGTTCATATTAACCGTATAATAAAAAGCTTCTGTCATATCAGTAGCTACGCTCAGGTCAGGAGCGTCGGTTGCTAGGATGACCATATTACTGGCGGCAAAAAACGCCCGACGCATACTCTGCCATTGCGCATCACCCCATTGATTGACCTCTGTTATCTTGGACGCATTGCCTGGATACATACCTGGGTCTTGAGCCCAGCCGCCATGCGCTCCACCTATACGTATAGTAT
>CALMYZ010000057.1 GCA_937873745.1 uncultured Candidatus Saccharibacteria bacterium | reverse complement strand
TACATACCTGGGTCTTGAGCCCAGCCGCCATGCGCTCCACCTATACGTATAGTATATGTGCCAGGAGTGCCGAAATCATGAGTCGTAGCCCCACTCAATCCTATTTCGTCGTAAACACCATCGTTATCCCAGTCTACCGAGTAATTCGTGCCATACATAGGCAAGACGATAGTAGAGACACCCGCCTCAGATATATCCGTCTTCCATGTCGTCACAAAGTCAGTCGTATTTATAGCATCGGCTCGTACCGACTTCTGCGGGGCTAGTATGTACCACGCGGCGACTACAGTCGCGATCAACAGCAAAGCTGTAGATATAGCTACCACCAAGCTACGTTTATCTTGTATCTTCAGACCCTTATAGTACGTCATTTTCACCTCTGTTTGTATTACTCACCTGTAATACCCAATATTATAGCACAAGCATTATAAAAAACAAAACAACCGCCACGATGGACGGTTGCTTATATAGCATTTATCGCTTATTTGATCGAGGTGATCTCGATACGAGAGTACTTCTGGCGGTGTCCGGTTTCTTTGTGGACACGCTTTTTGGCTTTGTAGCGGATGATGCGAAGTTTTTCGCCCTTCACCAGGTCATCTACGACCTTTGCTTTTACGACCACACCTTTTACCGTTGGTGTGCCGACTTGCGTTTTATCGCCGTCAATAACCAACAGTGCATCAAGCGTGAGCTCTTTTGTTCCTTCCGGGAGGAGGTCCACCAGGAGGGTCTCTTTTTCGGTGACAATAAATTGCTGACCACCGATCTTAACGACTGCTTTTGTCATATGATTCCTTTTATTTAATAATCAATCTTACGTATTGTAACAGATACGCTCTGTATTTTCAATACACTACTGCCCGGCAACTACATTGTTTGCGTGCAGCCAACCTTCAGGATTACCAGCGTCTAGATACCGACCAGAGGCCTCGATGACTTTTATCGAGCCGCCGGCATCGACGTATTCATTTATAACATCTGTGATCAGATACTCGCCTATAGTCGGACTTATAGCGACATCTACAGCCGCTACTATCGCCGACTTCGGCAAGACGTACTTGCTGACGTTTATCAGCGTGCTCGGCGCCTCTTCGATACTAGGTTTTTCGACTATCTGCTGGTAATTACCCTCACTATCGAGCTGCAGCACCCCATAGCGCGACACTTCGCTCTCTGGCACACTGACCCCTATCATGGAGCCGCCTTCGTCACCGGCCGCCTCTATCAGGCGAGCGATATCATTGACGCCCTCGGCTGAATACAAAAAGTCGTCACCCATTATCACAGCCACGCGCTCGCCCTCGTCGATATAATCATTCACCAAGCCCACCGGCACAGCCGTACCGTATTTGCCACCACTCGGCTGAACTATATAGTGAAACTCCACGCCACTAGGCGGAGTGACTAGCGGCAGCTTATCTTGCTTGCCCTGCGCCACCAGATAGTCCTCTAGTGCTTGATTACTCCCATAATACGCCTGCACCTGAGTGCTCTGCTCGCCCACCACGAAATAAATATCTGTCACGCCAGCTGCGATGACATCTTGGACGATATAGTCTATCACCGGGCGATTGCCGATCGGCAGCATACACTTCTCGACGGCTTTTGTGATTGGTAGCATGCGAGACCCCCAGCCTGCTACCGGTAT
>CALMYZ010000056.1 GCA_937873745.1 uncultured Candidatus Saccharibacteria bacterium | reverse complement strand
CGCATATAGCCAGCAGACTGATCAGATACACCAATACTGCTACCGCTGTCCACCGGTATGGCCACGAGGTCTATGCTTATATACGATAAATACGCTATAAAAAGTGTCATCGACAGAGTACTAAGGACATAGGCTATGGCTACCACTGAATTGATGGCTATTTGTTTTTTGTGCGTCTTGATCTTTTTGAAAAGCTTAATCATATTACTAGTCATTATAGCAGCTTGTCACCATAGCCTCAATCTGGTATAATCGCTAGGTTACGCACTCTGGTAATAACTAGAGTAAAAAAGGAAAGATAATATGGCAAAGAAAATTATAGGAAATATCAAACTACGTATTCCTGCTGGTCGTGCGACAGCTGGTCCTCCGGTCGGTTCGACACTTGGTCAGTGGGGTCTAAACATGATGGATTTCATCAATCCATTTAACGACGCTACCAAGGATTTGATGGGCAAGGATGTTATCGTACACATGCAGATCTTTGAAGACCGTACTTTCACCTGGAAGAGCCTCGGCCGTCCAGTTGACGACCTGATCCGTGAAAAGATCGGTATCCAAAAGGGAAGCGGCAAGCCTCACGCAGAGAAAGTCGGCAAGATCACTCGCGCACAGCTCGAAGAGATCGCCGAGATCAAAAAAGATCAGCTAAACGCTATCGATATCGACGGCGCTGTCAAGGTTATCGCTGGTACAGCTCGCTCAATGGGTGTTGAAGTAGTCGAATAAGACTACCTCCGCTATCAAATACAGCCCGATGAAAGTCGGGCTGTATTTTTTGTACCGTATGGCGCTTATTTCTTCGGCTCGTCGAAGTTTTTGCGGATATGAGAGTAGCTGTAGTCCCAGTCAGCATTGGCTTTTTTGCGAGGGTTAAAGATACCTTGCGGGTCAAAGATATGCTTGGTCTCGCGGAACAAGTCTACTATCTTGTCACCGTACATCTGCCGTAGCCATGGGCCACGCACCAGACCGTCGTTGTGCTCACCACTCAAGCTACCGCCGTATTTCAAGATCAATTCGTTGACCTCTTTCATAGCTGGCATCAATTTCTTGCGCTCCGACTCTAGCTCGATGTTCATCAGTGGGATGATGTGGAAATTACCGTCACCGACATGGCCAGCGATAGTCGCAAATAACTTGTACTTCTTGATGATCTTGCGAATCTTTGGCAAAAATTCCGGCAGATGCTCTGGGTTGACTATCAGGTCATCGATAAACGGCGCTGTGTGCTTGTCCTTCACCTTGCTACGGAGAATCTGGAAACTATAGCGACGCATGGTCCAGAATTTCTCACCCTGAGCCTCGGTCGGCAGCTCCTCGAAGCCGGTAATGCGATAAAAATCCTTCTTTTTGGTTAGCTCGGCACGTAACTTCTTAATCTTGGCCGAAATCTCTTCTTTATTATCACCCTTGATAGAAACCATCAGTATCATGCGCGGCAGACCATTCATTAGCAAGAAGAGGTCTGGTATCAGGCTAAATAGCAGCTTGATAAACTTAACAGGCCCGAGAAGCTTGAGGAAGGCCGGCATGAACTTAATGGACAGCCAAAGAGTATTGTCGTCAAACGACTCAAAGCGTGACGGTTTATATTTGACAACTTCGTCCACTAGGTCGCCTAGGTGGTCGATATCTTTGAGGAACATGACGAGCAGCCCCTCCTGACCCCTCGCATGATTGACCTTGAATTCGATATCAGTCACCAGCCCGAGCGTACCCTGAGCGCCGACGATAGCCTGGGTCAAGTCAAACACGCCAGTCTCGCGGTCCCAGACGCGCCACAAACTATAGCCCGTCGCATTCTTACTGACCTTTGGTTCGGCAGCCTTGATGATGTCGTAGTTTGCCTCTATCATCTCGTAAATCTCTCGGTAGACCTTGCCCTCGAAGTCATCTTGGGCCATTTTTTTATCGAGCCCTTTCTTGTCGAGCGGCTTGACGATACGAGCCACGCCGTCGGCAAAAACCATCTCGACTTCACTCACGAAATTGTTAGTATTACCAAACTCGATGGATTTTTCACCACCAGAGTTATTTGCCACCATACCACCGACCGTACAGAGGTCACGAGAGGCTGGATAAGTCGGCATTAGGACGCCTTTTTCTTTGGCTTCGGCATCAAAATCACGGAAATAAACACCAGGCTGGGTACGAGCTCTTGTCTTGCCGATACTCTTTACTTCTGTGAAATATTTCTTGAAGTCGACGATGATCGAGTCATTTATAGCACCACCACTCATGTCTGTACCAGCACTACGAGCCGTCAGCGACAAGCTCTTGTCCTTCTTTTTGTTGTCAGCTACGTATTTGACAGCAATTTCGACATCACGAGTATTTTTTGGCGCAATCGCAAGCTTCGGGCGGATCTCGAACATCGACGCATCATGTGAAAATTTCTCTAGAGTCTCGGGCGAGCTATCGAAATCGCCAGAAAAACCCTGTTTCTGTAGTTGTGTTTGGACTTCCTTCATAAGCTCTAGCGTAATACGAAGCGGCTTGAAAAACAAGCCGACCAGTGTTATAATGAAAGTATAAACATCAATGTTGGGAGGTCGAAAAGACCGCTTGCACCACAGAAAGGATTTAATTCACCATGGCAAAGAAAGCCGAATTACTAGAAAAAGCTGCCGAGCTAAAGCTCGAAGTCAGCGAGAAGAATACCATCGCGCAGATCGAGGAAGCTATTGCTACCGCTGAGAAGCACGAAGTCAAAGAAGCTGCTCCAGCCAAGGCTGGCAAGCGTAGCCAGAAGTCACTCGACGAAGCTGAGGCAAAAGCCGAAAAAGAAGCTCGCAAAGACGCTGGCGACACATCAGCTCAAGATCCAGAAGCCGAAGAGCAAAAAAAGAAAGGCCCAAAGCCGGTCACTCGACCAGTTCTAGAACGTCGCTCAAAGGGCTATCAGAAGTCTGCTGCACTAGTAGAGAAGGACAAGGTTTACAGTCTTACCGAAGCGCTAGACCTAGCTACCAAGACCAGCTCTGTCAAGTTTGACGCTAGTGTAGAAGTTCACGTCCGACTCGGTGTTGACCCTCGTCAGGCCGACCAAAACATCCGTGCGACAGTCAGCCTGCCAAACGGTACCGGCAAGACTATCCGCGTAGCCGTATTTGCTCCAGAGTCAGATCACGCAGCTGCCAAAAAAGCTGGTGCCGATGTCGTCGGTGACGAGACTTTCCTCAAACAACTAGACAAAGAAGTCCTAGACTTTGACGTACTCGTAGCCACACCTCAGTACATGCCAAAGCTCGGCAAGTACGCTCGTCTGCTTGGCCCTCGTGGCTTGATGCCAAATCCAAAGGCTGGCACTGTAGCTACAGACGTCGCCAAGGCTGTATCTGAAGCCAAGGCTGGTAAGGTAGAGTACCGCGTCGACAAGCAAGCTATCGTACACCTAAGTGTCGGCAAGGTTAGCTTTGGTGCTGCCAAGCTAGAAGAAAACGCCCGCGCATTTTTCGACAGCCTACAGAGCCAAAAGCCTTCATCTCTAAAGAGTAGCTACGTCAAAACTACCAACATCACCACGACGATGGGTCCTGGTATCAAGGTAGAAAACGTCGTCAGCTAGTAGCTCGACTACACCTCACAGATACACCCGTGTAGACCGCGGGTGTATTTTGTTGTTGTATAATAGCCAGTAGGGTGAGTACCTTACAAACCGGAGAGAAAAGAGGAGGTGGTCGAGGTGCAGCAGTACCTAGACCTAATATCTAGAATTCTCGATGAAGGTATCGAGAAGCAAGACCGCACGGGCACTGGTACTATCAGTATCTTTGGTCACCAGATGCGCTTTGACCTAAGCGCTGGTTTTACACTTGTGACGACCAAAAAGATTCACTTCAAGAGTGTCGCGGCTGAGCTATTGTGGTTTATCAGAGGCGAGACCAATGTTGGCTTTCTCCATGAAAATGGAGTTACCATCTGGGACGAGTGGGCCGATGAAGACGGCGAACTTGGCCCTGTGTACGGCTATCAATGGCGGTCATGGCCGGTAACTGATGGCAGATACATCGATCAACTAGCCGGAGTGATTCGGGATATCCAGATCAATCCAGACTCGAGGCGTCACATCGTCAGTGCCTGGAATGTGGGCGACTTAGACGATATGGCGTTGGCTCCTTGCCACGCGTTCTTTCAGTTCTACGTCGCCGACGGAAAACTCAGCTGTCAGCTTTATCAGCGATCAGCCGATGTTTTCTTGGGGGTGCCGTTCAATATTGCCTCATACACACTGTTGACGCACATGGTCGCCCAGGTGACTAACCTAGAGGTCGGAGAGTTCATCTGGACGGGCGGTGATTGCCACCTGTATAGCAATCACATCGGGCAAGCTCTCCTTCAGTTGGAGCGTGATCCGCTACCACTGTCAGAGGTCCGGCTAGATCCCTCCGTGGGTAGTATTGATAAATTCAATCTCGGTTCGATTGAGCTAATCGACTACCAACACCATCCCGGTATCAAGGCGCCTATCGCTATCTGACGGGCGTCTCGCTCGAGCGGGCTGGCTCGAGTAGACTAAGTTGTCTACTCGCCAGCCTGCTCGGGCTATTTTACTAAGTTTCTATATTTTATATGCTACACTATAGCTAGTTATGGGAGTTTATAGCAACACGCAGATTCGCGCGGCTATAGCTGACAGCACAATAGTCTGTCAGCCTTTTAATGAGCGGCACGTCTCCGAGGCCAGCCTAGACTTCACGCTCGGGCACTATTTTTATAAGCAAGAATACCAGCCGGAGTCGAGCGGTATCTACAACCCCTTCGACGAAGCTGAGGTCGAGCGATACTTCAAAGGTCCACTCGAGGCCATGCCTCACAAAGACTGGTGCGAGAAGAACAGTCAGCCACTCTTTGTCAATGTACCAGAAGACCACCCGATCATTGTGTTGCGCCCCGGCGAGCGTATACTGGCTCACACTCACGAGTTCATCGGTATCCGGGCCCATGGTGGAGCTTGCGAGGTCAAGAGTCGTAGTAGCTGGGGCAGGAATGGCGTAGCTGTCTGCTTCGACGCTGGCTGGGTCGACCCGGGCTACGTCAATCGTATCACTCTAGAAATCTACAATCTCAATCAGCACGAGGCGGTAGTATTGCCAGTCGGCGAACGCATCGGCCAGCTAATATTTCACTTCACCGGCCCGGTCGACGGCGACTACAGCGATGGCCGAGACGGTATGAGCGGTAAATACCAACACACCGACGACCTAGACGAACTTATCGCCACCTGGAAGCCGAGCGACATGCTGCCACGCGCCTACAAAGACTCGCGTCGCCCAGTGCCAGTCATAGCCGGCTTACCAGAAGGCACCAAGTAATGATAGAGCCGGGCAAATACATCGTCATCGAGGGCAGCGACGGCACCGGCAAATCCACTCAAGTCGAACTCCTTGCCGACTGGCTAGCCGAAGAAAAGGGGATTGATTCATTTATCGCCCATGAACCAGCCGGCACCCCGATGGCCGACGCTATTCGTGACATCATAAAAAACGGCAACTTAGAGCGCGATCCGGTGTCAGATTTATTACTATTTACAGCTGCTCGCCGAGAGATATGGCGCGAAGCACGACAGACACTAAAACTAGGCAACTGGGTGCTCAGCGCCAGAAACTACCTATCTACCGAAGCTTATCAAGGCTACGGAGACGGAGTGGATCTAGGCCTCATCAGAAACACCACTAGAGAGTTCGTAGGGCAAGACTACCTCACGCCAGACCACACCTTCATACTTTCCATAAATAGCGAGGAAGAGCGTGCAGCTCGCATTGACTCCAGGGGCGAGCTCGACAATCCAGACACCTTCGAGATGCGCGACGCGTCTTTTCAGAGTAGGGTAAACCAAGCCTATATCAAGATAGCTCGTAGCTATGGTATCTCACCTATAGATGCCGCTCGGTCGGTTGACGAAATCCATGAAATCATCAAAAGGCGGCTGGACTCCAGCCACTCGGACACTCTGTTCTAAGCGGCGCGTTCACTAGCGCGAGTCGCGTAGTATATCGTTGACAATGGCATAATAGAGCCGGGTATTTGGCCAGAATCCTTAGTGCGCATAAAACTCTCTAGCGTCTCGCGCAGGTAGTGTCGACGCTTATCTGTATAGATATCTCCGCCCCTAAAGCTAGCCAGGCTATCGTGGACAGACTTTCGCAGATCACGTGTCTCTGGTGATTTGTCTGTGAGGTCTACCAGTATATGATTGACTACTACAGATAAGACCCCTCCACCGAGATGGCTATAAACCTCTCGCTTGCGCTTGACTTCTATAGTACTAGGCGCTTGAGTCTTGTCTATGCCGACTAGTTTGAAATAAGAGTCAGAATGAAGCGCTACGGTATCTATATCACCTTGCTCTAGATCGTGGCGCACCGGTATGTCTATCTTATCGTTCGTATCCCAGTCGCCGAGATGAGTAAGTCGAGCCAGTTCGATAGATTTCATACTAGACTGACTATCTAGCAGTCCTACCGCCTCGTGGGGCAGTAGTAGGCCGTTTTGGGCGCGCCAGTATAAGTCTTCGTCTATGGACTCTAGCGGGCCAACTAGGTGGTTCCGAGCCGCCTGTTGAGCTAGGCTAGCTCTCGTAGCGGTCTCCGCCGCATCTCGCCTATATCCGCCTTCGGGGAATACGAGCTCTAACTGATGGGTAATTTTCTTATTGCTGCTACCAAAGTTATTAGCACTCCAGCTCTCTAGGCCTAGTGGTTGCCAGTCTTTATTTTGCTTATTCACTTTTATAGATTATACCAAAATACAAGAGATTTGTCCAGTAGCGGACCCTCGGCGAGCAAAAACCTACCTCTTGTCGAAAGGTCTCTCTATGGCGGGTAGGCCGTTCTTTTTGAGGTTTTTCTTGGTGTTTTGGTGAAACCCAGTAGCCTTGCGGCGGTGCGCGGCTTTCTTCCAGGGGGA
>CALMYZ010000055.1 GCA_937873745.1 uncultured Candidatus Saccharibacteria bacterium | reverse complement strand
TGATTATCCATAATTCTGCTCCAAATAATCTTGCAAGATGATCGCTGCAGCCTCCATGTCAATATCTGCCTTACTATAGGCGACACCTCTCTGCCTGAGGCGATCCTCTGCCATGACACTAGTCAGCGACTCATCCTGGAATACCACCTCATCCACCAAGTCAGTCAACTTGTCTGCAAAAGCCTCTACCTTGCTAGTCTGAGCCGTAGCTTCGCCCGATTGATTGCGCGGATAGCCCACCACTATAGTATCGACGGATTCTCTGTCAGCAATATAAGCTATTTCCTTAATCTCACTGCCATCGACTTCTATCGTGACGTAGGGTATAGCTATACGCACGCCACCATCAGCCAGGGCAACACCCATCCTGGCGTCACCGACATCCAAGCATAGAAAAGATTTATTTTTCGCCATCGACCTTGAATTCGATAGTGATCCTATCTAGATTACCAGGGACAGTGCGAACCCAGAATGGGAAGAACTTTACATCTACGCCGTCAACACCCTGTATAGACTCGATATCAACCTGTATATCGCCGAGACGCTTACCTGCGACCAGCTCTTTGATCTCGCTATCTTTGATCGACGGGCCGACTCTACCGGTGGCCGCTAGCGAAACTGTCGACTGTTTATCTCGACTGACGAAATCTGTTAGAGTGACGTTATCTCGACCATTCTTATACATCTTTTGGTCATCTTGGTCGGCGATAGTTTCCTTCACAGCCTCATCTAAGAAGCTATCGATTTCGGAATTAGCGATACCATACATAGAGTAGGTCACCTGGCTGGTCAACTGAGCCTTGTCGGCTTCTTCACCTACCTTCGGAGACGAAGCCGGGTCAGCGGCCACTGAAGCGAAGCTATCCTCTATAACTTTGGTATTGCTACCAAACGAAGCCACTAGAGCCTTCTTGACATCATCGCCATTGCCCTCTTCGGCTAGCTTGGCCGACGCCTTATGTACATCTTCGGCTGTCACTATAGTCACCATCTTGGTCACACCTCCACCGGTCGGACCAGTAAACGTAGCACTCACACCCGATGGTGCACCGCTCAACGAACCGGAAGCTGCATTATACTTAGTGCCGTTCTCGGCCGCAGATACTGGTGTATTGCCACTAAGATTAAACAGAGAAAGTGTCACTGCGTCGCTTGTAACAAAGACTAGTCCAGAGCTAGAAGTCAATCTAGTTCCAGCTGGTATAAGACCGCCGCCAGCTATAAAAGCAGCGTCGTTTGTCGAAAACCTCACCGTACCAGTAGCCTTTTCTCCAGCATCTTTTTGACCTGTCGGTGTAAATTCAATCGAGCGAGACTTCACCTGCTCCTGGCGGACCGCCAATATAGCGCCATCTGTAAAACTAGTTGCAGCCGAACCACCCGAAACTAGTCGTACGGTATTGCTTATATTAGCCTCGTTGGTCTTGGCCGTAATAATAACTGTCGCTCTAGGTGCGAAGAATATTGCCCAAGTAAGACCACTTATCAAAAGTGCACCGACAATCGAGCCTATAACCAGCTTTTTACGAAAAGTATTGAAATTTGGCACTTTTACACCCTTGGTAGCGACAGGCTTCTTCCGGGGTATGTCGACAGCCGGATTGTCAGATATAATCGAAGCCGCAGCCTTGTCCGTCTCCGTTTCGCGACCGATACTGTCATGATCGCCCACGGGCAAATTGCCGCCGTCTATAGTATCGCTTGGTTCATCATCGTGTTTTGGTAACTTAGGTATTTCCGGCTTAGTCTGAGCGTTTTTGGCAACATACATTTTGGCTGAAGCCGCGAGAGCAGTGAGCGCCGGATTGCTTGTTATCAATACCAATCTCTTCTTTTGAGTTGTAGCAGTTTTTTGAAGTAGTCGTAGGTTGACAGCCGACTGCAAGACACCGATACGCTTCGGCGGTATCAAGACAACAATCTTCTCATCACTAGCCTTCACCTTGCCGATAATAGCTGTAATATCATCGTCTACGTCTATATAAATAACGTCTTTGTTCATATCTATATCCTAAGTATGCGGCCTAATTTATCTTTGACAGAATCGACGCCGCCTCCTCCTAGTATTGTATCATAGCCGACCCTCAGTAGACCCATGGCTGTGATGTAGGTGTGATCATTTACCTTGCCAGTATTGTCCGATATACCGACGACGTCAGACGGCTGAATGTGCTTGATCTGAGGCCGCTTAGTAAACGGCAACTCCTTATACCAATCACTCTTCTCTAGTGCCTCTACTAGAGCCCCTAGGCTGGCGCCACCACCACACAACAAGAGGCGACTTGGTAGATGATCAACCGAATCAAACTCGCCAAGCGCCAGTTCTACGCCCGCCAACCAAACCTCCATAGTTTTGTCGATAGCTTCCTCGGCTGATTTTTTGACAGCCGGTTTGATTTGATCATGCTCCAGATTAACCTTTAGCTTTTCGGCATCCTTGTATGTCAGGTTCATATCGCTGGCGATTGTCCGGGTAAAGCTACGGCCACCGATACCAAACATCTTAGTACCCTCGACACCGCCGTCGTTTATCACCGCTATGTCAGTAGTTCCACCGCCGACATCTGTCAGTATGGCCGTAAAATTGCTTGAAGCATCGTTGCCCAGTACGCTACGACTCACCGCAAACGGCTCAGCCGCAACAGCCACAAGCTCTAGCGCCAATTCGTCGGCCACCTTCTCGAGTGCGCCGATATGAACCATGGGCGCAAAAGCAGTGTAAATCTGCACCGCTACGTCCTTGCCCTGAAAACCGATCGGATTTGATATCTTGTAGCCATCTATATGGATACTTACGAGTGCTGAGTTGACCAATTTCACCTCGACTTCATCGTTACCTGTCTCGAGGGCTATTTGACGCTGAGCTTTGAGCTGGGCTCGCTCCTGAACTTTCTCGATGATAAACTCCATCTCATTGTCATCTAGCGGCTTATCCGGATGTGGCCTACGATAGCGGATAGTATCGGTTACGCCCTTGACGAGCTCACCGGCGATACCGATCACAGCCTTCTTCGCCTGCAAGCCAGCCTGCTCCTCGGCTTGACCAAGCGCCTCTTCGCAATTTTGGACTACACCGGCAATATCAGCAATCGCACCACCATACATATCACCAACATTCTGGCGTTTACGGCCAGCCCCAACAATCTCTAAATCTTCGCCATTTACCTTGGCTATCAGCGCCTTGACGAATTCAGTACCGATATCTAGGCCGACTATATAATTAGAGCTTATCGACTTCTCTTGAGCTGCACGTAATTTTTGAAATACCATATCTAGCCTTCATTATATACCACTAGTGGTTAATCTAGCAAAATCTGATTACTCCTGGTTGTGTTTTTCATATATTTATGATATAATAGCAAAATATGAATGACCGATATCCGCATAACTCAGACGACTCCATCGAACTAGACGAGCTCGAAAAGGAGCAGCTACAAATCTTAGAAAATAGGCTACTTAGTCTAACCAATGAGATGATACCATCTACCGGCTACAAACTAACCTTAGAAATTACGCCTAGTCGCAACACGCAGTCTATAATAGAAGCCCACACGGAGACATATATAGACAAGTCTCCCATATCTATAGATTTTTACTACGACGAGATAGAAAATAAATTAGACATGAAAGAGGTCAGATATACTACCAAATCTGGCCAACCTATGTCTATCATGCGCCTACTGGGTGACGACATTAGGAGCATAGACGCCAATAAAGGCGACTGTTTTATATCTAGACCAGATGGTAAATATAATTTTCAAGACCTCATTAGACCGGCAGAAGTCGGAGATGCTATATTCAAGTCCCTGAAAATACCAGAGATACCAGCCTCTAATTCATCAGCTCACAGGCTATGGCTAGCCGAATTGGTTAGCGGACTAGAGGGTTATACATTAACTGAAACTATGAATCTAGCCAATACTATAGGCGATTACAGTGATCAAGATGGTCAAATCATTCAAAAAAGTGAATATGTGGTAGCAATATCTAGAATCCAACATCTTGATAATACTGAAGATGGCGACGTCAGCGAGGATCGTCGCCTCGACATGATACACACAAACCATGTCAGTGAGACAAAAACCGAGACTACGACAGAAAGCCTGTCTCACGTTAAACACTTCCGGCCAAGTGGTGACCCTATATTAAGTGTGTCGAGCCAAAAATCTACCGCCGAAGATGATCCATTTGTCATCAATTATCAGTACGAAACCAAAGACCAGCCCACTCCTCAGCCACTAGATGGAGGTAATATACTTCGATGGAGCGCTGTAGCAGATGTCGCTGCTAAGTTTAAAGAAGAGTTGAAACAGTTTAGATCAAAATAGCTTTGACGCGTCGCACGCCGGCGCTTGAAGCTTCTTCTTTAGTCACCTTAAACTTCTTGCCACCTTCAAATAACTCAAGTGTATGGTCGACATGTGGACCGCCGCAAATCTCAAAGCTAAACGGTCGCTCGTCTTCTGGTGAAGCTTGGTCTTTCATAGAATAGACCTTCACTGTGTCGCCGTAGCGATCACCAAATTGACCAAGTGCACCGAGCGGGCCAGTGGCCTCTTCGGTCGGGTATTCGGCGAAGCTAACTTGCAGGTCTTTGGCAATCTCACGATTGACGATTTCTTCGACTTGATCGAGTTGTTCGCGCGTCACCTTGCTGTCGTGACTAAAGTCAAAACGCAGGCGTTCTTCGGTGATATTACTACCGCGCTGGATGACATGATCACCTAAAACATCGCGCAGTGCTTGGTACATCAGGTGTGTAGCCGTGTGGTATTTTTTGTGCTGGAGCGTTTGTCCGCCCAAACCACCCTTGAAGGTACCCTTGGCTGCAGTCTGCGAACGAGCGCGCTGCTCGGCCATTTTGGCATCAAATTGCTCGCGCCAATTAGCTGGCAGGCTTATTGTTTGCTTTTGAGCCTCTTCGGCACTCAGCTCTACAGGGAAGCCATAGGTGTCGTATAGTGTAAACAGCTCTTCGCCGGTCAGGCCGTCTGTGGCAAATTTTTCCATCTGCTTGAGGCCTTTGCGAAGCGTCTGGCGAAAAGCCTTTTCTTCTTTGACTAAGACTGTCACGATAGTATCCCGGCTCTCTTTTACTTCCGGGAAGTCAGCCGCATACAGATCGGCAATCACCGGCACAATCTCCTGCATGAAATTCTGCTCGATACCTAGGTCGAAACTATAGCGGATCGCACGACGAAGCAAGCGACGCATGACATAGCCCTGCTGCTTATTGCTCGGCACGCAGCCATCAACCGCCATGAAAGTTGCAGCGCGCAAATGATCGGCGATGACGCGCATACTCTCGGTGCTGTCTTCGTAATTTTTACCGCTGAGTTTTTGTAGCTTTTCGATAATTGGCCACATCAGGCTAATCTTGAAAACATCGGGACTATTCAATTTGGCGGCAGCAATACGCTCCAGGCCAGAGCCGTGATCAACATTTGGTTTTTCGAGCTTCTCAAACTGACCCTCGGCAACTTTTTTGTACGCCATAAAAACATTGTTGCCAATCTCCATAAAGCGACCGCAGTCACAATTTGGATGGCAGTGTTCACCAAACTCTGGATTGTGTGGAATATCAAACTCGTAGAACATCTCGCTGTCTGGACCGCACGGGTCACCGACTGGCGTATTGGCTTCGTTGCCGTTACGACTCCACCAGTTTTTGCTACCGTCGTAATAAAAAATTCGCTCGCCATCCTTCATACCACGCGCATAGCCAGCTTCTTCTGAGCCGATATTAGATTGACCGTTTGAGAGACCCTTGGCTGCAAACAATTTTGCCCACACCTCGGCGGCCTCGGTATCTTTCGGGATACCGAACTGCTCATTGCCGCTGTAGCAAGTAACATATAGCTTGCTCATGTCTAGCTCGACAACGTCGCTCAAGAACTCCCACATCCAGTTAATTTGCTGCTCTTTGAAATAATCACCCAAACTCCAGTTGCCAAGCATCTCGAAAAACGTCGTGTGGCGATTATCACCAATATCGTCGATATCCTGAGCGCGTAGACAGGTCTGAGAATCGACTAGGCGATTACCGTCATCATGCTTTTTTCCGAGCAGATACGGAATAATCGGCTGCATACCAGAGCCGGTAAATAAAGTTGTCGGATCGTCTGTCAAAACTAGCGGCGCGCGCTTGATAGCTACATGGCCACGTTCTTCAAAAAACTTGATGTAAGTATTGCGGATTTCTTGAGCGTTCATATCTGTTATAGTATATCACCTCATAAGGAATATAACTAACGCGAGGTATGTGATTATTTATAATAAACACCCCATAACTCAACGTCACCAAGCACTAGATGGTCGTCGTGAAACGTACTGTGACCACCAGTCTGGAGTACTCTAATATATCTATATGTACTAGAGTTGCCAACTTGACCAGACCACCACGTTCCATTATCAGGTCCGTCGCCGCTAACGGTCAATAGGTCTGTCCACGCACTGTCGTCGTTAGATCCTTGTATTTTAAAGCTTCGTGGATGCCTCTCCATACTCGAACGCCCAAGTATACCGAAACGTTCTAGCTTTATAGACTTGCCCACACCTAGATCTAGCTTCCACCAAGAATTGTTAGCCCTACTGGTGTGCGACTCGTTGCTATCTGCAAATATAAGATGGTCAATACCCCTATAGGCAAGTCTCTGCCCATCTTGATCTGACGACTGACTAGCAGTTATCTTGCTGGGATGAGGGTTGCTGAATGACACTGTGCCACCGTCTGTGCCTAGATAGTTAATGAGTCCATTGTAGCCATCTGAAGTCCAGGGTAATGTCACTGTATTAGCTGGATTAGGAGAACCCCCTCCAGTCTCCATCGTATAACTATCATGTGGTGATGCTGAAGTATATGTTGTGTAGAACTTGTCGGTTGGTTTTTGGCCTGTTATTTCGTCGAAGGTAGCTTGGTCTGGTGGATAGGAGTTATTGTCTACTTTGTAGGCTTCTAGTCTTCTTTTGGCTTGGGTTTCTTTATGAGCTATGGCAGAGTCGGTGGCTCTTTGGGAGATATTAACATAAGCAACGAAAGAGAGGGCGGCCAGGATAGCTATAACTACAATGACGATGAGGAGTTCGACGATAGTGAAGGCAGCTTGGTGGTGGCGAGAGGGGTGCTGTGGCTTACGAGAAGACGAGATGATGTTCATGGTTTTAGTTTAGCTTGATTTAGGGGGGTGGCAAGGGGGTCCAGTTTAGATAACTATACCACCACCTAGGCAAATATCTTCGTCATACAGTACCACCGATTGACCTGGCGCGATGGCGCGCTGCTGGTCTTTCAGTTGCAGGGTGGAACCTTGTAGTATGGCAGAAATAAGGGGTGCTCTGTGCCGAACGCGTATCTGAAGATCTTTTGCCTCGGGGACTCCAGTTATCCAGTGTAGGCCCTTCAGAAGCACTTCTCTACGCCACAAAGTTTCGTCGTTTAGGTTCGTCGAGACGTAAACTATATTCTTATCCATGTCTTTGTCGACAACATAGTACGGCAGGCCGCCGCCAATGTCTAAACCGTGACGCTGACCTAGCGTATAATAAATCGCCCCGTCGTGCCGACCGACAACTTCACCGCTATCTTTGTCGATAATATCTCCAGCCGCCTGCTCGACATAGCCACTCAAAAAGTCGCGAATCCCGACCTTGCCGACAAAACAAATACCCATGCTCTCCTTCTTGCCAGCTGTATATAGCCCGCGCTCAAGTGCCATTTCTCGCACCTGAGGCTTAGTGTATTCACCGAGTGGAAAGAGGGTTTTTTCGAGTGCCGACTGAGTGACTCGATACAAAAAATAAGTCTGGTCTTTGTTGTCGTCTACAGCGCGTAGCAACTTACCGCCCTGCACCCTGGCGTAGTGACCCGTAGCTATCATATCGGCGCCATCCGCTAGCGCAGTCTCGAGAAATAGCTTAAATTTTACCTCTTGATTACACATGATATCCGGGTTTGGCGTGCGACCCATCTTATACTCGTCGATCATATATTCGACAACCTTGTGTCGATACTCGGCCTCAAAGTCAAAAACTTTTAGGTCTATACCGAGCTGGACCGCTACTCGCTTGGCATCAGCCAGGTCGTCTGCCCACGGGCATTTCATACCAGGTAAATCCTCGGTCCAGTTCTTCATATAGACACCGGTTACCTCATAGCCAGCCTCAACCAGCAGAGCTGCCGTCAAACTAGAGTCGACTCCGCCGCTCATACCTACATAAACTTTAGTCATTGACTCAGCCCCACGTAAAAAGCTATGACTTTTACAAATTCACTCGCCGCCAGCCACCAGCCGCGCGGCGTCAACCACCAATACCACGACCAGTCGCTGTCTTGAGTCGGACTATTTTTGATAACAACATCGCTACCTAGCTGACTACCAAACTCCAGATTGGCTCGACGCTGATGATAGCCGCTAGTCACCAAGATTACTTTTTTTATATCATTAGCCTCGACAACAGACTTGGTATTGGTCGCGTTTTGATTGGTGTTTTCAGAATATTCTTCTATCAGGATGGCCTCGCTCGGCACACCAGCATCTAGCGCAGACTGTCGCATCGCTTCGGCATTGCTCGGGCCAGATTTATCTAGAGCCGCTCCCGAAAATATTAACAGTGGCGCCCAGCCGTTTTTATATAAATCAACCGCGTGCTGAGTACGAGCGCTCGTATCACCACCGCTAACTGCAACTATAGCATCCGCTCCACTGCAGACACCCTCGCTCAAAGGCTGACCTGAGATATCACACGAGGCTAGGTCATTTGGCTGTAGAAATATAGTCAGACCAAGCGTAGCCAAAATAATCGCAAAGAGAGCTACGGCGATAGATTTCATCTAGCACTCACTCTCTGCTGCTCACTGGCAACAGCTTTTATGATCTCATCAGCAGCTCGATCTACTTTGGCTCTGTCCGTCGCGCGGCCCAGTGTTAGACGTAAACTTCCATCAGCCAGCTCAGGTTCCAAGCCTATCGCCGTCAAGACGTGTGATCGCGTACCTTTATTGGCCGCACAGGCGCTACCTGTCGCCACTAACACCTGCTTCATCTCAAGCATAAAGACTAATCTTTCGGCGTCTATGCCTGGAAATGAAATATGTAGATGCCCAGCTAATTGATGCTTTTTACTGCCCGATACGACAGCTTCTGGAAATTGCTCGACCAAACGTGAACGTAGGTGATTGCGCAACTCGGTCAATCTAGAAACCTCAGCCTTACGCCGCGCCTCAGCTAGCTCTATCGCTCTAGCGAAACCAATTACACCTGGTACATTTTCGGTACCACTCCTAAGACCCTGCTCTTGACCGCCACCATTTATTTGCGGACTCAAGGCAACCTGTCGCGCTACATAAAGCAAGCCGACTTGTTTCGGACCATAGACTTTGCCGGCGTTTAACGTCAACATATCCAGGCCCAGTCGTGCAACATTGACATCGAGCTGACCAAGTCCTTGCGAGGCGTCGCTATGAAGCCATAGTGGAGTATGATTGCCAGACTCAAGACGCTGGCTTCGTACTTCAGCGACGATCTTCGCGATGTCGGATAATGGCTGGATGGTGCCGATCTCGCTGTTAGCTAGACCTATACTGACTAGGGTAGTTTTGGCAGTTATAGCTCGACGCAGCTCGGTAATATCTATCCTGCCACTTTTGTCGACTGGTGCGGTAGTGTAATCACCCCCGGAGGCAGCCCCAAAGACAGCCTGATGCTCGATAGCACTAATCACCTTGTGACCAGGTAGACTAAACGCTAAGTTTATAGACTCAGTCGCACCAGCCGTCATCACTAGCTCATCGGCCTTGGCGCCGATAGCGCGAGCGATCACATCTTTGGCAGCCTCGTAGTCGCGACGGACTTGTCGAGCTGGCTCATACGGGCTAGATGGATTAAAAAACATATCACTCATATAGGGCTGCATAGCAAATAACACCTGTTCGTCGACAGGCGTTGCCGCAGCATGGTCAAGATAAATAATATCGTCGTTCACTAGTTGTATTATACCAGTTTACGCTTAGTAGCCGGGTCTCGCTGATAGACGTTGCGCGCCACTTGCTCATAATAGACTTGGACTGCAGCGTGTAGGTTATCCAGCTCTTCGCCCTCGAGATAGCTATACTGTGCCCCGTCATGCGCCTTCAGTATACCCCTGTCTTGTATCTCATACCGTACAGTGTGTGAGCGCATATCACCAGTTAGCTCGTCTGGAAACTCTTCGTGCCATATCCAGGTTGTCTTATCTAGACAGAAAAATTCACGCCTACCGCCCGCTGGGATTGGACCAAATATCTTGCCGCCGATCTCACTCTCTAGCCGAATCAGTTCTCGTTCGGTTAATTGCTTGAAGGGCCTACCTTTGGGTAGCTTAAAGAGCGTATCTGTTGGCTCGTTGCCTATCAGCAAACTTAGCGCTTTTTTCAAAACGCTAGCCATAACTAGGCCGCCTTATCTTCTCGAAGTTTATCCTGGCGTAGCTCGACAATATTCGCGGTAGCAGCCGCAATCTTTTCGTGAGCAGAAATTACTACTTCGTAGTTAACAGGTTTAGAAGCAGCTTCGCGAGCCGCGGCTAGCTCATCAAGACTAATGACATTGCTACTAGCTCTATGAAAATCTAGTTGATCACCATCACGAAATCCAGTCGCTTGTTCGCGACCCTGGTCTGGTATGTGATAGTTGTGATTTTCCATAGGCTTAGATTCTCCGGTATGAGACATTTTACTTTCTTATCGCTGAGCGATAGTTTTAGAGCGCAAATAACGCTTTGGCATTTGTGGTGGTCGCATCGGCTATTTCAGCAAGTGAAATACCTCGACGCTGCGCGTGATATTCTGCTATCACCTCCACATATGCTGGCTCATTAATCTTACCACGATACGGTGGTGGTGTCAAGTAAGGAGCGTCCGTTTCGAAGAGTAATTTTCCTATCGGCACTTGGTCGTAGAGTAGCTGCTGTGCCTCGTCCTTCGTGAATAGACTAATTCCATTGACGCCTACGTATAAATCTCTAGATAAAGCACCTTCCAGATTGCGCACATCATCTGTAAAGCTATGAAGCACGCCACGTAGACCTGTGAAATTGTCAAAAATCGGCCAAAAATCGTCAAAAGCCTCTCGTACATGAAAAATAACCGGTAGATCACAGTCCAGGGCGGTCTGCAGCTGAGATTCTAATGCTGTCGTCTGCGCCTCTCGTGGACTATGGTTATAAAAATAATCTAGCCCGATCTCACCAATCGCTACCAATCGATCACCCGAAGTATGCGATTTAGCTAGGACATCTATCTCACCATACCCACCCATAGCATCGTGTGGATGGACGCCTATCGAAGCGAAGATGCTAGATTCCTTTAGCGATAAATCTATCGCCTGTCGCGAACTAAGCTCACTGGTGCCGACACAGATCATCGACTCAATACCCGCTCGCCTGGCTCTCTCAATCA
This sequence comes from uncultured Candidatus Saccharibacteria bacterium, assembly GCA_937873745.1. GTDB lineage: Bacteria > Patescibacteriota > Saccharimonadia > Saccharimonadales > Saccharimonadaceae > CALMYZ01. Next base: position 6,023 of record CALMYZ010000055.1, on the reverse strand, counting down.
CTTCTGTTGCGTCAAAATCAAACTCACTATCGTGAATATGACAATGTGTATCGACTAGGCTCATTGGGTTTTTTTAGCTCGAGGGTCAGTCGTGTGAATGTAGAGCCTCGGGAATAGTACCCCCTCGGACTTGATTACCCCAGACTCAAAAGTGTCATGAATCTTTTTGGCAGTTGTCGGTATAAACGGTACCAACAAATCGGCCACCTGCAGCAATGTACCGACCGAATGCGCCAAGACCTCAGCCAGATGATCTCGAGCTTCCGTATCTGTGTCTAGATTCTTGGCGATCTCCCACGGCTTCACGCTATCGATATAGCGATTTAGGCTACGCACGATATTCCAAACTTCATCTAACGCTACATCAAATTTCAAATCTTTCACAGCTTCGTGATAGCGCATCATGTCATGCTCACCAGCTTCAACTTCACCAATCACCCCCGCTTGATAGCGAGTTATCATGCTGGCGATACGCTGGACTAGGTTGCCGAGATCATTACACAACTCGGTATTGTAGGCCGTCTCAAACCTCTCCCAGGTAAAATCACCGTCGTCTTGAGTTGGTATATGACGAGCAAAGAAATAACGGAAAGCGTCGAGACCGTATTCATCGATAACTTGATTTGGATCGATCGTATTGCCGAGTGATTTCGATATCTTGACACCACCGATATTGACAAAGCCGTGCGCCAAGATAGCCTTTGGTAGAGCTACGCCTATACCCAGTAGAATCGAAGGCCAAATGATGGCGTGAAAACGCAAAATATCCTTACCAACCACCTGAAGGTCGGCTGGCCAGTAGTCCTGCCACTCGGGCCTATCTGGATAGCCTAGTACTGTCAGATAATTACTAAGGGCATCTAGCCAAACATACATCACCTGGTCTGGGTCATCTGGTACGGGCACGCCCCAGCTCAGGCTTTTGCGTGGTCGTGATATCGAGACATCTTTGGCGCCGTCTTTTAGTAGCTCCAGGATCTCCTTTTTGCGATACTCTGGCACTATACGCATTTTGTTTTTCTCGATAGCTTCGCGAATCTGCTCGGTGAAATCGCTGCAACGCAGATAATAATTCTCTTCGCTGAGCCGCTCAAACGGACGCTGGTGATTTGGGCAACTACCGTTTTGCTCCTCCACCTCTTTGTCTGTATAAAACTGCTCGCAGCCGACACAATACCAGCCTTCGTATTTATCTTTGTAAATATGAGGCTTTAGCTGCTGCCAGATATACTGCACCGAAGCCTTGTGGTGTTCGTCTGTGGTGCGTACAAAGTCGGTGTATTGGCTGCCTATTTTTTCGGCCATCTGTCGAAATGGTAAATGAGACTGATCGACGTAAGCCTGTGGAGTCAGGCCGTTATCGATAGCTTTTTGGGCGTTTTTGTTGCCATGCTCGTCGGTACCAATCTGAAACCTGACAGCTCGACCGTTTTGCATATTATATCTAGTCCAGATATCTGCTAGCAGATAGTCCATAGCATTGCCGATATGAGGGATGCTATTGACGTAAGGGATGGCGGTAGTGATATAAAGTTGTTTTGTCATTGATACTATTGTATCAGATTAGTGCTGTAGACGTTTGCTAGCCTCGCCCAATCTTCGACGCTTAGGTCTTGTGGTCGCATATCAGGGCTTAGTCCAGCCGACTCCAGTAGACTAGATGTACTACTCTTATCTATCCTCAGGCCACTCGCTAGACTGGTGTTAAGTTTTTTGCGACGGCCGGCAAAAGCAATCCTGGCTAAGCGAAAAACTGTTTTTTGCTGCTCATCACTCAAGCCTATTTCGGTCTTGGCTTTCAAGATGACTGTTTGAGAATCGACTTTTGGTGGAGGCGTGAAGAGTTCCGCTGGAACAATCTCACCGAGTGAGACATCAGCAAAAAGCTGTGAACTCAGAGATAGCAGACTCATATCACCCGGGGCCGCTGCCATACGCTGAGCTACTTCTTTCTGCACCAATAGCACGGCAACACTGGGCTTATTTTTCGCCGTCAGTAGACGCTGAACTATCTTACTAGTGATATAGTACGGCACATTCGCGACCACCTTGTAGCCGGCTGGCAGCTGCGAGAGGTCAAATTGTAAGATATCCTCGTTGACGACCGTTAGGTTCTTGCCTGGAAACTGCCCGGGTAGTTTACGCGCCAATTCACCGTCAAACTCTACCGACAAGACATCGCCAGCTTGACGCAATAATTCACTTGTTAGCGTGCCCAAACCTGGGCCGACTTCTAGTACGTAGTCGTCTTGTCTTAGTTCTGCATAATCGGCTATTTGCGATAGCACAGCTCTATCTTTGAGCCAGTGCTGACCGAGAGATTTATTGGGGCCGGCCACCTACTTATATCACTCCGTTGGCACGCATTTTTTTGGCGCAACCAGGGAATTGAGTGAATATACTAGAACGCGACAATAGATTTTGGACGGCTTGCTTCTGCGCATCCAGTGGAGCTTCGTGCGGCATCGATTGATTATACGGCGCTGGAGCAACTGCTCGCCAAGTCGACGGCATAAACTGGAAGGCGCCATAAAAACCATTGCCAGAATTGCGTGTCGCCGTCATACCACTCTCACAGCTACCCAAGGCCTGGATCTGGGCATCGCTCAGTGGCCCACCGGTATAGACAAATTTAGCACCAATAACTTCCACTTGTGTAGTTGGTTTTTTGGTCGTCACGCTCTGGATCTTCTGACGAGAAACCTCTTTACCATTCTTCATAACTATCTCGTAGGTGACAGTCGCTACACCCTTCTCTCCGGCAGTCTTAACCTGACGATAGCTCGGGTCACGATCGGCGTCTTGTATCTTTTCGACTTCAAAAGCCAGCTCTTCTTCGACGGTAATAGTCTGCTTACCTTCTCTCCAAATCTCGATCGTCATATCGCTAGCAATTGGCAATTCTTGCGACACAGACAAGCTATCCTTGTCGCCGAGCTTAATACCCTTACTCTTTAGCATCTCGCCCACCGTGGCCTTCATGGTGTAGGCTGTAATCTTCTTGCCGTACATCACTAGACTGAACTGAGTTGCTCGCTTGATAGTCATCTGCACGCCTAGACCGTGCCGCGCTACATCAGTGATCGGCTCAAGGGTGGTCTCATCTTCATCCTGCAGCACCAAGCCGGCGTGTTTAGCGATCTGTTTATCCGTCTGATAAGGTGTTAGGATCTTGTATTTCATCGCACCATCTACCACCAGCACTGGTCGAGCTCGATATATATTCACCTGGTAACTATTCGCAACAAGCTTCTCATCCAGGCTAGGCTCCACTAGGTCGCTATCAGTTATTTTGATGTCATTCTCCGCGAAAGCCTGCCGCAAACTGGTTGCCGATGTCATAATACCAAGTTCATTACCCCTGTCGTGAATAGTTAGCAAGCGTTGCCCTGCCTCGGGCTTATCAGTAGCACGCACACTATTTGTCGCTATGACACCAAAAAAAGCCACCAGACAAGCTGACGCAATGAGCCAGAACAAAGGAGCTATACGTTTGGTCGATAAATTTCTCATAAAAAGCTTCCACCTGGAGCGGTGTACTGCTATCGATTATACCCTTTGAGACCATAAAAGGCAATTTTGGACGGAGTAGATAGCCGCCTAGAGCTTGGTCAGTCTAGCGTATTCGACATTGAGCTTTTTAGTCTGACCATTGTCAAATTGTACAGTCACAGCCAAGCCGTCAACGTCTATGATATCGCCGTCACCGAACTGCGCCGAACGCACTCGATCATTGATATCAAATGACGGCAACTCCGCCCAGCCGTCGTCAAAACTGTCGTCTACAGCGCTCGGCATACTAGCCGTCGTTGCACCCATATCTTGCAAAAAGCGCGAGGGCTGATTATACGAGCGTTGCCCGAACTGTAATCGACTATAGGCATAGGATAGATGAAGCTCCTGACGAGCTCGAGTCATGCCGACATAACATAGCCGACGCTCCTCCTCTAGAGAGCGTAAACCTTCATCGTGTACTCGACTATGTGGCAAGATGCCGTCTTCCATACCGACCATATGTACGACCGGGAACTCTAGACCCTTGGCAGCGTGAATAGTCATCAGGGTCACCTGAGCATCGCTAGTTTGTGCGTCCATACTGGACATCAAAGCTACTTCATCCAAAAAGTCGCCCAGTGTTGAAAACAGTGCCGCATCAGACAGCAGCGAACCGATATTTTCGAGCCTGTCATCGGCCTGCGGCGTACCGTCCTGAATATAATCATCGTAGCCAGTCCGCTTGATGAGTTGCTCGATGATATCAACTGGTGAGCTATCGCTCTGCACCATAGCCTGCAGACCACGCAAAGTCTCGCCTAGAGTAGCCAAGGCAGACTTTGCTCGCGGAGTTAGCTTGGATGTCTGATTGGCATTGACCAGGGCCGTGATGACGTCATAATCAGTCTCAGATTGCCAGCTCAAAAATCGCTCTAGACTAGTCGCACCGACACCGCGAGTCGGTACATTGACTATCCTCGTAAAGCTCATGATATCGTGAGGCTGATAAATCAAACGCAAGTAGGCTACGAGATCCTTTACTTCTCGCCTGTCATAGAAGCGTACGCCACCAACTATCTGATACGGCACTCTGAGTTGTAGAAAAGCTCGCTCCAGCGGCGCGCTCTGGGCATTGGTGCGATACAGTATGGCGAAATCGTCATACTTACGAGCACCGATCATGACCTGAGCCACTATCCGACTAGCGATCGAATGCGCTTCCTCGGCTTCGTCGTTTAAGCCCGTGACCTGGACCGGCGACCCGCCAGTATCGGCAGTCCACAGCTCTTTGTGGCTACGCTCGGTGTTTTTGGTTATGACATTGCCGGCAGCTTCCAGGATAGCGGCCGTCGAACGATAGTTCTGCTCGAGCTTCACGACTTTTGTAGACGGAAAATCTCTCTCAAAGTTTAAAATATTGGTAAAATCAGCCCCACGCCAAGAATAGATAGACTGCCAATCATCACCCACCACACAGATATTCTGTGTCGGCGAAACCAGACTTTTGACGATGGCATACTGCGCAGCATTTGTATCTTGATATTCGTCTATCAAGATATAGCGAAATTGCTCCTGCCACTTATGGCGCACCTCGGGGTGGTCACGTAGAAGATGAACCGTTTCGATCAATAAGTCATCAAAATCTAAGGCATTAGCCTGTCGGCGCAAACGCTCGTATTCAGTATAGATGCGAGCGATTGTTTTCTGAAAAGGATAAGAGGCTCTAGCTGCAAACTCCTCTGGATCAACCAATTCGTTCTTGGCACTTGATATCTGACTACTAACGGCTCGCGGCTTGATCGACTTATCGGCGATAGACAGTGACTTCATAGCTTGCTTTATCAGACCTTGTCGATCGTCTTCATCATAGATAACAAAGTTGCGGTCGATACCGATGCTGGCGCCATCTATCTTGAGCAACCTCACGCAGATGCCGTGAAAAGTACCCATCCAGCGCATAAAATTACGATTTTCGGCTTGCTCATCTAGCAGCCCGGCCAGCCTGTCGCGCATCTCCCGAGCTGCCTTGTTGGTAAAAGTCACCGCCAATATCTGGTCCGGCCAGGCTCGCTGCTGCTTGATCAGATAGGCGATTCGATGCGTCAAAGTCTTCGTCTTGCCACTGCCCGCGCCAGCCAATATCAATAGCGGCCCCTCATCGTGACGTACCGCCTCAAGCTGGGCGTCGTTTAATCCCTCCAAGATATCCATTACTACTATCTTAACAAATTTAGATTATCTTAAACATATACAAAGCTATACCCGCGGCCGAGCCGAGTATAGCTAGTAGGAAGATCCAGAGCAGTACCAGCCAACCGCTTTTCTTTTTGGCAGGATGAGCCAATGGCTGTGCTTGAGCCTCGGTGTCATAGATAGGCGTATGCGTTTGATCACCGGTACTAGGCTGCTCGGCGTATTGTTGAGGTATCGAGCCAGCCACCGGATTAGACTGTTCGACAGGCTGTTCTGTAGCGGGAGCAGTCTCTGGAGCGGGTGGAAGTGTAGTCTCTTCTATATCTATAGGCGCT
>CALMYZ010000054.1 GCA_937873745.1 uncultured Candidatus Saccharibacteria bacterium | reverse complement strand
TAATAAGATAAGAATTTTATCCTAAGGAGTGTTTAGTGAGTTTATTTGATACCTTTGTGGTTCAGCCGATTTTTAACCTTTTAATATTGCTATATAGTATCATCCCTGGCGGCGACTTCGGTATCGCGATAATTATATTTACCATCATCGTCCGTGTACTTCTATATCCGATACTAAAAGGCCAACTTCACCAAACAAAAGCAATGCGCAAACTCCAACCAGAGTTAGTTAAAATAAAGAAGCGCACCAAGGGTGACCGTCAAGCTGAGAGTATGCAGATGCTTGAGCTATATAAAGAGCATAATGTTAAACCGTTTCGTTCTATCTTGATACTACTTATCCAGCTGCCTATATTCATCGCTCTATTCCGGGTGATACAGATATTTACACTTCATCGTGAACAAGTGGCTCAGTATACATATAGCTTCCTAGAGAATATACCTGCCATTAGTCATTTAATTAAAAACCCAGATCAGTTCAATGAAAAGTTATTTGGTGTAGTTGATCTATCACATTCAGCTATTAGTTCTAGTGGTGTGGATGTCGCACTGCTAATATTGGCTATAATTGCAGCCTTTACTCAGTATATTATGAGTAAACAAACTATGCCAAATAGCGAGCCAAAGAAAGGTTTGCGCCAGATAATGGCCGAGGCAGCCGATGGTAAGCAAGCTGATCAAGCTGAGATGAATAATATCGTCATGAATAAAATGATTAAATTTATGCCGATCATGATGTTCTTTATCATGGTGAGTATACCTGGTACCATCGCCTTGTACTACGGTACTTCCAATATAATCGCTGTCTTGCAGCAGACCTACCTACTACGAAAAGACGCCGACGAGATGGATGAAATTGCTGGTCCTATAAGTACCGAAAAAACTAAAAAAACACACAAGAAAGCTACCCAAAAAGCCCAAGATAAGGTTGTCGCCAAAGAAACAAATAACATTGTTCGTATCAAAGCGAAGAGCAAAAGGAGGTAGTTTATGGATAGTAATCAAACACTAGAATTTAGCAAGAAATATATAGAAGACCTACTGGCGTTTTTTGAAATAAATCTAGATGTAGAGGTGGAGATTCGTGATGATATGATAGACATATCGATACCACCTAGTGACATAAGTAGCATCTTGATAGGTCGAAACGCCGACAATCTCAGAGCCTTGCAATACATTTTATCTACAACCTTGCGCAACAAAAATGCCGATATCACCAGAGTAAATCTAGATATAGCCGACTACAAAAAACAACGAGCTGACAAGATAGCCGAAAAGGCTCGCGGCTGGATAGAGCAAGTGCGCACCACTGGCGATTCGTATGTAG
>CALMYZ010000053.1 GCA_937873745.1 uncultured Candidatus Saccharibacteria bacterium | reverse complement strand
ACTAATTTTTTAGCAACAATCGGGTATTTTTTGATAATTCAATAGTCAAGACGAACACTTGACGAGAGTATCCGAGAAAGGACACATATGATAGAAGTACTAATCGCCGCTACTGTCGGTATATTTGCTGGTGGTGGCGCAACTACAGTATATATTCGCCAAGCTCAGGCCAAGAGTAAAAATAATATCGAGAAAGATCTTGCCGCCGCCGAGCGTAAGGCCAGCGACATAATACTAAAAGCTAAAGACGAGGCTATTAAGCTTGAGAATGAGCGCCGCAAAGAAATCAAGAAAGTCGAGCAGCGTGTAGTTGATCGTGAGACATCTCTTGATCGAAAGCTCGACGAGCTAGATAAGCGTACAGAAAAACTGCGCAAGCAAGAAGATGAGGTTGAAGGCTTGAAGTCGGACATTCGAGATATCAGAACCAAGCAGCAGGAAAAGCTTGAAAAGATCGCCGGCCTCAAGAAAAAAGATGCTGCCGAAAAGCTAATGCAGATGACCGAACGTGATATCAAAAATGATTTGACTGGTCTTGTTGCCAAGCTTCAGGCTGAGGCTATGAATGACGCCGAAGAGCGAGCTCAGACTATCTTAGTATCTGCGATGGAGCGTATGAGTAGTGAGGTGACAGCCGAGCGTACGGTTACAGCCGTCAAGCTGACGGACGACGAGATGAAAGGTCGCGTGATCGGCAAGGAAGGCCGTAATATCCAGGCTCTGCAGCGCGCCACAGGGGTGGATGTCTTAGTGGATGACACTCCGGGTATGATTATACTGAGTAGTTTTGATCCAATCCGTCGTCAGATCGCTCGACTGAGTCTAGAAATGCTCATGAAGGACGGCCGTATCCATCCGGGTCGTATCGAAGAAGTTGTCGCCAAAGCCGAGAAGCAGATAGAGAAGGAAGTTATCCGGGCCGGTGAAGATGCGGCTCGCGAGGTCGGAGTTGTCGGTATACCGAAGGAAATGCTGCGTCTTCTAGGTGAATTGAAATTCCGAACTAGCTATGGTCAAAACGTACTAATGCATAGCACCGAGATGGCTCACATGGCTGGCTTGATCGCCGAGGAGATCGGTGCCGATGTACGTATCGCCAAGACCGCTACGCTTCTACACGATATAGGCAAGGCAGTCACACACAAGGTAGAGGGTAAACATCACCACATCGGTGCTGAGCTAGCCCGCAAGTACGGCATGAAGGAGGAAATAGTTCACGCTATCGAGGCGCATCATGACGATATCGAGGCGACCACTCCAGAGGCTTTGGTGGTGAGGGTTTGCGATGCTCTGTCGGCGGCTCGTCCGGGTGCACGTAATATTTCGGCCGAAAACTTTGCCGAACGAATGCGTGATCTTGAAAATATAGCCAATAGCTTCTCTGGTGTCGATAAGTCTTACGCTATCAGCGCCGGTCGCGAGGTACGCATTATTGTCAACAATAAATCTGTCGATGACTTGTCGGCTATCAAGCTGGCGCGCGATATTGCCAATAAGATAGAGGGTACCATGCAGTACCCAGGCACTATAAAAGTAAATGTAATTCGCGAAACTCGCGCTACAGAATTCGCGAAGTAGGGCGGTATATTATGTCAGAAGCGTCATCAAATATCGATCAAATAAAAAGCTGGTATCCAGATGAAGACACCTGGTTTGCCTACCCCAGCAAAGATAGTAAGGTACCGGCGTTGATGCAGCGCGATTCCTTCATAGGCAGGTGCGGCCATCATATCGAATCTGTAGCCAATATCGGCGAAATTCATCCGCAGCTAGAGAGATATCGCCTCATGGGCGAGAAAGTTCTGGGTATGAGTGATGCTGTAGTGGCGCATGCTAAACAATTAGGCCGACTGGCGCTTGATAATCAGGGTGGCTCTAGAAGTGGCGGAGAAGCTTAGTCAGGAATATTCTAGCGACGGGTTGGGTGAAGCCGACCCATTGGATTTCGAGCTTTCAGAGGCTGATCTTGCAGAATTAGATGGTTTGTATGAGGAGAATGGCTTTGATTTCGACAAAGCTGAGCAAACTCTAAATATCTTAGTTGATAGATTTGGTGATCGAGAATTCTATTACACCTCAGGGTCTAGCGGTATGAGCTATTCTGGTACCGTACAAGAGGTAGCTGCTTGTCCCATATTTCAATCCAAGCTCCATGAAGGTCCTGAAGTAGCGGCCGATTGGATTTTGTCCAATTCGCAAGAGAAGCCAGAGGATGATCTGGAAGACGATATAGCAGAAGATATCGAGGAGCCGGAGGAGTCCAAGGAGGAGCTCCAAGAGGAGGTAGGAAAGCCGGCCATCAAAGAGCGGGATGAGTCTCGGTCTCAGTCTGTTGCCAATGAAGAAGTGGCTGATATAGCTAAAGATGAGTCACTGAGTGTTAATGCCGAGAGGGTCACGAAGGCAGACGCTGTGACTTTAGATGTTGTAGACAAGAGGGCCGAAGCGGCGCCTGTTGATATGTCTACAGATAAGCTGGAGTCGATAGACGAAGAGGTAGAGGGTGAATGCCTGACAGATGAAATAGAGGTTGTTGAGGCTATTGAGGTGGAGGATAGCCAGTCGATTGGATCGATCATCGAGTCTGGCATAGAGCAGCAGAGTGATGTAGAAGAACCAGAAATATTCGAGGTCTCCGAAGGCGTCATTGTAGACGCTGAGTCTATGGATGATGTAGAGGGTAGCGATGAGACGAATCTAGAGCTAGAGCTAGAGCCAGTATTTGAATACATACCAGAGAATACCGAGGAAGATAAAACAGATTATATCGTTGCAACATACGAAGAGGCTGAGCCTGACTTGACAGGCGAAATTGACACTTTGGCGACCGACGATAGCCCACGCGACGAGATATCTGATGTTGAACACAAGCCTGAGACCGAACAGTCTATAGATGTGGCTGATATTATTGAGGAGGTTCTAGAGACTATATATCCGGAAGAGGTAGAGTCTGTCGGATTTACGGACGAGGACTACGAAGCTATCGAAGTATTGGCACCAAGTGAGGCGACTGATCTAAAATCACTACTACAGGATGTGGGTGAGATAGAGCTAGATCTTGAGTCTGAAGAGGCGTCAGGCTACGACTATCTGACAGATAGCCAGTTATTGTCGTCGGAGCTAGTCGAACTCGTTGGTGTGGTTATTGGCGAAAGAGATCGACTTGACGAGGTGGAGATTGAGCCGGTTGAGATGATCGGCCGAGCAGCCAACTTGGTGCGCTATATCGAAAAATTAGAGCAAGCCACTAGCGCCGAAGAATGCCACGACAACCTAGAGCTCATAAAGAGCGAACTAATAGGCCTTTTGACGATGCTTGGTTATGATAATCCTCACGATATCGCCGAGCAGCTACTAAGAAAATACGATATCGCTACCCTCAAGCGATTCATAATCATACTGATCAAGACATCTCTTTTGTCTTATAAGCCACGACCGTCACTAGCCAGCTTCTTTGACCATCGTAAATACGGCGCCCCAGCAGTTAGTGAAGTTGTCGCGCTGACTGACTGGTGATTTACCTGTTGGCGCAGGTACGTCTATATTCGCTATGTACTTAATGAAATAAAAAATCGCCCACGTGGGCGATAGTTCTTAGGACTTTTCCAAATTGGTCAGATTTTACGACCTTGCTCGAACCTATTTTAGCACAAAAAGCTAAGCTCTCCAGCCGCGCCGCCTGTCCAGCAAAAGCTGGACGCGCCCCACCAGCCGCCCCCTTTGCCTTATTTTGAGATTTCCCCCCGCCGAATTTCTTTTTTAGTTGTAAAGGGGGTTGGCTGGTGGTTCGCCTACTGCAAGCAGTAGAGGCGGCACGGCTCTAGTCGGCAAAGCCGACGCGCTTCGCGCCCTCGTCCTGAAAGTTTAGCTACAATAACCAATCCGACCGATACCCGAAAGCTAGAAAGAACACAGGGCGGCTATCACCGCCGTGCGCTTCGCGCACCCACCCCAGAGATAATTTGCAAAATCAGAAAAATGTGTTGACATTTATTACCATTAGTGCTATAGTGGTTCTTAATAAACCAACTCTCTTTTTTATACATCTGCTTTCGCCCCTCTCTTGAAAGCAACAATCTAGAAATTATTTGATTACTAAAAACATCTAACAAAAGGAAAAAATATCGTGTGGTTTATCTACGCATTATTAAGTTCTGTCTTTGCGTCATTTCGCAAGGTTAACGACAAACAATTAAGTCATAACGTCCATCATCTCCACCTTGCGTGGATGATGAGAGCGGCAGCGTTGCCCATTACTGGCTTGCTGGCGGTTGCAACTGGGCATTTTTTGCCTGACTACCCGCTGTCTACGGCATTTTGGGTAAGTCTTATCATTAGTACCTGTATCACCGCTCCGCTCGATACCGCCGTGTATTTGCAAAGTCTGAAACACGGACAACTGTCAAAAACGGCTCCGCTGTTGTCGCTGTACCCAGCAGTTATGTTAGTTACTGGTGCGGTATTTCTAGGGCAAATCCCCACATTTACCGCAGTCGCAGCCGTGCTGGTTATCGTCGCGGGTGTGTATGTACTCAATACAAGCCGTGGCAACGGCAATATGCTTCGTAACATCTGGAGCAATCGCGGGACGCGGTTTGGATTGCTCGGTGTCGGCACGATTTCACTGCACACAACCGTCGGGAGTGTGGCAATTTTAGAAAGTTCGCCATTATTCTATGCGTTTTGGGCGGCACTGGCTTCGGCAATCGTGCAGTTCATCTACGCGCAAATTATTGCGCCTGGAAAGTATAGACATCCGCACATCAAACTCATCGCCAAAAACGGTACAATTCAGGGCATCGCTAGTATTCTCTATTTCAGTGCGGTGGCGACTGGTCCGATTGCCTATGTTACAGCTATTCGCTCACTGTCTGCGACACTTTCCGCCGTATTTGGCGCAAAAGTGTTCAACGAGGGTATGGGCAAGCGCAAGATTGTTGCGCTTTGCTTGATTGCTGTCGGTGCGGCGATATTGGGATTACAGGCGTAGAAAAAGGTATAATGAAGCAATGGATAATAGAACAAAAATAATCGAACATTTACAGAAGCGACTCGAAGAACGTGCAGACGTTCATGCTCTTTGGCTTGAGGGCTCTATCGCGCAAGCTCAAGCTGACGAATACTCCGACATCGATGTGTGGCTGAGCGTTGATGATGATAAAATCTTTACAATTTATGACGATATTGAGTCAATCTTAGCGGAAATTGCTCCGATTGATTTTCGCTACCAAATGAAAAACACAGGTGAGCTAGGGCATATTGCATATCACCTTGAGGGTATGAATGAATTTCTGACTATCGACATCAACACGCAAGGTATTAGCCGTGAGGTGAAGCTAGTTGAGGGCGTTGATGATGCTCAGGTTATTTTTGACAAAAAACAGGTTGTTGATTTTAGAATATATCCGCCGCGCGATGACAATTTAGACGAGATGCGTAGAAGACTAAATGATTACTATGCGCTCATTAGGCTGTCTGTTATCAAAAGTATCAATCGTAATAAGTCCCTTGAAGCATTGTATTACTATCACCTCATCTTACGATATGCGACAAAGTTTTTACGTATCAAGTACGGCTGGCGCGAAAAGACGGATTATGACTTGAAGCATGTTTATAGAGATTTACCAGAGGCGGAAACTAAGCAACTAGAAACGCTCTATAGTGTTACCCCGAAAGAGGTAGAGGCAATTTTACCAGACCTTGAGAAATGGATAAGGAGCTTATGAATATGACAGAAACAGATACAACACCAGAATATACAAAACCACCCCTAGAAGTAGAAGCCGCAAAACCAGGGGACGCTGCCGAAGTCTTTGACGTGCAACGCCGTACATGGCTAGATACCTACCCGAATGAAGCCGCTGGCGTTACATACGAGGACTTGAAAGCAAGGCTCGAGGGTGAAAATGGTGAACTCATACCCAAAAAGGTAGAGCGTTGGAAAGAAGGCATTGAATCAACAGGTGAAAAACGAGCAACGTTTGTTGTTCGTGATGAGGGCAAGATTGTTGGCTTTGTTGCGCCTGGCATAATGAACGGCAAACGGCGTATTGGCGCAATCTATGTCTTACCTGAAGCACAAGGCAAAGGTGTTGGCGGCGCACTACTCAAAAAGTCGCTTGAGTGGCATGGCAACGATGAAGATGTTTACTTGCATGTCGCCAGCTACAACCAAAATGCTATAGATTTTTACAAGAAATACGGTTTTGAGCAGACGGACGCAGAGATTGTAGATGAAGCTGCTTTGCAGAGCGGACATGCACCAATACCTGAGATTGAAATGGTACGAAAAGCGGAGTAAAGCCGCCAATGTCGCTAAAGCGACAGCGCACCCACCAGCCAACCCCCTTTACAACTAAAAAGGAAATTCGGCGGGGGGAAATCTCAAAATAAGGCAAAGGGGGCGGCTGGTGGGGCGCGTCCAGCTTTTGCTGGACAGGCGGCGCGGCTGGAGAGCTTAGCTTTTTGTGCTAAAATAGGTTCGAGCAAGGTCGTAAAATCTGACCAGATTGCAATTTGCAGAAACTGACGGGCGCGTTGCGCCCGCTTTTTCTTTGGTTGCGCGGAGCGCATACCAAAGGGTTTTCTGGGGGGAGTGAGATTGGGAGCGCAGCTAAAGCTGCGCACTTTTTTGTCCGCCGCAAGCGGCGGGTTTCGTGGTAAAATAAAAGAGCAATACAAATCAATCGGCAAAACTTTTTCTATTTGAGAGCTCAAATAGCCGTTTCGCACAGGTTAGGTTTTGCCTGATTTGTATTGCAGCGAAGCGGCTTTTTGAGTACCAAAAAGAGGGGGTCATTATGGTAAGGTACATCTTGTACGCGCGTAAATCGACTGATGTCGAGGACAAGCAAGTGCTATCTATCGAGGCACAGGTAACGGAGCTAAAAGAGTTTGCCAAGAAGCTGGAGCTGCATATCGTCGATATTCTGATAGAAAAACAAACGGCGAAAAAGCCAGGGCGGTCAGTCTTTGGCGGTATGCTGGAGCGCATACAAAACGGCGAGGCGGACGGTGTGCTGTCGTGGCTGCCCGACAGATTGTCGCGCAACTCAATCGACAGCGGACAGATTATTTACATGCTGGACGAACACCAGATTGAGGATTTGAAGTTTCCGCATTTCTGGTTTGAGAACACCCCGCAGGGCAAATATATGCTTGCTAATGAGTTTAATTCGTCGAAACAATTTGTAGACAATCTGTCGGTCAATACCAAGCGTGGATTACGCGCAAAGGTTCGCGCGGGACACGCTCCGCGCCTTGCCCCTGTTGGCTATCTTAACGACTTAAAAACGCGAACAATTTATGTAGACAAAAAGACCGCGCCGATAGTGCGCCAAGCCTTTGAACTATACGCCACAGGCACAAAAACACTCGACGACATCGCCGCTTTTTTGTATGCCAAAGGCATACGCACGCGCGGACGGCGCAAGACCAAGCATGACCCAAAGTCGGCGGGCGGTAATCAATGGCACGCCTCGCGCGTCAAAAATATGCTAATTGATGTATTTTATTACGGACACTTTACCTATGTCGGCGTGGTGTACGAGGGCGTGCATACCCCAATCATCGACAAACCTTTGTTCGACAAAGTGCAGCGCGTCCTTGCTGGACGCGGACGCGTCCAAAGGCAAGCAACTGCCCCGCGTCCACTCAATATGCTGGTGCGGTGCGGACATTGCGGGTGTTTTGTTACTGGTTCGCACAGGGTGAAGCACCAAAAGAACGGTAACGTGCATGAGTACACCTATTATCGGTGTACTCACAAGAAAAAGTCGGTGGTGTGCCGAGAAAAAGAGGTGCGGGAGTATGTGTTGGCGGGACAGCTGTTGCCGATTTTGCAGTCTTTTGCTCTACCAAAAGACTGGCGCGATTACATGGTGTCGAGGCTGGAGCAAGACGAAACCGCCGCACAAGATGAAAGCCAAACCGTACTGCGCGGACTGCGCGATGAACTGGACACCATGAACGCGAAACTCAAGCGACTATTTGATGTGTATTTAGAGGGCGATATTGACCGCGATACATACAAGGACAGACAGGCGGAACTGATGAGCGAAAAGAAGTCGCTTGAGGGCAAAATCGAGCGAGTTTTGACGCACGCCGACCATTGGATTGAACCTATGCGAAACTGGATAGAAACTGCCGTTTCTATCTGTAAAATTGACGAAATGAGCGAGCATAGCGTGATTGCGGGTGCTTTTCGGCAAATCGAAGGCTTGAACCTAAAAATGAAAGACAAAAAAGTCGTCGCGTCCCGCGACTCCCAATCTCACTCCCCCCAGAAAACCCTTTGGTATGCGCTCCGCGCAACCAAAGAAAAAGCGGGCGCAACGCGCCCGTCAGTTTCTGCAAATTGCAATCTGGTCGGGGTGAAAGGACTCGAACCTTCGACCTCACGGTCCCAAACCGCGCGCGC
>CALMYZ010000052.1 GCA_937873745.1 uncultured Candidatus Saccharibacteria bacterium | reverse complement strand
TGCATATATAGGCAATTTTCGCGACCGACCCGACCGGCAAATTCACGAATCGCCTCTACGAAGCTCAAGCCCTCGTAATCACCAACCGTCCCACCTATTTCGACGATATGCACATCGCTAGCATCGGCCGCCAGCTCGATGGCGTCCTGGATTGCGCCAGTCAGGTGCGGCACTAGCTGGATAGTCTTGCCACCAAATTTGCCAGCACGCTCATCGGCGATAAGTTGACTCAATAGGCGCCCAGCTAGCGTGGCGTTTTTTTGAGTTAGTTCGATATCAAGGAATCGCTCATAGTGACCAAGGTCTAGATCCGTCTCAGCACCATCCTTCGTCACAAAACATTCACCGTGCTCCGCAGGATTCAAAAGACCCGCATCTACATTGAGATACGGGTCACATTTTTGAATCGAAACGACACTACCTTTCGCCTGTAAGACGGCACCTATACTGGCAGCGGTAATGCCTTTTCCTACCCCCGAGAGCACACCCCCAGTTACGAATATGTATTTCTGTGTTTTTCCCATGTTAGTCTTCACCTCCATGGAATTTTATTATAGCACCCAGTATCATAAAAACGCTACATGTAGGATGTTGTAGTAGTTACATTACGCTAGATGTAGTAGTGGTTGATAGCTGCAGAATTATATATAATAGCACCATGACAAAAAACAGAAGCGGATTCACTATAGTAGAGCTACTTATTGTAATAGTAGTTATTGCCATTCTGGCGGCTATATCAGTGGTGGCCTTCGTCGGTGTACAGATGCGTGCCCGTGAAAGTGTAGCCACCAACTCCATACAGCAGGCAGCCCGCAAGATCAGCGTCTGGCGCGTTGACAATGGAGAGTCGGCAACACCCGCAAACTTAGCCAGTATCGCGGTAGACAGCTCACCAAAGATAGGCTATCAATATTTGAGGCAAAATTCAGACGCTAACTATTGCATCACTATCACCGTCGACAGTGCTGTCTCATATTATATTAACGACACTACTCAGAAAACACCGACAAAAGGCGCTTGCGCTGGACATATCGACGCCGGCCTGCCCACACCTAGCGGGATAGCGTTCACAGACAACTCACACTGGACTACTACCGCTGGTCCAGGCTCAAAAACGGAAAATGACGAAGTCTGGGCGGTCTATATGACAGGGTTCACCGGCTGGGGTAATGGCAATCTATATTCGACAACGGCTAGGCCTATTGCTCAACTAAACGGATTAGACGTAAGTTGGCAGGTCAGCACTAGCGCCACTGGATCTGGAACTCAGTATTTCGATGTAGCGGTTCTACGCGGAAACATCTCCCCTGATCCCAATTACGGAGGATGGGATAGTAATAGTGCTCGCGCATCCGTCAACTACACCGGCGCTGGAGTCTGGCAAACAGTCAGATGGCAGTCCACCCTAAGTGGCAATACTCTTAACTGGTCTGTCACCAAGGAGGGTGTATCGATAGGGTCTGGCTCAAAAGATATATCATCATGGTCATCTACAGGCTGGCGCTTGGTTCCTATAAACTCATTCGGAAACAGAGATAATACCCGCGCTGGAGTGAAGGGTCTCGTAGAACTACCTTAGACTTACCGGGTCAGAGTAGGCACTAGTTAGCTTTTGTGTTTCCAGAATTAACTTCATAGCTCGTATTAGTACTTTCGAAGAAGTTCACTAGCTCGAGCGTGTCGTTAGCTGCTGCCATCCACTTAGCTGGGTTTGACACACTGTAGTGTGGCTCAAAACCGAGCTCTTCTAGACGACGGTCGGTTAGGTATTTCACATATTGATTTACGTAGTCTGCATTCAAGCCCAAAATACCCTTTGGTAGAAGGTCATTATTGTAAGCCTCTTCCATCTCTACGGCATCGAGGATCATCTGCTTGATCTCAGCTGCGAACTCCTCTGTCTGTAAGTCTTCGTTTTCTTCAAGTACAGTCAAGATTAAGTTGATACCGAACTTTAGGTGGAGTGATTCGTCACGAATAATCCAGTCCATAAGTGAGCCGAAGTTGCGCATCAGATTACGCTGGCGGAAGCTGAGCGCCACCATGAAGCCAGAGTAAAACCAGATGCCTTCCAGGATGATATTGTAGGCGATCAAGTTCTTGACGAAGTCTTTTTTGCCCTCAGTTGTAGTGATATCAAGCGTGTCTTCGGTCATACGCTTGATGTACTTGGTCTCGAACTCCTCCTTCGCTCGCATGCTTGGGACTTCGACGTGATTTTCATAGGCCTGTTCACGATCTATCGGAAAAGTTTCGAGTACGTATTCGAAGCTCATGCAATGGTTAGCCTCTTCCCACATTTGCTTCGCCAAATACAAATGACATTCGGCTGCGTTGACATATGGATAGACACCAAAGGCCAAGGCTTTATTGACCAAAAGTTCATTTGGGTTGAAGTAACTCATCAGATAGGTCAGCGCGTGACGCTCGTCGTCCGACATCTTCTTCCAGTCAGCCAAATCTTGACCAAGCTGGATCTCGTTTGGAAACCAGGTGTTTGCCACCGCTTGGTCGTACAAATCCATCGCCCATTGATAATGAACGGGCTTGAGTAATAAACCGTCTTGTATACCGGTACCTAATATTCCTGCCATTTTATCCTCCTAAATAGTTACTGTTTCTTGAAGAATTTGCCCGCCCAGTCTTGCACGGCGACGCTGCTCTCGGACGGCGCTGTCTTCACTTTCGATTGGCGTCAGCTCGATACGATCGCCGTTATATTTCACCTCATAGCCTGGATAGGCTTCTTCTATCGCACTGAGGTCAGTTATTACCCGTCGCTCTCCACCCTTTTTCATAGTTATAATTCTCCTCCGTTTACATAACCTAAATCAATCGCAAAATCCCAGACATTATTAAATTCACTAACTAGCGTATTGTACTCACTGGAAGATGTTTCGCCGGCTCGCTCCATATTGTCCACTGCCGTATGTAGATCATCCAACAAGTCCATCACGATAGTCTTGTCTGAGACATCTAGCGGCAAAACCTCTTGCCCTGGCGACTGCTCGACTGACGGCATATCTGGCAATGTTGGTTGGTAGTATTCTTTTGACTTTGTCATATCACTCCTTACACGAAACTTTTATTATTCACAGCCATCACAAATCATCAGTAGAGACGGGTCTATCGGCGCCGACATGGATGTACGATTATCTGTATGTCCCTTTTCTATATCTTGAAGGTTCGCCATCGCTTCGTCAATAGCTGATAGTTTTTCTTCTAGTGTCATGTCGTCACTGATGATTGAATCAATTTTCATATTTTTATCCCCCGATTTTTAGTTTGTTTAATTTATATCGCACACTTTCATCTAAATCTATCCATAGGCTAAGGCCCTGCCTTTGCAAATCCAAAGCCGACTTTTTTGGCTCCAGATTTCTTGGCTATATCTGCAGTTTTATTTACCTTTGTAGTACTCTGCTCCGCCTGATGTCGTGGCTTGACGTGTAGATAATAGGT
>CALMYZ010000051.1 GCA_937873745.1 uncultured Candidatus Saccharibacteria bacterium | reverse complement strand
CAAAAGCACAGAGCGCACGCACGATATATCGACTGACTATAGTTGCTTCGAGTTTGCCGATAATTGGCTAGTCGGCATGGGTATGGACGACGCAAAAGCAGCCAACGAAGGTTATCGCTGGCTGCAAGAAATCTGGGAAATTAAGCAGTCTTAGTTACAGGTTACTTCTTGGTGTATTGTACTGGTAGTTGTCGTAGTTATTGTTACTATCGCCACTAGAGTATGGGTATTGATTACGAGAGTCGTCGTATCGCTTGGTTTCGTCCTTGCGAGGCTCGATCGTCTCTATACGATTACCCTTGTTGGCATTGTAGGTAGAAGCCTGCACTACAAAAGCCACAAATCCAGATAGCCAGATAAATGACATAAAGGTCGCCAAGGTGACAACCACACCGACCATGCCAGAAGAATATGGTGCCGGCTTACTAGCCTTGGCTAGCTCTGGATACTGACGAACGACCACCGGGCGCATGATAAAAGTTATCAATATAGAAGTTACAGCTAGGATAGATAGCGCGCTGATAATCCTATAGTACATATCTGTCACCCACGAGGCATCGTGAAACAGTATCCACGGTATAAATACAAGTGCTTGTAGTAGCACCAGGGCTATAGAGGTATAAGTTAGCGCCTTAGTAACAGGTCGCTTAACCATCTGGCGCAAGAGACCTTCGGCTATAAACGCAATACCGATGACGAAGGCGTAGACGAAGAACACTCGAGTAGCCATATCACCTGACAAGACTTCCCATAGACCGAGCGATGAACTGATCATATTTGCTATGATGGTAGCAAAAAATGTCGTCGGTATGATGTCGCGACCAAGCTGATTGTTTTTGTCTGCTAGTATCACAAGAAGTGCCACGATACTATGGATAACAAAACTAACCGTCATCAAGATAGCCTTGGTCATCACCGAATTGAATTCACCTATGATGATAGCAACGACAGATATGATAGCCGACAAGACCAGTCCGCCGATTAGTACGTATAGAAACGCCAGCTTGAGCTTACCGATTCGATTGTCATCTTCTTTTGTTGCCACTACCGGTTCTACAGTAGAATCTGTAGTTGGTACCTCAACCGGCACGTCTTCCTTGCTACTGGCTTCATGTTCACTCATTTTATACCCTTCTAGTTAATCTTTTGTATCATTATATGTCACTAGAGCAAGCTTAAGCAACACGTCTACGGCTAGACTCCGCTAGGCGGCGTCGGAGCTGACGGAGGTGTCGGCGGCTGAGTCTGATTTTGTACTGGCGGCACAGATGGCGTCACCGGCGCATCTTTCTTTTTGTCCAATATAAACGCCTTGATAAGCCACGCCGCACCGATAGCTACCACGATGATACCGATAGCCACCAGCGGACGATAGAACAGCCACATCACAGCAATAGTCAAAGAGCTAAGCACAACTGCAATCAGCAGTGTCGCTACCCCTAGCAAGAAACCTGTCACGCTCTTTAGGAATGGAATAAACGCGAAGAGCATCGAGAATGGCCCAAGTATCATAGTCAGACCTATCCACATCGCCAGGAAGCCGCCAGCGCGGTATAACCAAGTGAGTTGTGTATTCTTATTGACGGCTGCTGAAATCAGCTCGTCTGGCGTCTTATCGCCCCTAGAAACAAGCTCTATGGTCGAGCCTGATTTTGCGGTATATGGAACCAGTTTTTCGCCGTCTTGCTTGGCGATGACCGAAACTACACCAGCCGATATAGCCGAGAAAGACACCCTCACATCCCCGACCGCAGGACTAGCCGGCTGAGCACCGATATAGATATGCGCACCGGATATATGTGAGTTTGGCAGCTTACTGGTATCAAATTCTGTCACCGGCACGGTCGTAGCTCCACCGATCAACTCTATAGTCGATTCTCTCAGTCGAAAGTCACCCAGCCGCGCCTCTTCGTCAAAAACCTTTGACTGCTCATAAGGCAATGTGTCGGGATTTTCATGACCAGCTGGGGTATTGAACTCGCTAGAGTCTATGGCTTTGGTGGACCAGTCTTTTGTGTAAGTATAGGTAGTGGTAGTTTCTTCGGTGCCACCAACTCTCTCGCGAGTCTCAGTCTTCTCATCTTCCTTCCACTGGAACATCTCGACTTTACGCTCGAGCATCAGCGCATTTGATTTGACCTGGAAGACTGGGTCTAGTAGTGGCGCCTCTCCTGTGGTTGTTTTACCAGACATGTAGACTAGCTTGCCGTCATTCCCGGGATTCACCTTGGTGTCATCTAGCTCTACCAGAGAGGTACGCGCCTCCTTCAGGCCCTGAGCTACTTTGACAAAATTACCCTCATTCCAGCCCAAGAACACAAAAGAGCCGATAAACAATACAAAACCAAGCGCCGCCGAAGTGATAGAACTACCCAGCCTCCTGCCATAACCCTTTGTAGTAACCTCTGTAACCACATCTGCCATATCTAAAACTCCTATA
>CALMYZ010000050.1 GCA_937873745.1 uncultured Candidatus Saccharibacteria bacterium | reverse complement strand
CATGGACACCCGTCGTCAACTATTTTTAGTTGACGACGGGTTTTTCACTTTTAGATGTTTTTTAGGCTGCGCTTGGTGTCGCGATCTTGGTCGCGGCGCTTGATAGTCTCACGCTTATCGTAAGTCTTCTTACCTTTACCTAGCGCGATGACGAGTTTGATGAAGCGACCAGTTGTCAGTAGTTTTATCGGTACGATGGTCATACCTTGCTGTTTGCGCGCCTTGAAGCTATCGATTTGTTTGCGGCTAGCTAGGAGTTTGCGCGGTGAAGTGTCGATGGTTCGGGCGCCCACCTTGCCTCGTTCGTTGAGTTTGAGTGAGAAACTGGCGTTGTTGAGCCAGAGTTCATCGTTTTTGAGGCTGACAAAAGAACCTTTGAGTTGGATGTGTCCGTCACGAGCCGCCCGAACTTCCTGCCCCGTCAGAACTAGCCCGGCGACAATCTCATCGTCGAGCGCATAGTCAAACTTAGCCCTCCTGTTGACGACGGCTTTTGGTTGGGTGGATGGTTTTTTCTTTTGAGCCATACTGTAGATATTGTAACAGATTGCCAAGAGTTGACACATAGTAACTAAAGTGATAGAATATAAGGGTAGAATCTCGACGCCCGTTGAGATGTTTTCTTTTGGGCGATTAGGTTCTCGCCCCTTACAACCAAGGATGTGATTTGCCGATGAGGCAAATCACGATGTACGTAATGTTCGGCATTACGGCGGTGGCGATGTTCGTTATCGCCACTAGCCTTTATGGCTGGTCGCAGCCGTGGCTGTACGCTGTAGCCCTGGTGCCGTTGGTGGTCTCGATTTATGGCATGCTGGCGGTGCGAGCGGTCGTAGAAGAGACGTTGCCAAATGGGATGTATAACCCCAAGACACAATCTTGGGCATTCCTCTTTGGCGATAGTCTTGTCCTGCCTGCCGCGATGCTGTTCATCGCGCTGGGGCGTGAAGGCTCAGTCTTGCCTGCTTTTGCCGACAGCGGCAAGTGGCTGTTTGCCGCGGGCCTCATTGGCCTAGTGCTCGGCAACGGCTTCCACATGTGGGAAGTTGATTCCTATCGGAAGCAGGACGCCATGGACGCTCTAGACGCTCCTACTAAAATCTGGCACGACTACGTCGTGTACCCGGTGCTGGTTGGGACGATAGTCTGGGCTGGTGTACCGTTACTGGTAGCCGACTGGCAAGGCCTTTGGGTCTTTTTCGGCCCATGGACGTGGCTGGCGCTGGCGTCTATCGGCATCTGGTTTGCACTGGGTGCCTTAGATGGCAAGCGTGGCTTGCGTGTCTATAACATGCACCCGGCGTGGGATAAAACCCACTTTCGGGTGCGTCAGCCAGAGTAAGGGGATCCGCCCGCAAGTACCACTCACAGCCAGTGAGTCGGGAAAGCGGGCGGTTTTTCAATTTCTGGTACAATGGCATTATGTATAAACGGGTATTATTGAAACTTTCAGGGGAACAATTACAAGGACAATATGAGGGCGGCTTTGATGCTGAGCGAGCGGCTTGGATAGCCGACGAGATAAAAAAGACTACCGACAAAGGTATCGAAGTCGTCGTGATGATCGGTGGCGGTAACTACGCACGTGGTGCTCAGCTGACTGGCGGTGGTGTTCAGCGTGTGACAGCCGACAATATCGGTATGTTGGCGACGATGATGAACGCCCTGGCCTTGGCCGATGTGTTCAACGCTAGCGGCCTACCGGCTCGTGCTGTGACTAATATTAAGGCCGACCAAGTGGCCGATCAATTCACGCATCGTCGAGCTATTTCACACCTGGCAAAAGGTCGTGTGGTGGTCGTGGCTGGTGGTATCGGTCGTCCGTATCTGACTACAGACACAGCGGCCGTTAGTCTGGCGCTTGAGCTCGACTGCGATGTGATTTTGAAGGCCACCAAGGTCGACGGAGTCTACGATAAAGACCCGGCCAAATATGACGATGCGACGCGCTACGAAACTCTCCGGCTGGTCGAGGCGGTCGAAAATCCAGACATCAATGTTATGGACAAGGCGGCTATTGCCCTCGCCTATGATCACAAGCAATCGATTATCGTCTTTGAACTGTTGAAGGACGGCAATATATCGGCGGTCGTGGCTGGCGAATCTGTCGGTACGACTATTAGTTAGTATGAATACTTTTGACGACTTGGCGAAGCTCGACGAGATAATGCCCGGCGTGTCGGCGGCTTATATGTCGCTGCGCTCTCGGGAAGGTCGTGGCTTGTATACAAGTCGTGGTCGGTTCTTCAACAAAGCTATCTTTGGGCGCGATGCGGCTATGTCGGCCAAGTTTGTGGCTGATTTTGACCACGAAGCTACGGTAGAGACTATCAAGCAACTGATAGCTTTTCAGGGTGTGAATTATAATCCAAAGACACAAGAGCAGCCTGGCAGGATCCATCACGAGTGGCGTGATTTTCGCTTGTGGCAAGGTAAATTATTCGACCGCCTGCCCTTCTATGCGCTACGAAATAAGTGGGATATTCGCCGTCACGAGCTACTGAGTTACTACTCTCTAGATACGACAGCGGCTTTTGTGCGGATGGTCCATAAATATGCGCTACGAATCGACCGCTCTATACTGGAGCGCAAGGTCAAGGATAAGAACGGCGAAACTATCACCGTGGGGCTAGCTGTAGAGCGCGCAGCAGATTGGATAGAGGCGCATATAGACGATAATGGCTGGCTGACCGACAGGCGCCAACGGACTTTTTCGCTGCCTATCCAGACTTTTCAGGATTCTTTGTACACGCGAAGTGACGGTAGTCTGATAGATTTGACCGGACCGGTGGCTTATATAGAGGTCCAGGCTTACGCTGCCGACTCTCTACATAGTGCGGCGGAGATGTTGCTACATCACGATAAGTCTGAGCTATGGCGCGCTACGGCCGAAAAACTCCATCGTCAAATGATTACGGACTTTAGGTTGGCTGATGGCGGTTATGGTTCGGTTATCGATAAGGACGGCTTGGCGGACGTGCCAAATGTCAGTATGGGCTGGATGATGAATATATTTTTGTGGCGTGGCATGACTGACGATGAGCGTGAGCACTATATCAAGCCGATTGTCGAGAAATTATTTTCAGATGAATTTCTGACAATGTCGGCTTGAGGACTCGTGCCAAATCGGCCGCTAGCCCGCTAAAAGATGCGATAGATTATCACGGTAGCGAGACTGTCTGGCCAATGTTTAGCTTTATGGTGGTAGAGGGTCTGCGACGACATCGGATGTATGACTTGGCTGAGCAGCTAGAAAATAGGATTATCAATGGACTCAACGCGAGCGGTAATTTCGAAGAGTTTCATGTCGTGCGGCGCAGCGGCGAGTTGATTTTGCCAGGTAAATCTAGCCGAAGTATTAGTATCCAGATGAAACCAGAGCAGATGATTGGTTTTTCTGTCGTACCAAGCCTGGTGATGGCGCGAAGAGCTATAAATCCGCCTCAGCGAAAGCATCAGGCTGAATGGCAGAGTCGCCTGGAGAAGGATATTTTGTCGAGGATATCTCATGTCGAAAGAGTTGAGTCTAGCCTGGCGCGAGAGTCTGTCGGTGTGGTTAAGCAGCGTCGTTTTCGGCGTTGGTCGGCCGGTCTAAAAACGAGCTGGTATTTCTGGCAGCAACGGAGTCGTGTATCATTGAAGAAAGAAAGATGACTTGATGACCAGTAAGCTAAAAGTAAATATAGTCTCCGAGAGCACTATCTCGATACAAGGGCATGGCGTCCACACAGCCTACGAGGAGATGTGTCATTCGCTCGAAGCACGTAATGATGTCGAGGTGGTGCGAGGCGAGTTCAAGACTGAGATCGATTGTGATATCGTCCACCTGCACACCATAGGCACTCGTCTGTGGGGTAAGATCTTGCAAGACGGGCCAAAGAAGGTCGTCTCGGCGCATGTCGTACCAGATTCGTTTGTCGGCTCACTGGTCGGGGCGCAGTTTTGGCGGCCGCTAGCTGTCGCTTATTTGCGTTGGTTTTATAGTAAGGCAGATCTACTGCTGGCCGTGTCGCCACAGACGGCACGCGAACTGGCCAAGCTAAAGGTCAAGGCGCCGATCGAAGTTCTCTACAATAGTATCGATACGGGGCGTTATCGTCCGACTGCTGGTAGCGTAAAATCTCGCCAGCAACTGCGCAAGCAGCTAGGTATCAAAAAGGATAGTTTTGTAGTGATTGGGGCTGGTCAAGTTCAGCCACGCAAACGCGTCGATTTATTTGTAAAAGCTGCCAAAGCCCTGCCGGAGATTACATTTGTCTGGGTCGGCGGCATACCTTTTGGGCGAGCCGCGGCCGATCACAAGGATATGAAAAAGCTGATGAAGCAAAAGCTACCAAACCTAGTGTTTACCGATATCGTTCCACTCGAAAATATGCCGAAGTATTATCAGATGGCTGATTTGTTTTGGCTGCCGTCTGAGCAGGAGACATTTGGGCTGGTAGTAGTCGAGGCGGCAGCGGCTGGACTGCCTATTTTGCTACGCCGCAGTGATGATTATAACGGTACATTTGGTGACGATGCTCATTACGGTGACGATGATTCTTTCGTAGAAGATATCAAGGCTATCATGTCTGATAAAAAACTATATTCTGAATTTAAAATCGGTGCTCAAGCCATCACCGACCGGTTTGATAGCGTCAAGTTGACAGAGCGACTGGTCGAGCTGTATCGGCAATTGCTAGCTTAGATGGTATAATCGATATCAATGCGTATCGGTCTTTTTACGGACACTTATCGCCCGTCAGTCAACGGGATAGTCTATGTGGTCGAATCACTAAAAAACCACCTCGAGGCGGCCGGCCATGAGGTATATATCTTTTGCCCAGCTAGGTCTATTCGACCGAGCACTCACGCCGATGAGCTAGAGGAAGAGGGTCGGATCATTCGTTTTTCGAGCGTCAAAGGTGTTTTCTACGAAGACTACGACACGAGCCTATTTTTCCCGCCTAGGGTACTGGCGCGTATTCGCGAGCTAGATCTCGACGTGATTCATTTCTTTACACCTGGTCAGATCGGCATCATGGGGGTTTATGCTGGTTTCAAGACCGACACGCCGGTCATCGCTCAGCATTGTACTGACCTACGTAAGTACGTCGAGCATTATACCGACGGCGCCCTCTTACCAGGATTACTAGCTCTGATGACGCTACTTCCCTTCGCTATCAAGGTAAACGGCAAAGATGTCAAAGAGATCATGAGCTTGTATAGGCCGCGGCGCGGGCGTGTCCAGTGGAATATCGATATCGTCGAGCGGATTATCACCCTA
>CALMYZ010000049.1 GCA_937873745.1 uncultured Candidatus Saccharibacteria bacterium | reverse complement strand
TGATACCGCTATATCACCCGGCCGCCGCACTATATAACGGCTCCATGCGGCAGACGTTGATAGACGACTTCGTCGCGGTATCTAGCGACCATCTATAGCTAGTCTAAATTGACTTTTTGCGCATAGTTTGCTACAATCTAGGTAACTACTAGGGGAATACATTCTAAAATCGACAGTCAATTGATAAGAAATTCCCATCTCGTAATTTATTTTCGCAATATCATTTATTTCAATAAACAAAGGAGAAATAACAAATATGGGTCAACGAAGACTCTCAAAACCACAAGCTGACGATATGTCTAAGCGCCCACAGAGGCAGCAACGTCAAAAATCAAATAACACCGTGCTAAATAACACTACCACTCGCAAGGGCGAAGTGTTCCGGGCGCAGCGACGCACTAGCGAAAACGTCAATCTACGCGCTAGTCAACACGTCGTAAATGTGCCGGTTAACAAGTCTATCTTTAACGGCTACGGCGGACGTCAATTTAGCATGGCTGACCAGCCGAAAAATCGACGGACCAATCAACCGACCCTGCGCATCATCCCGATCGGTGGGCTAGGCGAGATGGGTATCGGCAAAAACATGATGGCGATTGAATACGAAGATGAGATTATCGTTGTAGATATGGGCTTCCTATTCCCGGGTGCCGACTATCCGGGTATCAACTACATCACACCTGATATTACTTATCTACTAGAAAACAAGCACAAGATTCGTGGCCACGTCTTTACGCACGGTCACCTAGACCACATCGGTGCTTTCCGCCACCTCATCCATCAGATACCGGCACCAGTTTACGGTAGTCGTTTCACTATCGCTATGCTGACTCGTACTATGGAAGAAGCCGACAGCGGCTATGAGCCGGATTATCACATCATGAACCCAGAGCTTCACGAGCAAGTTCAGTTGGGTGACAATTTCAGCATCGAATTGGTCCGAGTCAATCACTCCATACCAGATGCCACAGCAGTCGTTATCCGTACACCACTCGGTGTGCTAGTAGATACCGGCGACTGGCGCTTTGAGGATGATCCGATTGACGGCGTGAAGTTTGACCTAGAGCGCCTCACTGAAATCGCTACAAAAGAAGGCATCTTGATGCTGATGAACGAGTCGACCAACTGTGAGAGTGACGGCACGCACACGCACGGTGAGCGCGATATCCAAGAAAGTATCGGGCAGGTCATGGAGAAGTATCCAAATAGCCGGCTAGTACTAAGCTCATTTAGCTCGCAGCTTCACCGTATTCAGGTGATCCTAGAAGAGGCCAAGAAATACGATCGCAAGGTCGCTTTTGCTGGCTATAGTATGATCCAAAACGTCGAGCTGGCGTTGAGAAACAACACCATCAAGATACCAAAAGACGTTGTCGTAAAAATGGAAGATCTCGTCAAGCTACCAGATGGCAAAGTCACAATCGTCTGTACTGGATCACAGGGCGAGTTCAACGCGGTATTGAATCGCATGGCGAGTGGCTCTCACAAGCATATCAAGGTCAAGGGCACAGATATCGTTGTCTTTAACTCAAACCCGATTCCTGGCAACGAAAAGTACATCACTAGGACAGTCGATGGCTTGATGCGTGAAGGTTCGGAAGTTATCCAAAACGGCAAAACTCACCTTACCGGCATCGGGCCGCTACACATTTCTGGTCACGGCTACTACGAAGATCACATCAAGCTTATAAGCGCCCTGAACCCGACCTATTATCTACCGATTCACGGCGAATTCCACATGCTTGTCCACAATGCTCGTTTGGCAGAAAAAGAATGCGGCATTCACCGCGATAATATATTTGTTTGCGACCCTGGTGATGTTATCGAGATTACCTCGGACACAGCCAAAAAAGCCGGTCGCGTACCTGTCGGTGGTATCATGTACGACGACTCCGGTGCGGTTGTCTCAGAGGTGGTCCTAAAAGACCGCATCCACATGGCAAACGAAGGTATGTTTGTAGTGGTGCTGACTGTCCAGCGCGGCAGTGGTCGCCTGATGACGAGCCCAGATATCATCTCTCGCGGCTTTATATATCTACGCGATAGCGAAGAGCTGATGGGTCTTATTCGTCAGTATCTCAAGCAGAAGGTGGCTCGTAGTTTTGGCGGCAAAAAGTTTGATATCGACCAGCTCAAGAAAGAGATTAAGGACGAAATCACCCATATCTTGTACGACCAGACTCGTCGCACACCGATAGTTATACCTGTTATCAACGAGATTGGTGGTGGCGGTCAAAATCGTCAGTCTGAGCAATCAGGTGGCGCTGAGTTCAAGAAGCCGGCGGCGAAGAAATTTCCACTGCGCCAACACCCCGACAGCGAGGCTAATCAGCCACGCCAGCGACCAGACGCTCGCGGCTACTAGTAGATAGCAGCTTTGCAAGAAGAGGGGGTTTAAGCTAGGCCCCCTCTTTACTTACCTTGACTTTTTGGCATAAGCATGTTAATATTAGAGTATAAATAATTAAAACAAAAAAATATGATTGAAATAATATACACCATCTCCGGATCTATCGCTGTCATCGCCAGTACTCCTCAAGTGGTAAAGCTCGTCCAGATGGGTCACTCCAACGAAATGAGCATCGCTACTTGGGGTTTATGGTCTACAACTCAAGTAGTATCACTCATCTACACGATAGTTTTACAAATACCACTACTAATCTTCTTTAACGTTATGTGGGTCTTGTTCTACCTCGCTATGACAAGTCTTATATTGTATTATCGAAAATATCCACGGATGCCCGCACTAGAAGTGGTTGAAGTGCAGTCAGATGTCTAGTTTTATGTCATAGCAAAAGTGGTATACTAATAAACAGTTATGGCAAAGAAGAAAAAAACCACCAGAAAAAAACAATCGGCAAAGTCGGTCGCTCCACAGCATAAGTTACCGGCTGGTTTTTGGTCTCAGGTCGGCGCAGTGCTACTAGTGGCTATAGCCTTGCTTTTGGTGGTGACTTGGTTTGGCTCAGGCGGTCCGGTGTTGGAGTGGCTCAACAAGGCCGTCCAGAGTACGGTAGGCTATGCAACCTACGTCGTCCCACTAGTCTGTATCTATGCGGCTGTCGAGATATTTCGTAGTGAGACCAATCGTCTACCGTTTTTGACCAAGTTTTCGGCTGTACTACTAGTAGTTTGGTTTGCCGGGTTATTTGGGCTGATAAACAATAGCAATCCAGCCGTCTCTACCGGTGGTTTCGTGGGAGATATGGCCAATCAAGCAATGTTGGCGCTGGTCAGTAGTGGCGTGGCCGTGTTTATATATTCGCTGCTCATCCTCATCACCATGCTAGTGGTGTTTAGGATTTCACCGAATACCATCATCTCCAAGTTTGCCGAGCTCATCAGTACCGCCAATCCCGAAGACGAAGCAAATGTTAAGGTGATGCGTGAAGCACAGTCTGTCAACGCACCGAAATCGACCAAAATAGGTGATTTCAAGCTAAACGCCGGCGTGCCGACGCTTGATAGGGAAAAGGCTGGCGCAGAAGATAAGACCGAAGGCAAGAAGGCTTCGCGACTATCTAGTTTTCGTGGTAGCGCTACACCAGACAAGCAGGCCGAGAGCAAGGCCGCACTCGTGGTGGTGAACAATCCAAACTGGAAGGCACCAGCCCTAAATCTCCTAGAGAAAAAACAAAGCCCAGCCGACCCAGGTGATGTCCAGCACAATGCCCAGATAATCAAAGACACTTTATCGGAGTTTAGTATCGATGTCGAGATGGAAGGTGCAAATATCGGCCCGAAGGTGACTCAGTATACATTGCGACCACCGAGTGGCGTCAAATTGACCCGTATCACAGCACTCGAGACAAATATAGCACTGAGTCTGGCCGCTCAGAGCCTGCGTATCGAGGCGCCTATACCAGGGCAGCGGGCCGTCGGTATAGAGGTACCAAACCGCAAGGCGGCCGATGTACGCTTGCACGGTATCTTGACCTCCAAGCAGTGGCAATCCTCTAGTGAGCCGCTTGGTTTTGCTATCGGTAAAGATATTTCTGGCGAGGCTGTGGTCGGTGAGCTCAACAAGATGCCGCACTTGCTTATCGCTGGCCAGACTGGCTCTGGTAAGTCTGTCATGATCAATACCTTACTGACGAGCTTGCTATATCGTAATAGCCCTAGTGATATGAAGCTGATTTTGGTCGACCCAAAGCAAGTCGAGATGGCGCCATATGCAGATATACCACACCTGCTTACACCGGTTATTACTGAGCCAGAGAAGACTATCTCGGCTCTCAAGTGGGCCGTCAACGAGATGG
>CALMYZ010000048.1 GCA_937873745.1 uncultured Candidatus Saccharibacteria bacterium | reverse complement strand
TAAAATAACCTCCGTATTATCGAAGGTTATTTTACTAACGCTGTACTGGTATTACCAGCTGCGCTGACGGAATGAGCCGCCACCGTTGCCGCCGCGATCGCCACCGAAGTCGCGCTTTGGGCGGTCTTCGCGTGGGCGAGCTTCGCTGACGTTGATAGCGCGACCGTCTAGGTCTTTGCCGTCAAGTTCGGTGATAGCTTTTTTGTTGTTGTCTTCGCTGACGAAGGTAACAAAACCAAAACCACGACTACGACCAGTGTCTCGGTCGGTCATGACGCGAGCACTCTCGACTTCACCGATTTGCTCGAAGTGAGCTTTTAGTGAGTCGTCAGTAGTAGCGTAAGCTAGGCTGCCGATGAATAGATTTGCCATATGTAGGTATTCTCTTTTCTTATTGATTAATTCGTCAGATCGACCACACGCGTACGAACTTTTGAAAGAAAGAGCGCCTCATAGGATGAAAAGCACTGATTCGCTATGCTTCTGAACACTGTTATTTAAGCACGACTTGCTTTTATTTACAAGAGGGAGCATAATCGGTAATAGCTGGTACGCATTTGGGGTACCGAGTGCGTTTAAGAAAATAAACATCCAAAAACAAAACCCGTGCCCCTGGGTGGGCGCGTAGCAGCTGAAACAAGAGAAGGAGATTTACTCCTTTTTTTGTTGGCGCGAGGTGTTTGTTATCGTTGAAATTCATAAACACCTCTGTTATGATAGCTAGTATATGGGGCATTAGCTCAGTTGGCTAGAGCGCTTCGCTGGCAGCGAAGAGGTCAGCGGTTCGAATCCGCTATGCTCCACCATGATTTTATGGTATTATTTAGTATAAAGGAGCCCTTAGAATAGGGCATATTTTTATGAAAGACGTCAAATTTATCCGCAATATCGCTATTATTGCCCACGTCGACCACGGTAAGACTACTATGGTGGACGGTCTGCTCAAGCAGTCAAACACATTTCGAGACAATCAAGCCGAGATGAGCCAGGAGCTTATTATGGACTCTGGTGACCAAGAGCATGAGCGTGGTATCACTATCACTGCCAAGCAGACATCGATTTATCACGATGATTACAAGATCAACATCATAGATACTCCAGGTCACGCCGATTTCTCGGGTGAAGTTGAGCGCACCCTCAATATGGCAGACGGTGTACTACTGATCGTCGACGCACAAGAAGGTCCTATGCCTCAGACAAAATTTGTCCTTACTAAGGCGCTGGAGCTGGGCCTCAAGCCTGTCGTCGTGATAAACAAGATCGACAAGCCGTCGCGACGTATCAGCGAGGTTGAAGATGAGGTAGCTGACTTATTCCTAGAGCTAGCTATCGATGAGTCTCAGTTACACTATCCTATCTACTATGCGATTGGCCGTGAAGGCAAGGCTTGGTCTACTATGCCAGAAGACCCTAGTCAGTCAGCTGACTTGACGCCTATTTTTGACGCCATTATCAACGATATACCTGCTCCGACTGTTGAGTCTGAAGGTAGTTTCCAGATGCTAGTGACTAGCCTACAGTACGACTCGTTCTTGGGTAAGTATGCAATTGGTCGTATCAATCGTGGTGTCGCCAAGCGTGGCAATATATCACTCATCAAGCGTGACGGCGCTATCGTAAGCAGCAAGATAGATAAGATTTTTGGTTATCGCGGCCTAAATCGTGAAGAGGTGGACGAAGCCATCGCCGGTGACATCGTTGCTTTGACTGGTATACCAGACGCGCATATCGGTGAGACTATCGCAGACAAGGACAATCCAGAGGCTCTGCCGACTATCGATATCGAAGCGCCAACGCTTAGTATGTATCTCGGTCCAAACACTAGCCCGATGAAGGGTAAGGAAGGTGAATTTAGCACCTCTAGGCAGATCGGTGATCGTCTCAAGAAAGAGCTCGAGACCAATGTTTCGCTACGAGTCGCAGAAGACGGTATCGGTTTCACTGTGTCTGGTCGTGGCGAACTCCATCTGTCTGTACTTATCGAGACTCTGCGCCGTGAGGGTTATGAATTTGAGGTCGGTCGACCACAGGTCGTAACTATAGAGGAAGATGGTGTTGTCAAGGAGCCTGTCGAAGAGCTTCTGATAGAAGTTGACGCCGAGTTTGTCGGTACTGTCAGCCAAGAGCTGGGCGCACGTCGAGCTGCGATGATCAAGCAGGAGCAGACTAGCGGTGGTGCTACACGGACTACCTATATCCTGCCGACTCGTGCTTTGATCGGTCTTCGCAACCTACTACTTACAGCTACCAAGGGTACAGTAATAATGAATAGTCTGCCGCATGGCTATGAGCCGCTCGGTTCGAAGCTGCAAAAGACGCGCAACGGAGCTCTGATAGCTACCGAAGCTGGAGTGACAACACCTTATGCTCTACAGGCAGCTGAATCTCGAGGTGAGCTGATAGTTGGTCCTGGCACCACTGTCTACAAGGGTATGATAGTTGGTCTATATCAGCGGCACGATGACCTAGAGCTAAATGTTTGCCGCGCCAAGCAGCTAACCAATATGCGAAGCTCTTCGAGCGATGGGACTGTCCAGTTGATACCATTTACAGACCTTAGTCTGGAGCAATGTATCGACTTTATCGAAGATGACGAGTTGCTAGAGGTGACACCGAAGGCACTGCGCTTGCGTAAGCGTTACCTAGATCCAAACGAGCGCAAGCGCGCTGCCAAATCATAAACATAAAACATGGTACAATCTAGTAAATGAACGAATGGCTTCTTGTTATTGTAGCGGCTACAGTCGGTAGTCTACTGTCCCTGGTAGGCGGACTGTATTTGCTATATGGCAAAAAGGGTACAGTAGCACTACAGAAGTTAGCGGTACCTTTTGCGGCCGGGGCTTTACTGGCGGCTGCCTTTTTGAATCTACTGCCAGAAGCTATTGAGTCTGATTCCGATGGTGGGCAGGTGGTTTTTGCGACGGTTCTAGTAGGGTTTATCTTGTTTTTTGTACTCGAGCGAGGTTTATCTTGGTTTCACCACCATCATGATGAAGCTGAGACTCACGTTTCTAGGGGGCGAACCGCCTGGCTGATTATCATCGGTGACACTCTACATAACTTTATCGACGGTCTAGTGATAGGCGCGGCTTTTCTGGTAGATCCTATGACTGGAATAGTGGCTACCGTAGCAATCGCTGCTCACGAAGTTCCACAAGAGATAGGCGATTTTGGCTTACTGATATCAAAAGGCTTGGCGAAGAAGCAGGTGCTATATGTCAGTTTGGCTAGCGCCTTGGCGACGGTTCTTGGTGCGAGTTTAGCTTTTGGCGTTGGCTCAAGCTTAGATCTACCTCTATCCATATTGCTATCTCTGGCTGCGGGTTTCTTTATCTATATAGCAGCTAGCGATATCATACCGACTATCCATGCTGAAACTCGGCGCAAGGTCGCTGACATACAGACGGTTGTTTTGATAATCGGTATCGTGTTTGTGGGTTTGGTCGCAAATTATGCGCATAGTTTTATGCCAGACGATCACACGCATCACGGCGAGACACATCATCACGATGATCATTGATCAAATCTTCTAATTAAAAATTATTTCATCACGTAATTCATCTGGCAGAAAACCCTTTGGATGTTTGAAATCCTGCTCCCATCTATAGTCCTTGCTATAGCCCAGGTCTTTCATGAGCTTAGTAGGGGCGTTGCGCAGATGTATTGGCACGGGTGTGTTTGGGTATTTGTCAGCCAAGTTGGTAGCTTTATACATAGCATCTGTCGTGCGACGAGATTTTTTGCTCTGAGCGAGAGCTGTTGCGACATGAAACAAGATATAGCTACTCTCTGGCATACCAATTCGCTCGACCGCCTGAAAAGCATTTAGAGCCAGCCCCAGGGCGCCATTGCCAGCCAGTCCGATATCTTCTGAGGCAAAGATAATCATGCGACGAGCAATGAACTTCGGATCTTCACCGGCGTCGATCATCCGAGCTAGATAGTAAAGTGTAGCGTCGACATCGCTACCACGCATACTCTTGATAAACGCCGATATTACATCGTAGTGCTGGTCGCCTTTTTTGTCGTAGCCTGGTACCTTTTTCTGGGCAGCTATCTTTACTATTTCTGGCGTGATCTCTTTTTTGGCCATACTGCAGGCTAGCTCTAGATTACCTAGGGCGACACGGGCGTCACCACCGGACAGCTCGGCGATATAATCGAGTGCTTCAGGGGCTATTTTCTTGGCAGAAAATTTAGTAGCGATGGCTCGCTCCAGGATGGCGATTATCTCCGTCTTTGAAAGTGGATTTAGTACTAACACACGGCTGCGAGATAGTAGCGGTGTGATGACTTCGAAGCTGGGGTTTTCGGTCGTTGCGCCTATTAGGGTGATTAGGCCGGACTCGATGTGTGGCAAAAATGCGTCTTGCTGGGCTTTGTTGAAGCGATGGATTTCGTCGACAAATAGCACGGTTCGCAGCTGCAGATTCCAGTTTTGCCGAGCGTGTTCGATGACCTTCTCGATATCTTTTTTGCCACTAGTGACGGCCGATAATTCGACAAACTCAGCGGCAGTTTCGTGAGCGATGATTCGCGCCAAAGTAGTCTTGCCGCTACCGGGCGGCCCCCATAATATCAGACTGACAGGCTCTTTGTTCTTGGCTATCTGCCAGAGTAGCTCACCCTTGGCGAGTAGATGAGATTGACCGATGACATTATCTAGTGTCGTGGGTCGCATTTGCTCGGCTAATGGTTGTCTTTGCATGTTTCTATTATACGCCGTAGGTAGAGATAAGTATGGCAATTTATTGGTATCACACAGACTAGAGTGCTACAATAAATACAATTAAGTAAGGAGGTTTTTATGGAGTTTCTCATATTTCTTATTATTGCGTTGACGATATTTATACTCAGCGGCATTAAGGTCATCAATCAGTACGAGCGAGGTGTTGTGTTGACACTCGGTAGGTTTACCGGTATTCGCGAGCCTGGTCTGCGTATAGTTATACCTATTTTTCAGCGTCTGATTCGTGTCGATGTGCGCTCGACACCTATCGATGTGCCGAAGCAAGAGATTATCACAAAAGATAACGTGACAGCTGGTGTTGACGCTGTCGTCTATTTCCGTGTACTCGAGGCGCCAAAGGCTGTACTGGAGACCACAAACTACGTCTACGCCACAAGTCAGTTTGCACAGGCTGCACTGCGTGACATCACTGGTAATTTCGAGCTAGACGAGCTGCTGAGCAAGCGTGAAGAGATTAGCCAGAAGATCAAAGAAATCGTCGACGCACAAACATCTCAGTGGGGTATAGACGTCGAAAACGTAAAGATCCAGAATATCGAGCTACCTTCTGACATGAAGCGTGCTATGGCCAAGCAGGCCGAGGCTGAGCGTGAGCGTCGCAGTAATATCATCAATGCCGAGGGTGAGCTGGCGGCTGCCGAGACTCTAGCTAAGGCAGCACAGATCATCGCGACCACACCAGGAGCACTCAACTTGCGTACCCTCAACACTATCGAGCGTATCAGCACCGAGCCAAGTCAGAAGACTACTATGCTCTTCCCGATAGAGCTAGTCGACGCCCTACGCGGCATAGGTGGCAACAAGTAGGGGCCCTTGCCATAGAGCCATAACTCTAGTAAAATACGTAGAGTTATG
This sequence comes from uncultured Candidatus Saccharibacteria bacterium, assembly GCA_937873745.1. GTDB lineage: Bacteria > Patescibacteriota > Saccharimonadia > Saccharimonadales > Saccharimonadaceae > CALMYZ01. Next base: position 19,423 of record CALMYZ010000048.1, on the reverse strand, counting down.
GCTCTTTAGCTCCTGCGTGAAACGCAAGTATTCGTAGAGCAGAGGTCAGGCCGTCTCACTTACGGCATAAAACAAGATGTGTAAATTCACCTAGTGTGGCTCTTTAGCTCAGTTGGTAGAGCAGAGGCCTGAAGAGCCTTGTGTCCCCAGTTCAAGTCTGGGAGGAGCCACCAAATCGGAACAAATACGGAAATTGCCGCCCTCTGGGGCGGTTTTTTCTCTGGCGGCGCGCAGCGCCTGCCAGTGGGGTTTCAGGGGGGAGATTTGAAATTGCTCGGCCGCAAGGCCGACTTTTTTGTTTTCCATTTTCAGGTTCAAGCCAAAGATTTCGACATACAGCGACTTTTTAGCCGCTAGGTCATCACTTTTTACTATTCCCCAGATAGAAACGGCAGTTTCTATCCATTTTTTCATAGGTTCAAGCCAAGTATTTTGCCCAAGCAAGATGCTGCCCATTTTCTCCTCCAGCGTTTTCTTTTCGCTCATAATCTCGGCTTTCTTGGCGAGATAATCGGCGCGCTCAATGTCTTGCTCCAAAAAGCTATCAAGTAAACGCTCCAGCTTTTCAGACAGTCGGGCGATTTGCTCGCGCACATCGCCAGCTTGCCGCGCGCTTGCGCCTGCACTTTCGGCCTCATCGCGCTCCAGCCGCGCCAGTAGTTGGCTCGCCCATTCTTTCGGCATGGCGTAGCCAAGCGCAAGGCTTGCCAGTTGCTCGTCAAAAAGTTCGCTCCGCACCGCAGGCTCTTTGCATTGCACCGTTTTGCTCTTACGCGTGCAATGGTAATACACATACTCGCACGATGTACCATTTTTGTATCGCTTTACCTGCCGCTCGGCAGTAATCATCATGCCGCACGTGCAACGCACCACGCCGCATAGCGGCATTGGTTCGTTTTTCACTTTGTGCCGCGTGCGACATCGTCGCTCCAGCACCGCTTGCACTCGGTCAAACAGTTTCTTGGTAATCAAGGCCTCGTGCTTGCCCTCGTGTACCTCGCCGCCATAGCGAAAGTGTCCGTAGTACACAGGATTTATCAGCATGAGTTTGACTTTATCTTTCGGCCACGGCTTGCCGCCCTTGGTTTTAATGCCATTATCATACAAGAATGCGGCAATGTCCTCTAATCGGCTCGCGTCCTTGGCGTACAGCTCAAACGCTTGCTTTGCCAGCTTTTTGGTCGATGTATCGACCGCCAGTGTTTTGGTTCTTGGGTGGTTGTAATAGCCCAGCGGCGCAAGCCCAGGGAACTCGCCGCGCCGTACCTTTTGGCGCAGCCCGCGCTTGACGTTTTCGGCGAGATTATCGACATAGTATTTGCTCTGGCTAAACATAATCGACAGCATAAACTTGCCTTGGCTGGTATTCTCAAATTGGAACATCGGAAACCGCAAAAAGTTGAGTATGACTTGGTCAAGTAAGTAGATAATTTGGCCGCCGTCAATCGAATTACGCGCCAGTCGGTCGGGATGCCATGCCAAAATGCCGTTGGCCTCGCCGTTTTGTATGCGCGTGAGCATACTATTGAATATCGGGCGGCCGGGAACTTTTGCGGTTTTCTTTTCTATCAGCTCGTCAATCACGACCAGCCCATTATCGCGCGCATACTTGCGCAGCTCGACCATTTGCGCCTCGATACTCAATACTTGCTTGTCCTCCACGTCGGTCGATTTCCGCGCATAGAGTATATACTTTTCGTTCATGCTTGCCCTCCCGCAACTTAAATAGCCGCCTCGCTGGACACAACTTCCGAGAAAACTCAAAAATTGTACGAGGCGGCTATTAAAGCCGTACAAAAAGCTCTCTCGGTTGATAAGTTGTGTCCACTCTTATTTTACGACGAAGCGAGCGAAAACTAAAGCTCGCTTGATGTTTTCCGAGCAAGGAAGTAAAAATCTCTTGAGATTTTACCACGAAGCGGTGCGGCTTTAGCCGCGAGAAAACAAAAAAGCACCCCGACTTGTCGGGGTGGCAATTTCAAATCTCCCCCCTGAAACCCCACTGGCAGGCGCTGCGCGCCGCCAGCGAAAAAACCGCCCCAGAGGGCGGCAATTTCCGTATTTGTTCCGATTTGGTGCGATTTTACAACCAAGTCCGAACCTATTTCGAGCAAAATGGCTGAGCCGTGCAGGCTCAGCCCCAACGCCTGCGGGCGCGTGCGCCCGCTCGCCCCACCAGAAAAACCCTTTGCCTTATTTTTTGAGATTTCCCCCCGCCGAATTTCTTTTTTAGTTGTAAAGGGTGTTTCTGGTGGTGGCGTGTCGCTTTAGCGACTTGGCGTATTTTCATCTCTCCAACAGGGATAAATATGATAAAATACATTCAAGTGGTAAAACACTTATGACCTAAACCAACTCTGTTGGCATGGTTAAAAATCTATCGCGAAATAAAAGCTCGTCGTCAGAGCCTATTTCGCGATAGTTACAGTCCGAAAGGATTGTAGGTGGCATTTATGCCATCGCTGGCGGCGAGCTTTTTAGTTCGTCGAAATCAGCGTTCAATAATTCATAACTCTAGGGGAAGATTGTCGCCTAAATCACGACGTTATCGCTTATAATAAGGACAGATATGACAAGCTTAAAACATTTGGCAATGTATTGCCGCGATTATATCGACTTGGTCTCGCCAAGTTTGTTATCACGTCAGGCAAAACAAGTTACAATTCCGCAAGAAATCCTTGATGCTACGCCACTATACAAACGCGATACGGAAATTGACTATGACGCGCTCACCCTGAAGCTTAATCTTGAGCCAAAACTTGACCAACTTGACCTTGAGTCAGACGAGGAGCAGCAAGAGGAAGATAGTGAACTTGATGAAAATGAGAAGCTGAAGCTGGAAATTGCAAAAGCGCTAGACGACATTTACCGCAAATACGACACTAGCTCATACACCAAGCAAATATCGCTTCGCTTTGGACGAGTCGGTTTCTCGGCTGAGCCGCTTACTGACAGTGCTACGGACGACGAAAACGAGCATGGACGTTATAAAAAAGTTGAGCAGCATTTGTTTTCTGTGCCTGTTACGATAAACTACCAAGACCGAGGCGGCGCGCGACACTATAGCTTGAGTATCGACGACTCGCTTATAACGACGAACGTTGGCTTCCTAAACGAATTTTTAGGACAAGACGACCGCGATGAGTTGTTCCGCTTCATTGCGCAGAGCGAGGCAAGCGAAACGACGACCATTCCGCTAGACGCTCACTATGTCGATGAACTCTGGACAAAAATTACACATTACCTCACGCAAGCTGGTGCAAAAGACATTATCAATCAACCCGACATGGAAAACGTGCTTGTCATCTTGCTGCCAAAGGTCAATCACTTCCTGTCGCAAGACCTACTCGGCATAATCGACGCGGCAGATGATGAAGAAATGCTTGCAACTTCCTTGAGTGCCTGGGTTGATGACCAAGATATGTCAATCAGCAATCCAACAGACGATAGTGGCGAACGAGAATTATTCTTTCCATTTCCTTATGATACTTCGCAGCTTCAAGTGTTAGGCAGAATTGATAACCGCGCCGCCGTTGTTGAGGGGCCTCCTGGCACTGGTAAATCTCAAACGATTGCCAATATCCTTTGTCATCTGGCGGCCACTGGCAAAAAAGTACTATTTGTCAGTCAAAAAGACCAAGCGGTTCGGGGCGTGAAAGATAAGCTCAAAACGCTTGATATTCCATACCTTTATGGCTACTTGCCCGATAGAACATCACGACTCCACTCGGAGGAAGATGAAAAAGATAGCGCTGCCAATGCTTTGAAAGGTATTGCGCAAGCACTTTACCAACCCACTACTGCAAACGACCCTAGTCAGGCGCTTGCAAAATTACACGAATATAAGCCAGAGTTCGACGGGGCACTCGCAAATGAACGAGGTTATTTTGAGCTGCACGAGGAGTGGACAAAACTTGATGGTTTTGACTTTGACTCGAATGCTCCTCGTATAACAAATGAGTGGTATGAGGAACTCAAACAAACGCACACCGATATCGCCAAAGCGCAGCAAGCTTCAAGCGACCTGGCCGAAAAACAGAAAAAGCTTGAACAGCACAAAACTACTCTGGGCGACGACATTAAGCAGACCAAGGCAAAAAGCGCCGCAATCACGAAAAAGTTTTTTGCAAAATCTCACTACGAATGGCTCAATAACGAGCAAGAATTACTACATGACTTAGAGTTTGCCGATGTATCCGAGATGATGAAGATACTCCTTGAAAGTTTCGAGACGTACGCTGTAGACCGCAAGAGTAATATTTTCAAGAGCGCCCTTAATAATATGAAGCTTAGCAAAGAACTCAATGCGAGTCTTGATGCGCTGCCGCGCGAAATGTATGAGTCGCTCAAGAGTATTATTTTCAGTGAAAACAGCAAGACAGAGCGCCGCACACAACTAAAAGAGATACGAGCGTACTTTATGGCTAAAGACACGCTTCAAAAACAGCAAGAGGAACTTGCGAGTCAGATTAAAGAGACATCGGCAGCAGTAGAGGCCATATCGAAAGACACACTTGCGAACCAAGACCTATTAAAGACATTGAGTCAAAAACTCGATAGCCTCAAGCTTGACGATGAGTCAATGAAACGGCTCGAACATCTGCTATCAGGCCAGAGTAAAGATGAAGTTTTCGCCCGTATTCAGCGTCGCCTCGCAGTGAGTAAAATGCTTGATGAGTACAAGTCGCTCAATCCAAACCTTGTCAATGAACAAATCATACGCGAAAAGCAGGCTTACAAATCTCTCATTCGTGATTATCTAAAAAATCGGCTGGCAATTAAGGTTGAAAACTATCGTAAGGAAAAGAAGTATCGTGCAGCCCTTGAGAGCATTGGCCGAAAATTGAGTAAGACCAAAAAAGCTTACAAAACATTCGACTCGCTCAAATCCGACCCTTTCAATTTTGAGGCAATGTCGGGAATTATTCCAATCTGGATGATGGGGCTAGACGACGCCTCGCGTGTTTTACCGCTTGAGCAAAATCTATTTGACTATGTCATTATCGACGAAGCCTCGCAGTGCAACATATCGTATTCATTGCCAGTAATGTATCGCTCAGCACACACCGTATTCTTTGGGGATACATTGCAGATGCGCGACACAACCACCGCTTTCAAATCGAATGCACGTCTTGAGGCACTTGCCAAAAAACACAGTATCCCCGAAGACCTCCAGATTAAAGCAAGCGAAGACTCAGTAAAGTCAGTCATGGATATTGCCAAGCTGTCGGGCTTTCAAACGACCGTCTTGCGTAATCACTATCGTTCGCCGAATGAACTTATCGGCTTTTCAAACGAGTGGTTTTATGAGCCGCGCGGCCGACGTTTGCAGGTTGTAAATGACGACATCTTGGCAATGGACGATGGACGAGTTTTGAAAAATCATATCGTTGCAGTGAAGCCGTCGATTGAGCTTTCTGAAAAAACTAATGTTACCGAAGCGTACTACATCAAGCAACTCATTGCTGATATAAAAAGCAACGACCAAACGAAAGACAAATCTATTGCTGTTTTGGCTTTCTTCAATGAACAGGCCGAGTTGCTACGACGAGTTATACCTGATGAGGATGTAAAAATATCAACCATCGAAGGCATCCAAGGTGATGAGCGTGATATAGTTATTTATTCTTTTGTAATCAAGTCCCCTCAAGAAAAAACACGCTACATAAGAATGACTGGTGAAAGTGGTGAAATAAATAAGGAGATTGCTGAGGGTCGCGTCAATGTTGCGTTCAGCCGCGCACGTTTGCAGGTTCATACGGTTACATCAATTCCACCCAATCTATGGCCAGAGGGTATTTGGATCAAGCGTTACCTAGAATATGTCGAGACGCGCGGCCGAGTCGCTCGCCTCACTAAAACAGAGCAGCATTTTGACTCGAAGTTTGAAGAAAACGTCTACGACTTCTTATTCAATAGTCTCGACAGCACCGCATACACACTCACGACACAAGTTGAAAGTTGCGGGTTTAAGATTGACTTGGTGATACGCAACATCAAATCTGGTAAGAAACTTGCTATCGAGTGCGACGGCCCGACGCACTTTGAAGCTGGCGATGGTCAAGTTCGCGTAGCGAACGACTACGAAAGACAGTCTGTGCTAGAAACGGCTGGCTGGCGTTTCTATCGTATTGTTTATTCGGAATGGTGCGAAGACCAAACCAAGCAAAAGCAAGAATTACTCGACTACATCAAGAAATATATGAAGCAGGCCGAGGCAATAACGCACGACGAGCCAGTAACAAATGAGCCTACATATGTACCGCTTGATGTGGAAATACCTGAAGATTTTGTCGAGTCGCTCAAAACAACGATGGCAGCGCAACCGTCCAGAGCTGCATTTGGCAGGCGAAAAGAGCCTATCCAGCCAGTACAGCAACAAACATTACCAGAGCTAGAATATACGCCACTTGAGAATAAAGAAGTTCCGAAACCGCCAGAAGAGCCAAGCAGTCTTGGCGACTGGCTGCGTACTCAGTCAGTCTCTATTCGTCGTCCAGATGCTCAAAATACCAGCAAGGGTTGGGAGGCGCGCTTTAGTGTCAAAGATGAGGCAGATGTAGACCAGTTGAAACAAAATCTTTTACAAGTCGGTATAACTACTGGTAAGGCATGGAGCAAGGGTAACGGCTTCATTGTACCAGTCTATAGCAAAGAGTCTGTGCAGATTATAGAGTCGCTTTCTCAAGGTGTGGCCATTAAGTCAGAGTCGCATACAAGCCCCAATGTCAAAAAAGAAATAAGCTCACATAAATCCACAGCGGCAAAGCCGCGCAAAGAAAAAGCTACAACTATTTTTAGCGTAGGCGACAGAGAGGTTAATCAGGCCGAATTTGCCCAATATCTGCAAACCCACAAGAATGGAAAAATACAAATCCGCTATCAATCTATGCGCGCAGGCAGCGCAAGATACTGGCGAGAGCTTAATCTGGTTGGTTTTGATGATGTATATATTCAAGCACAACAAGCCGATAGAGATTACCCTGTTAAGTTTAGGCGTGATAGAGTAGTTGAGTTCAAGTAGATAACAAAAACTCCCCGAAGGGAGTTTTTGGGTGAAAGGTTCTGAACCTGTGTTACAACACTGCCGAAGCCTTCAATACTTTCATTATAGCATACATTAGCGATATATTTCAAGTGGTTCGCCGCCTTTTGGTATGAAAATCAGGCGTTTGACAGATTTTACTATCTTGAACTGGTATTCAGCTCGTCGTTGCATTTCATCGGGGTGCATTTTTGACCGACTGGCGTCGAGAATGACATTGACCGACTGCCCGTGCGCCTCTTGCAGTTGGCGTTGAATGTTGTTTTTGCCTGTACCTGTCGGGCTTTTTAGCTCCCATACTTTACCTTTGACGAGAAAGTCGGGCGTTCGCTGGTTGCTGCGCGGTACAAACTCGATATCCGCCTTGAAATACTCCGCGAGAATGCCCGCAACGTATATTTCGTGGTCTTCTGGTCGCGGCTTCATGCCTGGCGGCATGATAATTCGGCCAGTTTGCTGCTTTTTCTTTGTCATCTTTTTCCATTTTATCACTTTAGTGAAGCTACGCTATATCTGGTGTCGGTACACCAGATATAGCGTGTTTGTTTGCACTTTTGGTTTACTCGTTGCTCCCTCGTTAGTTGCTAAACTTTCGGGTTGTGGGCGCGTAGCGCGGCGGCTCTGCCGCCTGGGCGAAGTCCCAACGCCTCTGCCATGAAGTGGCAGTCGAACCACCAGAAACACCCTTTACAACTAAAAAAGAAATTCGGCGGGGGGAAATCTCAAAAAATAAGGCAAAGGGTTTTTCTGGTGGGGCGAGCGGGCGCACGCGCCCGCAGGCGTTGGGGCTGAGCCTGCACGGCTCAGCCATTTTGCTCGAAATAGGTTCGGACTTGGTTGTAAAATCGCACCAAGAAAAACATCTTAGCGAAAGCTAGGGTGTTTTTTGTTTGGCACATAGCTTATCCCAAGGAGTTTACATTGATTATGCGCGCAATCGCTTTACTATGGCGCGAAGACAGCTCGTGTGAGCCAAATATAGTCTTGTGCTTTGCGTTTGCGTTTTTGCGTACGATGGTGTGATTATTTTTGTGAATTATAAAGACGTCAAAGACGCCATCTAGAAATAACATAGGTGTATCTATATCAAATGCATGTCGATATGTGTCAAACTGCATAATAGTATGCTCCAAGCTACCGCGATAAGCGGGCCATGTCTGGTCGGTTATCTCTACGCCTTTCATCAAGCCGGTTAGCTTGTTTGCGACATCACTACCTGCCTTCATGGCGTCAGGACTATCTCTTACGCCTCTAAATATTTTGAAATATAAACCACCGGAACGAGTCATCCTGGCTAACCAGTTATCGCGAGGCTCTTTCTTGTAGAGTGGCGTACCGCATAGCACGAGTCCATTTACTAGATCCGGCCTCTTGCGAGCAATCTCTATAGCCACGATAGATCCCATCGAGTGACCGACTATCATCACTAGTTTGCAGCCCAGATTGTCTAATGTAGCGATTACCGCATTCGCATGATCATCGAAGGTGTATTTGCATTCGCTTGGCTTTGGGGCGTCACCAAAACCCAGTAAGTCGAGTGTTATTACTCGATTTTGAGTATAGTCACATAACTCTAGTGTATAATCCCAGCTCTCAGCACTACTCCCTAAGCCGTGGAGCAGTACGACTACAGACCCCTGTCCCTTGTCGAATTTAACTGGCAATAGTGCACTGGTCATAATGTACGTACAATTGTACTACGAAGTTCTTGAAGAAATCACTATAATAAACTATAATACTCAATTGTAAGCAGCATGCGGGTTTAGCTCAGTTGTTAGAGCGCTTCCTTGCCATGGAAGAGGCCAGGAGTTAGAGTCTCCTAACCCGCACCAAGAAAAATGCCCAGGCTAGTCCTGGGTATTTTTCTTGGCCTGAATTAGATTTACCCTAACCCTCGGGGCTCTTAATGTAGATAACCCCAAGGAGTAACTGCTGATTAATTCAATGCGACTAACCGTGTTTATCGATGGCAAAAATGCTATAATAAAACCATAGATCATATAAAAAGAATGGGGTTTGATGGCGAATTTTTTGCAGAAGATTGGTGATTTGGCTTTTCGCAAGCCGTGGCTGATTATTAGTTTTTGGATAGTGCTGCTAAGTATCTTGGGCGGCTTGGCATATGTCAACATGAAGCCTACTAGCTCGTCTATCTCTATACCCGGCACAGATGCACAGGTGGCTATCGACCGCGCTGGGGAATTGTTTCCAGATAGCGGCAGTGGTTCGGGCCGGATAGTATTTCACACGGCTGATGGCAAGGTGGCCGACTACAAGTCTCAGATAGAGAGCTTGATAAAAGAGGTTAAAGCAATAGATGGAATCTCTCAGGTGGCAAGTCCTTTTGATAGTGAGATATTTGTAGCAAAAACTGGCGATATCGCCTATGCGCAGGTCCAGCTAGACGAAGGTCAGGGCTCGATAGATAGCAAGACGACGACGGCTGTAGCCGAGGCTGTGAGCGAGGCTCGTACCGATGGTCTACAGATAGAAATCGGTGGTGATTTGATAGATCACACGCCGGGTGAGATCGTCGGGGTTGGCGAAATAGGCGGCGTGCTGGTGGCCTTGATGGTGCTTGTTATCACACTTGGTTCACTAGTGGCAGCTGGCATGCCTATTGTCAATGCGCTAGTCGCAATCGGTGTCAGTATGGCAGGCCTCTTCGCGCTGAGTCAGGTGATAGATATCAGCTCGACTACGCCAGTATTGGCTATCATGCTCGGACTGGCTGTTGGCATCGATTATTCGCTATTTATTGTTAATAAATATCGCAACTACGTATTAGCCGGGCTGTCGTACAAAGAAGCAGCCGTTCGGTCTATCGCGACGGCTGGTAGTGCGGTCGTTTTCGCGGCCTTGACGGTAGTCATCGCATTGGCGGCTCTGAGCGTGCTCGGTATACCGTTTATCACCACTATGGGTGTGGTCGGTGCGGCCAGTATCGCTATATCGGCTGTCGTGGCTATCACGCTAACCCCGGCGCTACTAGGTCTGTCTACTCACCACGTGTTTACGCGCAGTGATCGCCAGATTGTCAAAAAAGCCCAAGCAAAAAAGGGTAGCAAGAGTGTGAAGTTGAACAAGAGATCTGTGTGGTACAAGTGGGGTGATTTTATATCTTCAAGGCCAAAAACTATACTACTGGTGACTATCGCAGCGATCGCGATTATAGCGATACCGTCAAAAGATTTGCGGCTAGGGCTACCGACCGACCAGTTCGCGGCGAAAGATTCTACCCAGCGTCGTGCTTACGACTTGATGGCTAAGGGCTTTGGCGAAGGCTTCAATGGTCCGCTCGCAGTCGTAGTCGAAGGTCTACCTGCTGTCGGTGAGGCTGAAAAAGAAGCAGTGCGTGGCCCAGCCATGGAGCAGCTAAATCAGCAGATGCAAAAGGCTAAGCTAGAACAGCAGGCCGCTATCCAGCAGCAGATGGCTCAAGCTGTCACGCCAGAGCAGCAACTCGCTCTACAGCAGCAGATTGCTGCGGCGACAGCAGAGGGTGAAGCCAAGCACAAGGCTGCGCTGGCGGAGATAGAAAAGACTGTCGAGCAATACGCTAAGTATATTCAGCTCAATAAACTAGCGGATAATATATCCAAGATGGATAACGTCGCCCAGGTATTGCCAGCGATGGTCGCCAAGGACGGTACCTACGGCCTCATCCAGGTAGTGCCGGAGTCTTCGCCATCGTCTTCGCAGACAGCCGAGCTGATCCAGACTCTTCGCTTGCAAGATGCACAAAAGAAACTGAGCGGCGACAGCAACACTACACTGGCGGTAACCGGCTCGACAGCGCTACAAGAAGATATCAATGCCAAACTATCTGCCGCCTTGCCCGTATATCTAGCCGTCGTAGTTGGACTGTCTTTGGTCCTGCTGATACTGGCCTTCCGCTCGATCTGGATACCAGTCAAGGCAACGCTAGGTTTCTTGCTATCTGTCTTGGCGATGTTTGGCGCGCTCGTGGCGGTCTTCCAGTGGGGCTGGTTTGGTATCGCTGAAGCTCCTGGTCCGATCGTAAGCTTCATGCCTATTATCGCCATCGGTATACTCTTCGGTCTCGCGATGGACTACGAATTCTTCTTGGTTTCTGGTATGCACGAGGCGTACGAAAAAACCAAAGACCATAAAAAAGCGGTCGTAGAGGGCTTCGGTGCTGGCGCCAAGGTGGTAACGGCGGCTGGTGTTATCATGGTAAGCGTCTTTGCGGGCTTTGTCGGCAATCACGACTCGACTATACAGGCGATTGGCTTCTGTCTGGCTGTGGGTATTTTGGTCGATGCGTTTATCGTGCGCATGACCATCGTACCGGCTGCGATGTCTCTTATGGGCAAGTCAGCCTGGTGGCTGCCGAAGTGGCTAGAGAAGCGTCTACCACATATATCTATAGAAGGTAAGTAGGCAATCAAGCTGAAGTAGTCTATAGTAGATAGCGTCTATGTTTAAAAATCACATCCAGAAAAAGTTAGAAAAATACGTTCAGAAGTACTTCCAGAAACATCCAGAAGTCAAGTTGGTGGCGGTAGCCGGCAGTGTCGGCAAAACCAGCACCAAGATAGCTGTTGCTACGGTGCTATCGTATCGCTATCGAGTGCGTATGCATGACGGCAATCACAATACTAGCATGAGCGCGCCTTTGGCGATTCTCGGCATCGAGTACCCAGAAAATATTCGTAGTTTTTGGGCTTGGCAGCGAGTTTTTAGACAGGCCAGGCAGAGGATTCGTCGAACAACAGACGTCGATGTGGTCATCCAGGAGCTAGGCTCTGATCGGCCAGGCGATTTGGCTGTATTTGCTAGATATCTACGGCCGGATATTGGTGTGGTGACTGGTGTTACTCCAGAGCATATGGAGTTTTTCGGTAGTATCGAGGCTGTCGCACAAGAGGAGTTGTCGCTAGCAAACTTTTCAAAGACCGCCTTGATAAACAAAGACGATACCGATGGCCGTTTCGCTGATTTTCTGACTAATCCATCGATGGATACTTATGGTACGTCTGGCTCGGCTGAATATCATATCGAAATCTCAGACTTCACTGTCGACGACGGCTATAGTGGTCAGATATTTGCTCCCGAATTCCCAGAGTCGATCCCTGCCAAGATCAAGGTCGTCGGTGAGCATAGCTTAAGACCGGCCATGGCGGCTGTGGCTGTAGCGGCAAATCTAGGTATGCTGCCAAAAGACATCGCAGATGCATTAGCTACGTATCGGGCCGTACCTGGTAGGATGAACATTCTTCGAGGCCTGCAAAACTCAATTATTATCGATGACACCTACAACTCCAGCCCAGCGGCTGCCAAGGCGGCGCTTCGAGCGATATATTCTATCGAGGCACCTCAGCACATCGTTATATTGGGCAGTATGAATGAACTCGGTGCTACTTCGGAGCAGGCACATCGCACCTTGGGCGAGCTATGTGACCCGGATATATTATCTTGGGTTATCACTATAGGCGAAGAGGCCGAGAAGTACACCGCTCCAGTCGCACGACAGCGTGGTTGTCAGGTAAAATCGTTTCACTCAGCTATCGATGCCGGCGCCTTCGCACACAGTGTACTAGATGACGGCGCGCTCGTGTTAGTGAAGGGTTCTCAGGGTAGTATTTTCGCCGAAGAAGCTGTCAAGGTACTGCTCCACGATACAGACGACTATCATAAATTGGTGCGTCAATCTCCGGCCTGGACAAAAACCAAGCAGGATTTCTTCTCTAAATTTGCCGATAATTAAAGCGCTTGTGGTAAGATTGAGATAAAGTGTAGAATATTTTATCTCAGGAGACCCTATGAAGGACGAGAATAATCAATTTAATGATATCGCCAATAATCAACCAGTAGCGCCAACTATGGACGACCAGTGGTCTATGCCAACCACTCCAGATAGCACTCCAGAGATAGATTCGGTCGTAGCCCAGCCTTCATTTGGTTCGGTCGATTCAAGAGTGACCCCTGAGTTGGCTACGCCTCAAGTCGCCACAGCTAGTGTATATCCGCTGGCTATCGACCAGGAGCTTACTGTGGCTACTCCATCCGTCGCATCAACAGACCAAGTACCGTCAGCTACGATCACATTTGATCAGCCGATGTTATCTAATCAGCCGTCTTCAGTTACGCCGACGACAAAGAAGTCAAAAGCCCCACTTATCATATCTATAGTCATCGGTCTATTCGCAGTATTTGGATTAGGCGGTAGCGTCCTGGCTTACAATGTATGGTATCAGAATCCAGAGAAAGTCATCAGTGACGCGCTTATAAATGCCGTCAAGGCAAAGAGTAGTACGTACAATGGTTCTGTCGAGCTTTTGGCTGATAAAAACTCACCCAGTTCGTACGGCATAGAGAGTGTAAAGGTCGAGTTTGATGGCAAGTCGATCGGTGGCAACAGTGGTTCCTTGGGCGTAAGTTTGAATGTGAAGCATCAGGGTAAAGAGTATAAGCTCAACGGTACCGGTATGGTGGACTCTAAGAAGGATCTATATGTAAAGATAGACGGCGCCAAAAAGCTAATGAGCGAGATTGCTGCGATAGCGAATCTTAAATACGAAGAGTTCCCGTCGGAGTTTCGCGCCACTATAGATAAGATAGACAATAAATGGATACAAATACCATCGGACGAAATGGAAAAATACGCCAAGGGGTACAAGAGCAATAGCGCTTGTATAGACGATGCTGTTTCAAAGCTAGGTAGCGACAAATCCATGTCAAGCGAGCTTACAAGGGTATATACGGACAATAAGTTCGTCACGATAAACAAAACTCTACCAACAAAGGATGGTGCTATCGGCTATGACATAAGTCTTGTTGAGGCTAAATTAGAGTCGTTTAGCAAAGCTGCCAAGTCGACTGCCTTCGGTAAAGCTATGTCTAAGTGTAATGAGTCTACTGTCGAGACAGACGATATAAAGATAGACTCAAGCGAATCATCGCTAGATCTAGACAAGGTTCATACTGAGATTCGTATCGGTCAATTTGATCACCAGCTTCGCTCTGTTGCTGTAAAGACTGACAGGGACGGAGTTAAGACGTCAGTAGTCGTCAATACTGACTTCACGGCTACACCATCTGTCGTCGCTCCAAAGGATTTCGTGCCGTTTAGCGAATTACAAGAAGCTATCAAGAGTATATACAACACACCACAGACGACGACACTCGACAGCAGCTACGACAGCTCGACTAATAGCTCGCTGGATAGTGGTTCACTCGACGAGTCTGAGTCAGACTTATTCTAGTAAGCCCGCACATAGTAACCTCAATCTGTTATAATGTATCTTGATGAAAAGATACAACCCGACCGAATTTGACCCCAAATGGCAATCTATCTGGAGCGAAGACTCACGCTACAAGGCGACTGAAGTCTCGGACAAGCCGAAGTATTATGTGACCGGGATGTTTCCGTATCCATCTGGCGCGGGTATGCACGCTGGTCATTTCTTCGAGCACTCGATTATCGACGCCGTCGCTAGGTTTCATCGAGCAAATGGTCTAAATGTAGTCTACCCGATGGGCTTTGATAATTTTGGGTTGCCGACCGAAAATTACGCTATCAAGACGGGTGTATCTCCGCAAAAAGCCACCGCCGACAATGTAGCTAATTTCAAAAATCAACTCCAGCGAGTCGGTGCCAGTATCGACTGGTCTCGTGAGGTTCAGACCTCTGACCCGGAGTATTACAAGTGGACACAGTGGATATTTAAGCAATTATTTGAGCGTGGATTAGCTTACCAAAAAGAAAGCCTGCAGTGGTGGTGTCCGGTAGACAAGACCGTGCTTGCAAACGAGCAGGTCGAGGGCGGTAAATGCTGGCGCTGCGGCACCGAAGTCGAAAAAAAGTCGATGAAACAGTGGTTTTTCAAGATCACCGACTACGCCGATAGTCTGCTCGAAGAAATCCCAGTACTCGACTGGCCAGAAAAGATCAAGACAGCCCAGACTAATTGGATCGGCCGCTCACAGGGTGCCGAGATAAACTTCGCTACCAGCAGTGACGACGATATCACCGTATTTTCTACGCGACCAGACACACTGTTTGGCGCCACCTTCTTGGTACTGGCTCCAGAACACCCACTAGCTCGCAAGCTAGCGACCGACGATATGCGCGAGAGCGTCGAGGCTTACATCGACGAAGCTGTCAAAAAGTCAGAAATCGAACGCCAATCTGAAGGCAAAGAAAAGACCGGCGTCTGGACTGGCAGCTGTGCGATCAATCCAGCCGGTGGAGCTGAAACTCCTATCTGGGTGGCAGATTATGTGCTTGGCGGCTACGGTACCGGTGCTGTCATGGGCGTGCCGGCACACGATGAGCGTGATTATGACTTCGCAGAGAAGTTCAAGCTGCCGATAGTAGAAGTTATCAAGAAACCAGCTGACTCAGACGAGAAATGCTATCACGGCGAAGGTGAGTTGATCAATTCTGGCAAGTTCGACGGCATGTCGACTAGCGACGCTCGTGAGCGAATAGTTGCTTGGCTTGAGCAGCAGGGCGTGGGCAAGACCCAAACCACTTACAAGATGCGTGACTGGCTGATTAGTCGTCAGCGCTACTGGGGCGCGCCTATTCCTGTCATCCACTGTGATATTCATGGCGCTGTGGCTGTACCAGATGAGCAACTACCGGTTGTCTTGCCAGGTGTCGAGGATTTCGCACCAAAAGGCGACGGCAAGTCTCCGCTCGCACGCCAAGATGACTGGGTAAACACTACTTGTCCGACCTGTGGCGAGCCGGCCAAGCGCGAGACCGACGTCATGGATGGCTACGCGTGTAGTTCGTGGTATCTACTGCGGTACATCGATCCAAAAAACAATCAGCAAGCTTGGGATCCGGAACTTGCGAACTACTGGTCTCCGGTAGACATGTATGTCGGTGGTGACCACGCCGTAGCTCACTTGCTCTATGTCCGTTTCTGGAGTCACGTCTTCTACGATATGAAGCTCGTACCTACCAAAGAGCCGGTCAAGCAGCTGGTTTATCACGGCCTGATACAAGCCGAGGACGGTCGCAAGATGAGCAAATCTCTCGGCAATGTCGTCGATCCACTAGAAGTCATAGATGCTGGCTATGGCGCCGATGCTTTGCGTACATTTGAGCTATTTCTCGGTCCGATAAACGAAAACTCCAACTGGTCTAGTCGCGGCATCGCCGGCGTCTATCGCTTCCTCAACCGCGTCTGGACGCTAACCCAAGAATACGACGAGAGTGACAAATCTAGTACGGCTACGCCCGAGTCTCTGACCAGCCTGACGCACACCACTATCAAAAAGGTGACTACCAACATCCATCGACTCAGTTTTAATACAGCCATCGCTAGCCTGATGGAATACACCAACGAACTATACAAACTGAAGGTCGACGGCTTCTCTAGCGACTGGCAGTTCGCTATCGAGTCGCTCATCAAGCTACTCCAGCCATTTGCGCCGCACATGACAGCCGAACTATGGGAGCAGCTCGGCTATGACAGTCAGCTAGATTTTGTCGAGTGGCCAGTCTGGGACGACGCACGGATAGTCAGTAGTACGCAGACTATCATCGTACAGGTAAACGGCAAGCTACGCGCCAAATTAGAGGTGGCGGTCGAGATCAGCGATGAGGAAGTCAAGGCTCTGGCTTTGGCCGATGAAAATGTCGCCAAGTTTATCGGCGACAAAAAACCGACCAAGCTTATCTATGTGCCTGGTCGGTTGGTGAGCGTGGTACTGTAGAGGGTCTTATTCGCCAGGATATTTTGGTATAATTTCGGCAGTAACGTCGTCAAGCTTGTCTACGTTTGCGTCGTGACCCGTCACTGCGACTACGTCGCCCGGCTGTAATCGCGGTCCAACCCCATTATCTAAGCTGTCTCCAGCACCGATTATAGCTTTTTCGCTCGGGTTGAAATCAGGATTATTTTCCCTGAGGTCTTCGATAGCTCTTCTCACAGGGTCTGAGGCGCTATCTCCACCCTCTACTATTACTACTGTTTGGCCTATATTCTCGGACCTAATAGTGTCTAGGCCCTTACCTGCAGCTAAACCAAATGCAACGGTTGCCGCAATCGCACCTAGCGGTATAAGGATACGATCCCTACGTTTTTTTATTGATTCGGGATCCTGTGGTAGAAGATTCTTAAACGATTCAAATTTACTCATAACCCCATTATACTACTTATGCTACTATTTGTCAATAGTACTTGAGAAAACATAACTTTTAGGCTATAATCAGCTGTAAGTCTAATAACAACCTGAAAAGGAGAACATTACCATGGGACAACCCAAGAAACAGTCTAGCCCCCGCAAGACCGGTCTTCGCCGTAGCCACCTACGACTCAAGCTGGCTCGCGCAGTCAACGCCAAGTCACCAGTCAAGGTCCGCACTACCAAGCGCGAAACTGGCAAAGCTCTAGCAAAATAATAGCCAATAGGCTACGAACTTAACATTAAAAGAAAGAACCAAACGATTTATGGCATCAAATCGACACCTCGGACGTATCGTCGCACTACAGTCTCTGTATGAATTTGAGTTTCGTACTCAGTCGGGAGATACCTCTGTAGATATCGACGAAATCTTGGGTCGCAACCTAGAGCGCTACGAATCAGCTATCGATGACAAGTCTTTTGTCAAAGAGCTGGTGGCTGGCGTACTTGAACACCAGGTAGATTTAGATAGTAAGATACAGCCTATCGCACCAGAGTGGCCTCTCGAGCAAGTCGCTCGAGTCGATCGCAATGTGCTTAGGCTGGGTCTGTTTGAGCTACTACATCGCGCCGAGCAAGTGCCGCCAAAGGTTGCTATCAACGAAGCTGTCGAGCTAGCCAAGTCGTTTGGTTCAGATAATTCAAGTAAGTTTATAAACGGAGTGCTTGGTACTGCGTTTAGGACTTTCGTGGAAGGATCTGACGATGGCAACACCAAAGTTTGATGATTTTAAGAAATATTTCAATCGCCGCAAGCCTTCTATACAAGAAATAGTCCGTGAGCCGACATCTGGCGGTATCGTATGGCGTCGCAACAAAAACGACGGCATAGAAATACTCCTCATCCAAGATGCCAAGGATCGCTGGACGATACCAAAAGGTCATATCGAAGAGGGTGAGACAGCTCAGCAGACCGCCAAGCGCGAGATTGGCGAGGAAGCCGGGCTCAAGAACGTCGAGCTTCAGGGCTGGCTTGGCAAGATACATTTTCGCTATCGCCGTATCGACAAGCTGGTACTTATGACCACTCAGATATATCTAGTCAAGGCATTGGCCGGCTCAGATGACATCCAGAAAGAAGAGTGGATGAACGGTATCGAATGGTTTAGTTTCAACGACGCGCTCGACAAGATAGAATACGAAGATATCGCCAAGCTGATGCTAAAGGCCAAGGCTCGTATCCGCGAGGAAAACCTCTGATGTCAGGTATGCTGAAGGCTCCTTATCAGGATTTTGCGCGCGAAGTACTTGGCTTTGAATTTGAAAACATCGACCTACTGATTACGGCTCTGACTCATCGCAGCTATGTAAACGAGCACAAAAAGAGCGTATCTGAGCACAACGAACGTCTAGAATTTCTAGGCGATGCCGTACTGGAGCTGTCTGTCACGAACTATCTATACACCAACTTTAGCGAGCCAGAAGGTATCTTGACTAGCTGGCGAGCCGCGCTAGTTCGTACTGAGAGTATCGGTGCTGCCGGCAAGAACCTGGGCTACGAGCCGCTCATCCGGATGTCGCGCGGCGAAAAGTCGGGTAGCGACAGGGCTAGAGCGCAGATATTGGCAAACGCCTTTGAGGCCGTCATAGGCGCGATTTATCTGGAGCGTGGCTACGAAGATGCCGATGAATTCATCAAAAAGCACATCGTATCAAAACTAGACGGTATCTTGCAGTCTGGTAGCTGGCGTGATCCGAAATCTCATCTACAAGAGGTCTCACAGCGTATCGACAACGCTACGCCTGTCTACAAGGTCATCAGTGAGATAGGCCCAGACCATGACAAGGTGTTCACTCTGGGTGTCTATATCGGCGACAAGCTAATGGGGCAAGGTAGCGGCTCTAGCAAGCAAGCCGCTCAGCAGCAAGCCGCCCGTGCTGCGCTATCTGTCTATAGCGAGCAGACGAGTCGCGATAACTAGATTGACTTATCTGTAAAAACAAGGTAAAATCGTCAGAGAATCAATATAAATTCTAAGAGTAGAGTAAAGGAACGTAATTTTTTATGCTCGCAATCCGTTTGCAACGCCTCGGTCGTAAGGGTCTACCCGTTTACCGAATAGCCGTCCAAGAGTCACAGCGCCACCCATCAAGCGGTCGTGTTGTCGCTTATGTTGGTAGCTACAACCCACATACCAAAGAATCAAAGGTCCAAGTTGAGCTAGCTCAAAAGTACCTAGACAACGGCGCTCAGCCATCTCCACGAGTGGT
>CALMYZ010000047.1 GCA_937873745.1 uncultured Candidatus Saccharibacteria bacterium | reverse complement strand
GCTGCTGGGTAACCATAGTGTATGGACCAGTCGAACGAGCGTGGATCTTGTCGCTCACCATGTGGTGTAGCTTGATGATGTGCATGACACCCACAGTAGTGCGCTCTTCGAATGCTTCACCGGTGCGGCCGTCAAATAGCTGGCTCTTGCCGTCGCGAGCAAAGCCGGCTTTTTCTAGCTCACCAGAGATTACTTCGTCTGAAATACCATTGAACGGTGGAGTTGCGACCTTGTAGCCAAGCGCACGCGCTGCCATACCAAGGTGAGTCTCAAACAGCTGACCGATATTCATACGGCTCGGGACACCGAGTGGGTTTAGGATGACGTCTATAGGTGTACCGTCTTCCATAAATGGCATGTCTTCGACTGGCAAGATACGAGCCACGACACCCTTATTACCATGACGACCAGCTAGCTTGTCACCAACTGAAATCTTGCGGAACTGAGCGATGAAAATCTGAACTTGCATGATAACACCAGACTTGAGCTCATGACCATTATCACGGCTAAAGACCTTGACGCCGACAACTTTGCCGCCGCCAACGTGATTGAGGCGAAGGCTTGTATCGCGGACGTCTTTGGCTTTTTCACCGAAGATAGCGCGTAGTAGTCGCTCTTCGGAGCTGAGCTCTTGCTCACCCTTCGGAGTAATCTTGCCGACTAGAACATCACCCGCACGGACTTCAGCACCAACTTGGATGATACCCTGCTCGTCTAGGTTGCGGAGTGATTCTTCGCTGACATTTGGAATATCACGAGTTACAATCTCGTCACCGAGCTTGGTTTCACGAACCTCTACAGTGTAGTCCTTGATATTGATGCTAGTTAGAGCGTCTTCTTTGACTAGTCGGTCACTGAGGACAATCGCGTCGTCCATGTTGTAACCAGACCATGGCATGAAGGCGACAGTCAGGTCGCGACCAAGCGCTAACTCACCGTCAGCCACAGAAGCACCCTCGATCAAGATGTCGCCCTGCTTGACCTTTTGGCCACGCTCGACGCGAGTCTTTTGGTTGATTGAGCGGTCGTCATTTGACTTAGCGAAGTGGACTAGCTCGTACTTCTTGACGCCGTCTTTGTACTTGACGTGAACTTCGTCACCATCGGCACGAACAACTTCACCATCGGCTTCGGCTGTAATCAACTGGCTGGTGTTGCGAGCGACCTCGGCTTCGATACCAGTACCGACCACAGGAGCCTGTGGGTCTAGTAGTGGTACGGCCTGCTTTTGCATGTTTGAGCCGGTCAATGAACGGTCGATACGGTTTTTCTCGATAAATGGAACCAATGAGGCGGTCGAACCAAGAATCTGCTTGTTGGCGGCGTCCATATAGGTAACATCGCTGACATCAACTTGCTCTGGCAGGAGCTCATTGCGGGCAGATACACGCTCGGCGACGAAACGGCCGTCTTTGTCTAGCTCGGCACCAGCGTCGGCGATAACTTCGACAGCTTCCTGCGAAGCGTCCATGTAGACTACTTCGTCGGTCACCTTGCCGTCTTTTACCTTGAGATAAGGAGTTTCGATAAAGCCGTATTCGTTGATACGAGCATATGTCGCGAGGTTTAGTACGAGTCCGATGTTGGCACCTTCTGGTGTCTCAACTGAACATAGTCGACCGTAGTGAGTCGGGTGAGCGTCGCGCACATCGAAGCCAGCACGCTCACGTGACAAGCCACCAGGGCCCATCGAGCTAAGGCGTCGCTTGTGTGAAAGCTCAGATAGTGGGTTAACCTCGTCCATCAACTGCGAAAGCTGTGAGCTCGCGAAGAATTCACGGACTGCTGCTACCACTGGGCGAGCATTTATAAGCTGGCTAGGTGTGACAGTCTCTAGATCTGACATAGACATGCGATCCATGGCGTTGCGCTGCATGCGGAGCATACCGACGCGGAATTGACGACCGACGAGCTCACCAACTAGCTTGACGCGGCGATTCGACAGAGCGTCAATATCATCTGGTGCGTCTTGGGTATTGTTTAGGCGGATCAACTCACGCACGATAGCCACTAGGTCATTCATCTGGAAGACGCGGTTTTCGGCAGTGTTGAGTACGTCCATACCTAGTCGTTGATTGAGCTTGTAGCGACCAACTCGGCTATAGTCGAAGCGCTTGAAATCAAAGAACATGCGCTCGATCATAGTACGAGCGTTTTCGACAGTCGCCAAGTCACCTGGTCGTAGGCGGCGATAAACCTCGATGAGGGCTTCGTTTGAACCACGAGTGGTGTCTTTTTCTAGTGTAGCTTCGATATATTTGACGTCACCGGTATCGACATCCTCGAACAAGCTGCGAACTTCGCTAGTCTTGCTGTGGCCCAGTGCACGGATAAGCGTAGTGACTGGTAGCTTGCGGCGACGATCGATCTTGACGTAGATTGCGCCGTTTGAAGCGGTCTCGAACTCTAGCCAAGCACCGCGGCCCGGGATGAGCTTGGCACCGTAGTAATTGCGACCAGCTACGCTGTCGGCAGTGAAGAACACACCAGCCGAACGGATCAGCTGAGAGATAACGATACGCTCAGTACCGTTGACGATGAAAGAGCCACGCTCAGTCATCCAAGGATAATCACCGAGGTAAATTTCTTGCTCTTTGACCTCACCTGTGACTTTGTTGGTCAACTCGACGTTGGCGTGTAGCGGAGCATCAAATGTCAGGTTATTTTCTTTGGCATAAGATTCGCTGTTTTTTGGTTCATCAAATCTATACTCTTTGAATCGCAATTCGAGCTTTTGACCGGTATAGTCTTCGATTGGATTTAGTTCTGAAAATATTTCACTCAAACCAGTATCGACGAATTCACGCCATGAATTGTGCTGGTGAGCGATGAGATCTGGAACAGGCAGAGCGGTATCGTCTTTGGTAAAAAAGACACGCTTTGTCTGCTCGGTAGGCTTAGTTTTTGCCACGTGTATAACACTCCTCGCATTTAAATTGTTGTT
This sequence comes from uncultured Candidatus Saccharibacteria bacterium, assembly GCA_937873745.1. GTDB lineage: Bacteria > Patescibacteriota > Saccharimonadia > Saccharimonadales > Saccharimonadaceae > CALMYZ01. The sequence continues at coordinate 45,089 of CALMYZ010000047.1, read as the reverse complement.
GGGTAATCGGCGCCGAAGATTCCCAAGCTAGTGATCAGTCCGTTATGCTGCCACACTTCACGGACATAGGTAACCACAGCTACACTACTTCTAGTTATCCATTGTGGAGGTTTCTAGGCAAATAGTCAAGTGTTTTGCGAGTTTTGATTAGGCTTTGGTGATAACTGCGTCGATCAGTCCGTAATCTTTGGCCTCATCGGCACTCATCCAGAAGTCACGATCGGCGTCTTTTTCAATCTTAGAAATCTTTTGACCGGTGTTGCTAGCCAGGATTTTGTTGAGTTGCTGTTTGAGGTAAATCCCCTCTTTGAGCGTAATCTCTTGATCAGTAATCTTACCGTGAGTACCGCTCGATGGCTGATGGATCATAATCCGGCTATTTGGCAGAGCGAAGCGCTTACCCTTGGTGCCACTACTGAGCAAGAAGGCTCCCATGCTAGCTTGCAAGCCGATACCGATAGTCTGCACATCTGGCTTGATATACTGGATAGTGTCGTAGATAGCCAGGCCGTCGTAGACGCTACCGCCAGGGCTATTGATATAGAGCTTGATGTCTTTACTCGAATCTTCGTATGCCAGATGAAGCAACTGAGCTACTACTATATTGGCCGTGTGTTCATTGACGTCTTCGCCCAAGAAGATGATGCGTTCGTTTAGCAGGCGAGAATAGATATCGAAGGCGCGCTCGCCGTCGTGAGTCTTCTCGATAACTGTCGGTACTAGATAGTTCGATGGCTTTGTCATGCTTTCATTATACACAAAAACTAGCACTCGTGTAAATAGAGTGCTAGCCTGGCGTAAACCTCAAGTCTATTTATTTAGCTCGACGAGCTTATCGACTGTCTTTTCGGTCAGTAAGCGATTGGCGATGTCGCGCTGTACTTCTGGCTGCTCGAATTGTTTGAGCGCGTCTGGATTGTTGGCGTATTGCTGACGATATAGGTTTATATGCTCAGCTAGTTCATCGGCGCTAGCCTCTGCCTTGAGCTCTTTGCTAAGCTCAGCCAAGACCAAGCCTGCCTTGACACGCTTCTCGGCAGCCGGCGCAACTTCTTTTTTCTGCCAATCGGCTTCGTCTTTGAATTTCTGAGTCTTGATATATTGCTCTAGCGTGATACCCTGATACATAAGATTTTGGCGCATATCTTGCTCGATGCTTCGAGCCTGATCGTCGACCAGTACTTGTGGAGCCGGTACCTTGCTGGTGTCTACTAGGGCTGCTACTAGATTGTCTTTGTGCTTTTCAGCTGACTCGCGGTCTTTTTGAGCCTGAAGCTCTTTCTTGATATCGGCTTTTAGTTCGGCGACAGTTTCGACACCTTGACCGACTTTCTTGGCGAAGTCATCGTCAAGCTTTGGCTGCTTTGACTCTTTGACGGCCTTGAGAGTAGTCTCGAACACCACGTCAGCACCGGCTAGTTCGTCGGCGTGATAATCTTTTGGAAACTTCAGCTTGAGATCAAACTTATCGCCGGCTTTTTTGCCGACAATTCCCTCTTCGAAGCCAGGGATGAAGCTATTACTACCTAGCTTGAGGCTGTGATCTTGGGCTGCCCCGCCGTCAAAAGCGACGTCGTCTTTTTTGCCAACAAAGTCGATAACCACTTCGTCGCCGTCTTTGGCCGCACGCTCGACAGCTACCTTCTCGGCGCTGCCTTCTAACATACGATCGATGATATCGGTTACTTCAGCGGTGCTTACCTTTGCGGATTCTTGCTTAACGCCGAGCTTCTTATAGTCACCGAGCTTGATCTTTGGCAAGATGTCGGCTTCGGCTGTAAACTCTACCTCGCTAGACGGAACAAATTTCTTGATATCGACAGCTGGACGCTCTAGTGCCTGGATATCTTCGGCGATAAATGCCTCAGCCACAGCCCTGGAAACGGCGTCCTCTAGGCTTTGCTGCGCTAGACTGCCAGACTCAACGTGCTTAGCGGCTACGCTAGCTGGGACTTTGCCGGCGCGAAAGCCTGGTACTTTGATGTTTTTGGCGAGCTTGGTTAGGGCAACCTGTTCGGCTGCCGCGAGCTCTTCTTTGCCGAGCTTGATAGTTAGCTCGACACGTGTGTCGGATAGATTTTTTACAGATGTTTTCATACTCTGTCAAGTATAGCAAAGTATCTCTAGAGGTCAAACTCGTTGCCCGTACCAGTCGACTGACGGCGATGGTCTTTTACCTCAGAGACGATCCGCTCAAAGCTGAGCTTTTGCTCCTTGGCTGTAGCAACTTCCTTGAAGGAATACTGCCCACTCTTTAGCTCTTCCTCACCGACAAAGACGATGTATGGGATGTTCTTTTTGACGGCAGCTTTTATCTGCTTGTCGAGCTTGCGATCGGTGATATCTAGCTCGGTATTTACGCCTTCGGCCCGTAGTTTATCGGCGAAGATCAAGGCCTCGTCGTAGGTATCGCCTAGGGCGACGACATAAACTTGAGTAGTCGAGTTGAATTTTGGTAACAAATCATGTGAACGTAGGAATAATTCGGTCATCGTCAGGCCCGGCGCCATGCCGACGGCTGAGATAGGCTCGGCTCCGAATAGTCCGACCAATCCGTCATAGCGACCACCGCCAAACATCGCACGATTGTTGTCTGGATGATTATCGAAGACTTCGAAGACCGTGCCGGTGTAGTAGTCAAGTCCGCGCATCAGCGTAATATCGAAACGAGCGCTCTTGACCCCGGCTCTTTCTAGTAGGCTAAATAGATCACGAACTTCCATGACGACAGCACTGTCGAGTATCTCGGTCGGCAAATCTGCCATCGACTTAGCAGAGAGCAGTAGTGACAATTTCATCAGACCGACATCTGCCATATCTTTGCCGAAAATCTCGATGGCTTGGTCACGGAAATCCTCTGGACTGACCTTGTTTTTGCGATCAAACAGCTTGATCATAAGCTGCGCCTGTACGGCGTCTAGGCCTAGATACTGCGCCATCATGACATTGATGAGCTTGCGGTTGTTGACGCGGATCGTATACATGTCGTCAGTCGCACCAAAGGCTTTCATTATCTTGTCGCCAAGCGTGATAATCTCGGCTTCGGCCCGCATAGTCTCGACACCAAACATATCGACATTTAGCTGCCAAAACTCACGTTCACGACCACGCTGCGGGCGTTCGTAACGCATAAAGTTAGCTACGCTATAGAGCCTGGCCGGATAGCCCAACTCTTGGCGTCGCGCTGCCACCATGCGCGAGATAGACGGCGTCATCTCGGGACGAATCGCCACCATGCGACCGCCACGATCAGTGAAGGCATAGGTCTGCTCAGTTGCTAGCTCTTGACCGCTCTTGGCGGTATAGACCTCTAGCGGCTCGAGTGTCGGAGCGCCGTATTCTTCGTAGCCAAACGACTGCACGGCTTTGCGCCAAGTCGAAAAGATATAGTTGCGCACCCACATATCATCTGGGTAGTAGTCGCGCGTGCCTTTGTAGGGCTGATTTGATAATGAACTCATTGTGGTTATTTTCACACGTTTGGCCTCTAATTACAAGTGTTAGGCTTGTTCAGATCGGCGAATGCCCGAACGGATTCGCATGCCGTCATAGTCGACGGTGTATTGGCGTGAAGTATTTGGATGCGACAGTCGAGAAGATAACGCGTCTAGCTCTTCTACGAATGTGACAGGATTGGTCTTGATGTCGGCAGCCTTGGCGTGTGTCACCAGCCCGAGCCCCTTAGTAGAGACAAGCTCATCGCCCAAGCTGAGATAGTCGAGCATAAAAGCAGCTAACTCAGCCGAACGCTGAAGCTCAATATTTATCACCACGCCGGCTAGTTTGTTTTTTATATAAACAATCTCTGATTCGACACCCTTTAGGCGTAGGTTTTTGAGACCAGCAGATCCCAGATCTCTTTGTACACGATTTATGTCACCTACCTTTTCGCCAGCAGGCAATATGATGCGCTTATTTAGGACGATCTGCATCGGATCAGACTCGTCCCTAAGTAGACCGTTTAATCTTTGAGACAAGTGAAAGTTAGGATTAAACTCCAGTCTGATATCTTGTACAGGCTCGACTCTAGATAGGCCTTCGTTATTCATGTGTATATACTACACGTTTTTGTTATTTTGTCAATTTGTGGCGTCGCAACCACTCATACATGACTACACCAGCCGCTACGCCGACATTTAGCGACCTAGTGCTACCAAATTGCTCGATAGCAATCGTCTGCTGACTAGCTGCCAACATCTCGCTCGACAATCCACTGGCTTCGCTACCAAAAACAAGGACGATATCTTGGCTAGCCAACTCGGCTTCGTGTAAGTCGACTGCGCCGGGTATATTGTCTATCGCTACGATAGCTTTACCTCGGCTGTGCTCCACGAAATCCGCCACCGACGAGTGGTATTCTATATTCATATATTTATCCGTCATCATAGCGCCACGCTTATTCCACTGTCGCCGCCCGATGATATGAATCTTGGCGACATTGAAGGCGTTTGCCGAGCGTACAATCGTACCCATATTGAAATCTCGCTCGAGGTTTTCGATAGCAATCTCCAAGTCAACCCGAGACTTATCCAGGTCGAATTTTATATCGTCAGTCGGTAGGCCCTTATATTTATCGATTACGTTTCGGGTGTCTTTTGTCATATTAGTGATTATACATGGGTGAGTTTCACACGTGTTATAATAGTGATGTCTAAAACCAGTATCAACAAGCGATATATATTCGCGTGTTTACGCCTACAAATGGGCGACTCGCGTAAAAGTATTTGGCGTAAGCTGGTACTGGTTTTAGACGACCTGCGGGTCGTCCTTTTTATTGGGCCACCCTATATGTATAAGAAATAACACTGCGAAGGAGTGGTTATGTCAGAAAAAGTAAAGAAACCGTTTTATAAAAGAAAGTTGGTGTGGGCAGTTGCCATCATTGTAATTCTTATTATTGGCGCCTCCACAGGTCAAGAAAGCAACCAGGCTACTGAGACAACCAAATCAACGGATAGTAAAGCAGATACGCAGCAGGAATCTAAGAAGACGGAGGAAAAACCACGATTAACACTAGATGACGGCTGGTCAATAGATACAAGCAACCCATACATGACCCAGGTTGTTGGCTACGTTTCAAACAATAGCGATAAGAGTATCGATGGGTATATTCAGATCACTTTTTCCGCACTGGACGCAGAGGGCGCGAATGTTGGTGACTGTCTAGCTAACGCAAACACCGTAGACGCAAACGGTAAATGGAAGTTTGAGGCGACATGCTCCGGTAGCGATATCAAGGATGTTAGGTTTAAAGAAATCACTGGGTTCTAAACCGCACACACAGTCCCGCAGTAGCTACTACTTTTCTAAAAAAATAACACAACCTCATCTAGTGAGGTTGTGTTATTTTGGTACGGATGAGAGGACTTGAACCTCCACGCCCCGAGGGGCACTAGCACCTGAAGCTAGCGCGTCTACCGATTCCGCCACATCCGCGTACATACTCCCTAGCGCTGAGCGCGTCTACGAACACTTGCGTTGACCACGCAGTCGCCGACATTTACACAATGACTGCGCACTAGCAGATTATACCAAAACCCAAAGCTAGTTGCTAGCGACGAGGTGTATGTCCGGCGGTGCTGGCCGCTGAGTGTTCGACGTTGAGCTGAGAGATGATGGTCTTTAGCTCGCCAGGCTGTTTGACGCCGGGGTTTAGGATACCCTGTGGGTCGAAGATGTCTTTGACTTTCTTGAACAGATCCCGTAACTCTTCGTTGACTTGCTTGTAGGCAGCCTGCGACTTGAAACGGCCTTCGCGAGACTCGCCCACTAGATAGCCGCTATGCGAAGCGATCAATGCGGCATATTCGTCGAGTAGACGGAAAACCTTTTGCCGATCACCGACTTTACTTAGATTGAGATTTGGTCGTGTCTCGACTATACCTTCGTATGGGCGTACATATAGCGGCAGGCTGACGTGATGCTTCTTGGCGAGCTCGGCAACACCCTGAGAAAACAATTCGAAGCGCTCAAACGGCACATAGGCGCCGTTAAATAGTGGCGGCGAGATACTTCCCTTGCCCTGCGGTATATTGGTAAATATCGTCACACTGCGCATGGCTCGCAGTTCGTCTGAATTGGTATCTTCGCTAGAAACAAACGAGGCGTCGTACTTGTTGGCTATTTTCTTGGCCTTTGCTAGACCCTTCTTTTGCGCCCTGGCGTTGAAATCATCAAATCCGATTATCAAGACAACCTCTACTGCCTGCTCTTTGGCGGCATCTTCGTAGGCCTTGTATCTCTTGCCCTGCTCACGGGCGGCCTCGAAATAGGCTGACTCTATGTATTCCAGAGAAGACGGTCGCATGCGTACCAGCTCATCGACAGCATCGCGCGCGACATCGCTACTAGCAAATGCCATGACGGCGATAGACGACTCACTACTAACAAACTCAGTCTTGAGAATCATCTCTGAGATAATACCGAGCGTACCCTGGCTACCGACAAATAATGGCATCAGGTCGAACGAACCATCTTTTGCCTTGACCCTAGAGAGGGATGAATAGCCGACGCTATCGTTTTCGTCCGATAGCTGATCGGCGATGAGTTCTTTGTTGTCGTCTATCAAGGTGTCTAGTTTGCGATAGATATCACCCTCGTAACCCTGCAGACCCTTCTTGCGATTAAGCTCGCGCTTAGATAGGCGCTGGGTCTGGAGGACATCTCCACTCGCCAAGACGACTTCTAGCTGAGATACCCAATTTTCCATCGTGCCGTATTTACCCGACATATGGTTTGACGAGCCGTAAGCTACGGCACCGCCGATAGTAACGTAATTTAGATCAGAGCCGAGCGCCGGTATAGTCGCACCCTGTAGGCGCAAGGCCGCGTCTACCGCCGCTGCACTAGCACCAGGCTGGACTCGTATCAGCTTCTGCTTGGCGTCGTATTCGAAGACTTGATTCATGTGAGCCGTCGTGACGATGAGAGCGCCCTTACTGATAGCCGCACCGGTATCGTCGAAGCCGGCACCGCGAGCCGTCAGTGGTAGTACATGGCCTTTTTCGGCTAGTTGCCAGGCAAAGCGAGCTACCTTGCGGATGTCATTTGTAGTCCACGGATACACTACCATCTCTGGTTTGATCTTTAATACACTAGCGTCTGTAGACAAGCGATTACGCACAGCCTCGTCTACGACGACCTCGCCCAATAAATGTTCGTTCAGATAAGCTGCTACTTTACTCATAAACTCCTTCTACCCTCATGTTCTTGTTATTTATAATACCACAAGCGTAAATATTTTTTGCTCTTTCTATTTTGTATCTGTTCTGATACAATTATACTTGCTCTAAAAGCATCACACGCGGATGTGGTGGAATTGGTAGACACGCATGCCTTAGGAGCATGTGCCTTCGGGCGTGAAGGTTCAAGTCCTTTCATCCGCACCAAATTAAAAAACCTCGTTATGAGGTTTTTTAATTTGGTGCGCCTCCATACAGACACTAGAACCCACTTTAGCGCCAAATCCGAGAAATGAGATTCTCGGATTTGGCGCGATTTTATATTTTTGTACAAATAAAAAACACCCCCTTCAGGCGTCTCGGCGGAAGAAGGCGAGGTAAGCGTTTCCATAGCTACGATTGTCCACCACAACAATTCCGTTTTCTTGAATAGGCACCTCACCTTTTCCTGGGTGTGATAATACCATAAGCGCACCTGGTTTGAGAAGACCCAAAAGCCGTGATACTGTGGAAAACTGCGTATCGTGATATGGAGGATCGACAAAAATAATATCAAACTTATCTATCTCGGCAGCAGTACCCAGCCAGTTGCTGACAGATGTCCTGACAAGCGCGGTATCGCCCTCTACTCCCAGATTAGCTATATTTTCTTGTAAAATCTTTTGCGCTACCCTATCGCGCTCTACGAAGGTCACCTGCTGAGCTCCACGACTAAGCGCCTCTAGTCCGAGCGCTCCCGTACCGGCGAAAGCATCTAGAACACTAGCTCCGTGGATCTCATCGCCGATGATATTGAACATCGAGCCACGTACTCGCTCGCCCATGGGGTGCGTCTTGGCGGTGTCTGGGGCCGAGATACTGCGCCCGCCGTACTTGCCGGCTATCAGCCTAAGTTTCATCGCTTGGCCTCACAAATACCGGCATACCAGCCGAGCGTGACGGCCTGAACTATGTGCGGTATCAGTACCGTCGTAGTCTGGCGAGCCAGGCGACTTGACCAGCCGCGTACCATATAGGCCTCGTACATATGTAGATTTGCGACGTCTTTGAGCAGCTGGAGAAAAACCGCCTCGTAGTCACCCGCCTCGACTTGGCGAATCATCTCATCTGAGATGTCGATATCACCGAACTTACCAGCCGGTATCGCCGTAGCTACGCCGAGTTCAAAGCCAAGATGAGTCGACATCACGCCTTTTGAGCCCCAGAAATCCCAGTTATTCTTTAGCTGCTGAGACTTGGTTTTGCCTGGCATTATCACTTTGCCTTTTTTGGAACTGCGAGTGTGTAAACCTTCGCCCCGAATCTGCTCGAGATGCTCCTCGAATGGATAGTGATGAGCCGGCGTGAGGCCGTCTGTGATGGCATGTGCTAGCCAGCCAGCCTCAAAGGCGGCTCGCTCCATATTGTCGGATCTGAGTGCCGCACCTAGATTTGCGATATGGTCATTTATGGTGTCAAAAAAACTGTGGTCGCCCTCGTGATAAGGGTCGATGAAATGCCAAGGCTCGTCCTTGCCCGGGCTTTTGCTTTTGATGCCGTCTGGACCATTTTTGCCTTCAAAATACAAGATATCCTTGATCGTCGGAAACTTCAAACTAGGGCCAACTAGCTGCCGTAAACGACGCTTGGCAATCCGGTCGATACGCTGATGAGCGCCTATGACGCGGCCTGATTTGGTGCGGAGTGTAGTGCCTGAATACATAGTTAATTGAGGGTTGTTAGTCTTTGATAATATTTGATTGCTTCTGCTAACTCTTTGTATTGTAGCAAGTCTTGGTCAGTTTCGACGAATTGCCTGGCGGCAACTTGGGCTCGGGCGATCAGCTTGGTGTCGCCTAGTGTCGCGACCTGTAGGTTCAAGGAGCCGTGCTGAGCTCGACCGTAGATCTCGCCCGGACCACGCAGGCGCAAGTCTACTTCTGCCAAGTAGAAGCCGTCTTGCGAGCGCTCGATCTCTTTCAGTCGCTGACTAGGCTTTTTACTGTCACTCATCATCAAGTAGCAATAACTCTGATGCGCACCACGACCGACCCGACCACGCAGCTGATGTAGCTGACTCAGACCAAAGGTGTCGGCGTTTTCGATCAACATGACGCTAGCATTTGGTACATTTACGCCTACCTCGACCACTGTAGTGCTAACGAGTATATCTATCTCTCCAGCCGCAAAGCTGCGCATCACTTGATCTTTTTCGTCTGGCTTCATCTTGCCGTGTAATATGCCTATGTTGCGATTTTTGAATACTAATTTTAGGCGCTTATACTCGGTTTCGACACTCTTTTTGTCATTGGCAAAGTTCTCATCTATCAGGCTGCAGACAACATAGACTTGCCGGCCGAGTGAAATCTGCTCATCTATCAGACTGTTTAGTTGAGTGCGACTATTTGGCGACCATAGCTTCGTCTCTATAGGCTTGCGCCCTGCTGGTAGCTCGTCTAGCACGCTAACATCTAGCTCGCCATAAACCGTCAACGCCAGGCTACGCGGGATGGGCGTGGCTGTCATCGAGAGGAGATGCGGCAGGTGTTTGGATTTTTTGAGCAAATCCTGACGCTGAGCTACACCAAAACGATGCTGCTCATCTATCACCACGAAGCCTAGCTTGTGAAATTCGACAGTGTCTTGTATCAAAGCATGCGTACCCACGACGACATCGACTTCACCTTCGGCGATAGATTCCAGCAATAACTGACGAGCCTTGCCTTTGACGCTGCCAGTTAGCAGCGCCACCGATACATCATGCGAAGAGAGTAGACCCTGTAGCGTCTCGGCGTGCTGTGAAGCCAATATCTCGGTCGGTGCCATTATAGCTGTCTGAAAACCATGCGAAGCCGCTTGCCGACTAGCTACTCCAGCAACGATAGTCTTGCCCGAGCCGACGTCACCCTGAAGTAGGCGATTCATCGGATGCGGATTTTCAAAATCCTGCAAGATACTCCAGATAGCTCGCCGCTGCGCACCTGTTAGTTGGTATGGCAAATCCGCGACAAACTTAGCCACGACAGCTTGCTCAAAAGGTATGCGCCAGCCTTCGAGCTGTGTGTTGGCTTGCTTGTTGTATTGGCTCGCCAGTAGCAACTGAAACAACTCCTCAAAAGCCAATCGCTCTCGTGCACGCTCGACATCGCTCGGGCTGTCAGGAAAATGCATGCCGAGTGTCGCCTGGCTACGCGAGAGCAGCCCTTCGGACTTAACCATCCGGCTAGGTAGCGTCTCTGGCAGCATCGTCATGAGCGGTCGCAGCTCGGCTAAGATTTTGCGCACTAGCTGAGTCTTTAAGCCCTTTATCTGGCGATACACTGGCAATAATCTGTCGGTCTGGACCGGCATGTCGCTGACCTTCTCGCAGCTGGGCGCGGTCAGTTGATAGCGATTGAACTGAAATTCGAACTGGCCAGAAAAAAAGAACTCTTGATCGGTATCTTTGAGCTGCTGAGCTCGATAAGCTTGATTGAACCAAACAGCCTTTAATTTGCCGCTCGAATCGACTAATGTAGCTGTAGTTATTTTCATACCACGTTTGACGATTCTGGTCGACACAGACTCGCAGCGTGCGCGAATCGTCACCTTGCCAGGCTGTAAATCTGCGATTGGCGTTACTTCAGAAAAATCCTCGTGCTTGCGCGGCAAAAAGTCTATCAAATCACCAACCGTCCTCAGGCCTGCCTCGGCGAATTGTTCGGCCGTCTTGTCGCCGACGCCTTTGATTTTTTGGAGCGAAGTATTTAGATTCATATCAAGACAATATCTGAGCAGCTAGCTTGCGCGACAAATCACCGAGGAGCTCTTGTAGCTCAGTGTAACGACCCGCTACAGCTTCAGCTGATAAGTCGCTAGCCGGTTCTTGCCACATACCATAAAATTTCATCTTTGGCTCGGTGCCACTAGGTCGAACAGTCAGTCGTCGCTCATAGCTGCCTAGTTCGACAGCCACTGTATTGTTGGCGATACTATCGATGACTGTAATCTCACCAGTAGCAACGTCTCTACGCTCCAGACTCTGATAGTCTAGTATCGCGGTCACTTCGTAGTCGCCGATTTTGCGAGGCGGCTCGGTACGTAATATCTCCATGGCGCGCTTCATGTTGGTAAAACCATCTGCGCCCGGTGAATCGATATTTTCTAGCTGCTCGACATATAGACCGTGTTGGATATAGAGCTCCGTCAGTTTATCCCATAGAGTCTTACCCTCTAGTTTGAGCTCGGCAGCATATTCAGCCAGCGGCAGAGCCGCACTAGCGCCGTCTTTGTCGCGAGCATACACACCCTTCAGGCCGCCATAACTTTCCTCGCCACCATAGACAAACTTTTCGTCTGTCGACTCCTTGGAGGTGATGAGCGCACCGACATATTTGAAGCCGACCGGCAGCGTATTGTAGCAAGTTACGTCGTAATACTTAGCCAAAGCTGCGCTCATGTCGGTAGTTACGATTGTGTTGACCAGGAAATGACTAGGACTGAGTGTACCCTTTGACTTTAGCTTGCTCAATATATAATCAGCGCCTAATATATAGGTCTGATTGCCAGACAGATACACGACATCACTACCGCGACGCACCATCACACCTAGTCTATCGGCGTCTGGGTCGTTGGTAATGGCTATATCAGCAGCTGTGCCTATTAGCATCTCGACCGCCATGTCATTGGCAGCTTTTTCTTGTGGATTTGGCTTGCCATTTGGTATGGTCGGAAAATTACCGTCTGGAGTCATCTGAGGCTCGACGACCTTGATATCGTCAAAGCCAGCCGCCCGTAGTATCGGCAGAGTATTAGTCTGGCCGGCACCGTGAAGTGGCGAATAGACGATCGAGATGTCACGAGCCTGACCCTCGGCCTCAGCAGCTACCCTTTCTATATAAGCCCTGTCGACGGCTTCGCCGATAATCTCTATCACACCCGAGGCTACAAATTCATCGAACGAACCGGTTTTGATATCGCTAATCGCCTCGGCTTTGTCGAGTATGCCTTGGTCGTGCGGGCTAGCGATCTGCCCGCCGTCGCTCCAATAAGCCTTGAAACCATTGTCGGCTGGCGGATTATGACTCGCACTGATGACGATACCCGTAGCCGCGCCTAGGTGGCGCACCGCAAAGCTAAGCTCTGGCGTCGAGCGAAAACTCTCAAAATAATAAACCTTGAAGCCATTGGCAGCACAAACTTCAGCCGCCAAACGACTCAGCTCAGGTGAAGTAAGTCTAGTGTCGTAGGCGATCGCGACACCCTTGCTGGCGGCAGCTTTGTCATGCGACAAGACGTATTCACAGAGGGCTTGAGCAGACTCGCCAATCGTTACTTTATTTATACGATTGGAGCCGAGGCCTGTCGTACCACGCCGACCAGCTGTCCCAAATTCCACGACTTTGAAAAAAGCGTCTTCTAGCTCATGCCAGCGCTCTGCCCGGATCATCTTGAGCAGCTCGTCTTTATACTCGGCGTACTTCGGCTGCGTCAGCCAAAGCTCGATATTTGCGATAGCATCTGATGATAGATTTTGACTGGCATTACTCGGCAGCATTGACCCTCCTATAATAGTTCGATTATCTACAGTCTATTATAGCATCGACTAGCGAACGAGGATGAAGCTGTTCTTGCCCTTCTTGAGCAAGCTAGCCGAATCAATGGGCTGATCGTCAGTTATTTTTTGGCCGTTGATAGATACGCCGCCGCCTGAGAGTAGTCGCTTGGCTTCGCCATTACTCGCAGCTACGCCAGCCTCAACCAAACTTTCAACGATAGTCTTGCCAATAGCTACGACTGGTATTTCTCTAGCTAGTGCGTCGAGATCATCAGTGGATAGGCTGGCGAATTCATCACCACCGAACAGTACAGCCGTGACACGCTTGACACTCTCCATAGCTTCGCGGCCGTGAACTAGCGCTGTCACCTCTTCGGCCAGTTTCTTTTGAGCCAAGCGCAGGCCCGGGTTTTCTAAGTGGCTAGCTACCAGGGTTTCAATTTCCTCGCGGGCCAGTAGCGTATATACCTTTAGGTAGCTTTCTACGCCGATATCATCGACATTGAGCCAGAATTGGAAAAACTTGTAGACCGAAGTCTGCTTGGGGTCAAGCCAGACCGCACCCTCTTCTGACTTGCCAAATTTGCGGCCAGTCGAGGCGTTCATAACAAGCGGCTGGCTCAAAACATGCGCCTCGCCGCCATCGATACGACGAATCAGATCGACACCAGCAATCGAATTTCCCCACTGATCAGCACCACAGAGCTGTAGACTGACACCGTGTTCACGACGCAAGTGAAGGAAATCGTAAGCTTGGATAAGTGCGTAGCTAAATTCAGCGTAGCTGATTCCGGTACCGCCCTCACCAAGCCTAGTCTGGATAAAATCCCGACCCAGCATCTGGCTGACCGGCACATTTTTGCCAACTTCGCGCAAGAAATCAAGGTAGTTTATACCTTTGAACCAATCATAATTGTCGACGATCGTAATCGGCTTGCTAGCAAATAGCTCGCTGTATTGACGAGCTATTTCAGCCTTATTTTTAGCAATGTCGTCGAGCGACTTAAGATTGCGCTCATCTAGCTTGCCATCTGGATCGCCGATCATACCAGTAGCTCCACCGACTAGCAAAAATACCTTGTGGCCCTGATCTGCAAAGCGTCGTACCATCATGGCTGCCGCCAAGTTACCAATCTGCATGCCGTGAGCACTAGGATCTACGCCAAAATACAAAGAGATAGGTTCGCCGTCTAGGGTTGATATGTCTGGGTATGTAGTCTGGTTTATAAAACCACGCCACTCGAGTTCTTCGGAAAATTTCATCCTATCTCCTTATCTGTTAATTACATGATTCAGTATAGCAGAAAAGGCTTGTTTGTCGATTTTAGTGATATAATAGAAGGAATATTGCTTATGGGAAATAATATAAAGTGACCAAGAAACGTACGCCACGCAAGCTTAATGTTTATGCTAATCTTTCGCATCGCCGCAAGACCCGCAAAGATTCGGCCTCACGCAAACGTGCCGAGCATTTAGCTAGCTTGCCGAAACATCCGGTCAAGCGTTTCTTTCACAGGCTACACCCTAAGCGTCTATATAGGTATTGGTTTAGTAAAGAAGGCGGCATTATGGCGCTCAAGTTGGCTGGCGTGGCTGTCTTGCTCGGCGTACTGCTGTTTGGTGGACTGTTCGCCTACTATCGTAAAGACTTGGACAAGATTCGACCAGCCGAGCTAGCCAAGCGAGTGCAGACTACCGTCACCAAATATTACGACCGTAATGGCACACTGCTCTGGGAAGATAAGGGCGATGGCAACTACAAGCTAGTCGTCAAGAGTGATGAGATAAATCAATACATGAAAAAAGCCACTATCGCCATCGAGGACAAGGACTTTAATAGTCATCGCGGTGTCAGTATACAAGGCATGGTGCGGGCTGCCGTCAATAACGCCAGCGGTGGCAGTGTCCAGGGTGGCTCGACTCTCACTCAACAATTAGTCAAACAAGTATTCTTCGCCGACGAAGCCCATGATCGCGGCTGGGGTGGAGTGCCTCGCAAGATCAAGGAGATGATTCTGGCTATAGAAGTTGAGCGTATGTACAACAAAGATCAGATTCTAGCTCTATACCTCAATGAATCGCCATACGGCGGTCGTCGCAACGGTGTCGAGTCAGCTGCCCAGACTTATTTCAATAAGTCAGCCAAAGACCTGACCCTAGCTGAAGCCTCGCTCTTGGCGGGTATCCCCCAAAATCCAGCCGTATACAATCCATACAACACCGCCGGCAATGAAATGCTAATAAATCGCCAGCACCTCGTTCTAAACAACATGGTTGATCAAAAGATGATTACCAAGTCTGAGGCCGACGCCGCCAAGAAAGTGCCGATTATCGATCAGATACGTCCAGAATCAGCTCAGTATGCAGACATGAAAGCCCCCCACTTCGTACTAGAGGTCAAAAACCAGCTAGAGCGAGAATACGGCATCAAGACCATACGCCAAGGTGGATTATCGGTCAAGACAACTCTAGACCTAAAAGCTCAAGAAATAGCCGAACAGGCTATTACTACTGGTGCCGAGGGACTTAAATATGTCGGTGCCGACAACGTAGCTATGAGCTCAGTCGACGTCAAGACTGGTCAGGTCATCGCCATGGTTGGTAGTGTCGATTACAATAAAGACGTCTATGGCCAGCGCAACGCCTCGACATCACTACTCGAGCCAGGCTCTAGTATTAAACCAATAGCTGACTACGCCTCACTATTCAAGCAGCGCGAAGGTGTCAATTACGGACCAGGTTCGGTACTAGTGGACGAAAATATCGACTCGGTCTACTGTAATGGCTCGCCATCCGGCTGTAAGCTACGCAACTACAGCGGTCGCTTCTACGGTGGTCTAACTATCAGGCAATCGCTCGCAGGATCTCTAAATATACCCGCCGTCAAAGCGATGTATATCGCCGGCGTTGACGAAAGCCTCAAAAACACTCGCGCCATGGGTGACCTCTCCTACTGTACCGGCAACACGCAAGCCGGATTGTCATCGGCTATCGGTGGCGGCTGCTCACTGCGCCAAGTCGAACACACCAATGCCTATGCCACACTTGGTCGCGGTGGTGTATACAAGCCGCTTAGTTATGTACTAGAGATAAAAAACTCATCCGGCGAAACGCTCAAGAGCTGGAAAGACACGCCAAAGCAAGTCCTAGATCCGCAGGCAGCCTACATGGTGACAGACATCCTAAAAGACGCCAATGCCCGGAGCATCACCTTCGGCGGCCAAGCCTACAGCTATGGCTTCGTGGTACCAGGCGTCACTACAGCCACCAAGACCGGTACCACCGAAAACGGTAATGGACAAGCTAAGGACTCTTGGATGATGAGCTATTCGCCGGCAGTGTCGGTCGGCGTATGGTCTGGCAATCATGACGGGTCTCCTATGGCATCAGATAACAACAATGTGGTACGGCGTGTCGTCAACGACTATATGGAGCGCGTTCACAAGGAAGTCTACGCTAGCTCAGGACAATGGAAATCCGGCGACGACTTCAAGACGCCAGAAGGTATTAAAAAAATGGCCGTCAATGGACGATACGACATATGGCCGTCTTGGTTTAGCAAGAGCAACGGCTCTACACAAGCAAAGATGGTATTCGACCAAGTATCTAAAAAGAAAGCTAATAGCTGTACACCAGAAGCTGCCAAGATAGAAATAGCCGTCACCAAGACACTAGATCCAATGACCAAGAAAGACACCTTCATCGCCCCAGATGGCTACAATGCACTCGAAGAGGATGATAGGCATAAATGTGACGACGCCAAGCCAACTATCAACTCGATCGACGTCACCGGCAATGTTATCACTATCAATATAGGCAGTGGAGCCTTCGGCCTAAAGAAGGTGGAAATAAAGGTAAACAATACGACAGTCAGCAATACTGCTGCGACGTCAAGCAAGCAAAGTACTATCTACAATTTCAAACCGGGTGAGACCGTCACCGTGTCTGTATCTGTCGAAGATGAAGGATTCTACACCGGTAGTGGCAGCATCAAATATACCGCACCTACGGCTGACGATTAGCCAGCTCGATAATCGAAGCCTCTGTATCATTCTTGCGTCGAGGCTTGCTAGATTTAGTAGGAGCACCCTTCGGCTTAGATTGCTGCGTCTTGCTTGGCTGTGTCGATTGCTTGCTTACCATCGGAGCGCGACCCTTGGTGACAAGCTTTTTGGTAGACGACTTAGATTTAGGTTTATCACCATCGACAACTCGCGCAAATAGCATTTTACCAGCAGAAGTTTGAAGGCTTCGTATCAATTCAACCTCCACAGTAGAGCCAATCTTCTGGGACGCTTGCTCTACGACCACCATGGTACTATCCTCTAGATGTCCGATCGCTTGGTGCGGATCTTGACCCTTCTGAGTTAGCGCCAGTGATATACGCTCACCCGGTAAATAAGTAGCTCGTAATTGCTTGGCAAGCTCGTTGATATTCAAGACCTCTATAGACTCTACGGTAGCAACCTTGTTGAGGTTAAAGTCTATCGTACAGATTGCTCCACTGTGCTTCTTGGCTAATTCGAGCAACCTGTCATCAACACCATCCCTGGCTATCGAACCGTCTTGAAACAGGGTTACACTAGCGTCTGGCAAGGCCTGTAGCTCACTGATCAAATCCAGCCCGGCTCGAGCTCGCATACGCTTATCGGCGTCGCCATTGTCAGCCAAAAACTGCAGTTCACCGACAACCGAACGTGGTACATACAAGTCTCGGCCGATAAAACCAGATTCAGCTAGGGCCAATATCCGACCGTCCATCAAGACTGAGGTGTCTACAAAAACCGGGCCTCTGCCGGCCTTACGACTACTAGTTGCGATAGGCGAATAGCCTCTGTACACCAGATAAGTCACCTCGATAAGTAGCACCGCTAGTGCTACTGCTATAAATATTTCCATATATTTCCTTCCTGATTACTTGACGTAATCGACGAGCGCCTGACGAATATCAGCTACGCTTCGTATAAATAAATTCTTTTTGCCGCTCTTTGGACCTAGTGCCCCGTCAAAACCAAGCTTCTTAGCCTCGGCAATTCGCTGATCAGCACCACGTACACTGCGTATCTCGCCGCCCAAACCTACCTCACCAAATACGACTAGATTCTCTGATAGCTTGCGGCCAGCTGCGGCGCTAGCAATCGCCATCGCTACAGCTAGATCGGCTGCCGGATCCTGTAACTTGAGGCCACCTACTACATTTATATAGATATCTTTGTCTGATAAATTCAGTTTGGTCCTCTTCTCGAGAACGGCTACTAGTAGGTTTAGGCGATTCAGGTCAAAACCAGAGGCAGTACGTTTAGGATACCCGAAATTTGTCGGATTGACAAGTGCCTGGATCTCTACCAGGAGCGGACGGGTGCCTTCCAGGGTAGCTAAAACTACCGAGCCGTCGGCATCTTGACGTTCAGCCAATAACGCAGCCGAAGGGTTTTCTACTAGCTTTAGACCCTCTTGAACCATCTCAAAAATAGCCGCCTCGCTCGTACTACCGTAGCGGTTTTTGACAGCACGCACTATCTTGAAGCCGCCATAACGATCGCCCTCAAACTGCAAAACAACGTCAACTAGATGCTCCAAAACTTTCGGGCCAGCAATCGAGCCCTCCTTGGTGACGTGACCGACCAACATCACAGCCGCACCAGACTCTTTGGCGGCCCGGATAATTACATTGCTACTATTGGTAATCTGACTAACGGTACCAGGCGCACTCGTGATATCGTCTAGACTCAGTGTCTGTATGGAGTCAACTATCACTAGTGAATATTGGCTACCTCGAATAGTAGCCGCTACGTCGTCCGCACTTGTGCTGCTGGCAAAATGTAGCTCGTCGGAGGCATCGGCACTGAGTCTAGTAGCACGTAGCTTCACCTGAGAGGCACTCTCTTCGCCGCTAACATAAAGAACCGACCTAGACTGCGACACATAAGCCGCGAGCTGCAAGAGTAAGGTACTCTTGCCTATACCTGGCTGCCCAGCTAGTAGAGACACGCCCCCAGCCAGGATGCCGCCGCCTAAGACGTCATCTAAGTCTGTAAATCCAGTCTTGTAGCGATGAGATTCATCGCTATCTTCGATCGACTTCATGGTGCGTACCGACAATGTCTTGCCGCTCTTTTGCGCCTTGGCGACAGCTGAACTGCCACCGCTAGCAATCTGCTCGACTAGCGAATTCCACTCACCGCAATTTTCGCAACGACCGCTCCATTTCGGATAATTAGCGCCGCAGCTTTGGCAGACATATTGACTCTTAGACTTCGCCATATTTTATAATTATACCACCTAAAGGCTCGGTGGAGCTGCCAGCGTACTGTCGATACTGCTCTGCAGCTCATTAGACTTAGTACTGAGCTCGTTTAGACGTTGAACCATGCTGTTGTATTTGTCTATGTCAGCCTGAAGTGCTTTGCGCCTAGACTCTAGACTATCTGTGCGCGACACCAGGCCAGCGCGAGCAGTATTGAAATGAGATGGCGTGCTGAAATATCCGCTACTAGCCCGTGAGTTAAAATTTTGTATTTCGCTGTTCAAGCTCGCCATGTCGGCGTTGTAAGACTTGGTATTAGTATCTATAGAGCTGGCTAGCGCCGAAGCTTGAGCCGAGAGCGTGTCGGCTTCGTCCTGAATGCTGTCAAAAACCGCACTGTATTTATCATATAGCGAGACGATACCAGCTCTGTCGTCCGTATAGCCCGAGTAGTAGCTCTCTAGCTCGGGGCTCAGTTCCGATATCTCGGTCGGCAATATAGAATGAAGTTCATTGGCTATCTCGGTCGGTTCATTGCGATAATAATAGGCCATACGCTCTTCTAGTTCAGCCGTCTTGAGCTTCTGATATTCAGCCTCTAGTAGCTTGGTTAGCTCTTGTTGACGCTGGCTACCCAGCCTATCCCAGGCAGCATGGAGCATCTCATGAACAGTCGTCACCTCCTTGATACCGTCTAGTCGTTCGTCGGTGATATCGTAGACGTATATCCGGTTATTTACATAGCAGCCGAGTATAGCGCTGTGATTTTCTGTCTTCTTACACTGCTTACTAAATGTATCAGCGTTGGCTATTTGAGCATTTGAAGCCTTTAGGTAAAACTCGCCCCTAGTAGTAAGCTTAGTGTCATTGATTATCCGATCAAGCTGAGGATCCGAATGATAAGACCAAACAGCTACTTGATCTACTACATACTGGTAATTAAACCCGAGCCAGCCGACCGAAAGAAGTATCAAGACCGATACTATAGTCGACAGCCATGAGCCGCCGTGACTAAGCTTCTGTGACGATAGATAGCTCAATTTCACCCTTTTTCGTACCGACGCTTACGACCGTACCTTTTTCGAATTCACCAGATAATATCCCTTCAGCAAGCGGATGCTCTAGCATATCTTGCAAGGCCCGCCTGAGTGGCCTGGCACCAAACTTTTCGTCGTGCCCAGCTGCGACGATTAGTCGCTTTGCGGCCGGCTTGACCGTCAGGTGTATACCTTTACGCACCAATCTATCCTGTAGTTCGGCTATGAAATTATCAAATATCTTACCGACTTGGGCTCGCGTCAGGGCCCTAAAAGTAACGATGCCATCAAACCGATTGATCAGCTCTGGTCGCATCATCTTGCCAAGGGCCTCCTTAGCGGCAGCGGCGTTTTCTAGGTGCGCCTCGTCCAATAACTTCTCGTCTTGCTTGGTCTTGGCCGCGAAACCGAGGCTAGATTCTTTCATCATACGGTCAGCACCGAGATTGCTGGTCAATATGATGATAGTATTGGAGAAATTAACCACTCTACCTTTGGCATCAGTCAGCGCGCCGTCTTCAAGTAGCTGCAGGAGTAGCTGAAAAACCTCTGGATGAGCCTTTTCTATTTCATCAAACAGCACCACGCTATATGGCTGACGGCGAATCTTGTCTGTCAGCTGACCACCGTCGTCATAGCCGACATAGCCAGCTGGCGCACCGAGTAGGCGCGAGGTGTTATGGCGCTCACCAAACTCGCTCATGTCGATCTTGATCAGCGCATCATCACTACCAAATACCTCACGAGCCAGCACCTTGGCAAGCTCTGTCTTACCAACACCAGTCGGTCCCATAAATACAAAAGATCCAATCGGTCGTTTGGTCGATGACACGCCGCTACGACTGCGCCGAATTGCCTTGGCGACTTTTTCGATAGCTTCGGTCTGACCGATGACATGCTTGGCAAGATGCGCCTCGAGTGAACGCAACAGCTTGGCCTCCGAACGCTGAACTCGCTTGACAGGCACACCCGTCATAGTCGCGATAGCATGTGCTACATCATCATCTGTAAGTTTCACGGGTGTCTTCTTTTCGAACTCCTGACTAGTCTGCTCTAGCTGCTCGGTAATCTGACTAATTCGTGTCTTATACAGTGCGGCCCGCTCATAGTCTTTGGCATTGACAGATTCTTCCATTTTCTCGTTTAGACTATTGAGCTGTCTAGTGTAGTCTCGTAACTTACTTGGCTTGCGTGCTCTTTTGACTCGCACCAAGGCCGCGGCTTCATCGATCACGTCGATGGCTTTGTCTGGCATAAAACGCTCCGAGACGTAGCGATCCGCCATATAGACAGCGTCGTCTATCAACTCATCGCTTATAGATACGCTGTGATGTTTTTCATAATGAGGCTTCAGGCCTTTTAGGATAGCGACCGTGTCTTTTATAGATGGCTCTGGCACTACGATAGTCTGGAAACGACGCTCTAGAGCTGAATCTTTTTCGATGTGTTTACGATATTCATCAAATGTTGTCGCACCGATTAGACGCAGTTCACCCCTAGCTAGAGCTGGCTTTAGCATATTGGCAGCATCGAGCGCACCTTCGGCGGCACCGGCCCCTACTAGGAGGTGTAATTCATCGATAAATAGTAGGATGTTTTTTTGACGGGCCAGCTCGCTAATCACTTTTTTGAGGCGCTCCTCGAACTCACCCCGATACTTTGTACCGGCTATCATAGCAGCCAGGTCCAGCTGGACAACCCGTTTGTCCAGCAAATGATCCGGCACATCTTCACTAGCGATACGCTGCGCCAGACCTTCGACTATCGCCGTCTTACCGACACCAGGCTCACCGATCAAGACAGGGTTGTTCTTCGTGCGACGACTCAAGATAGTGATCATTCGCTCGGTCTGTTGATCACGGCCAATCACCGGGTCTAGCTGTGAGCTACGAGCTTTGGCAGTTAAGTCGACACCAAAAACATCAAGCGCACCACCCTTGGTAGACTTACGCTGCGTAGAAGTAGTGGCGTTTTGATGATAGTCACCAGTCTGGCGATCGAAGAACTCTTCTAACTCAGACTTCAACTCTGTAGTATCGACGCTCATGTCGCGTAGCAATACACTAGCCCGAGCACTCTTCTGGCTTAAAATGCTGTACAAGATGTGCTCGGTACCGAGAAATTCTTGATGAAACTCTTGAGCGATATCCCAGCTCATCTTTAGAGTTAGCTTGGCTGTCTCAGACAAGCCCTTACCGATAGTCCCGACTGCTAGATTTCGTGGTGTCAAATTAAGTGCCACCTCAGCCCTGTCTAGTGTGACACCGGCATCGGCCAGCAACTTAGCTCCGACCGAGGCACCTTGCGCCAAAACACCTAACAAAATATGCTCGGTGCCGATATAAGGACTGCCGTAACCACGCGCAATCGCGTCAGCATG
Organism: uncultured Candidatus Saccharibacteria bacterium; assembly: GCA_937873745.1. Lineage (GTDB taxonomy): Bacteria > Patescibacteriota > Saccharimonadia > Saccharimonadales > Saccharimonadaceae > CALMYZ01. The sequence goes on along the minus strand of CALMYZ010000047.1, from coordinate 22,729 downwards.
CTGCAGACTGATCCGCGCATTGTCAGTCAAGTGAGTAACAAATTCGTGAAAATCATCAGCCATTAGTCCTATTATCCTTCCTTTCAGAGTTAGGCGCAAGCACAAAAACTACTTACTATATCCAGTATAAGAAAAACTAGCACTCTAGTCAAGCGAGTGCTAGTTTTAGGTTAGAAAACTGTCCTATTCGGCAGTTTCTTCGACAGCGCTAAGTAGGCTGTCTTCGATGTTCTTGCGAGGCTTTGGCTCCTCCTTGGCTGGCACAGCGGTCTCGATATCTAGCTCGTAGCCAGTTAGGCGACTAGCCAGTCGGACATTTTGACCAGCCCGGCCAATTGCGATAGACTGCTGATCTTCGGCCACGAAAACCTTAGCTTTCTTGTCAGCTTCGTTGATCTCTATCTTTGCCACCTCAGCTGGAGACAGAGCATTGCGGATAAACTCTTCGTTATTGTCGCTAAAAGTGATGATGTCGATCTTCTCTTGATCACCAATTTCATTCATAACTGCCTGGACGCGCGTGCCGTGACCACCGACAAATGTACCGACCGGGTCAACACCAGGGACCGTACTTACAACTGCCAACTTAGTACGACGGCCCGCTTCGCGAGCAATCGCCTTGATCTCGACTGCGCCAGTCTCCATCTCTGGCACCTCTTGGGCAAACAAATGCTCGACAAACGCTTCGTTGCCACGACTAAGAATCAACTGTGGTCCACGATTATCGCGCTCAATATCCTTGATAAACACCTTGATGCGTGAGCCGACGCTGTAGAATTCACCCTGAATCTGCTCACTCTGCGGGATAATACCGACAGCCTTGCCGAGTTCAACCCGCACCACGCGCGGCTCGACACGCTGAACCGTACCGTTGACGATAGTGCCGATTTTGTCTTCAAACTCGCCTAGTACAACTTCACGCTCCGCTTCACGTAGGCGCTGCAAGACAACTTGCTTGGCGGTCTGAGCAGCCACGCGACCAAAGCTAGCTACTTCGTGCTCTTCTTCGATGATGTCGCCAAGTACAGCGTCAGCTTTTTGCTTCTTGGCATCTTCTAGGCTGATCTCGAGAGCGTCGCTACCAACCAGCTCGACAACTTCACGAGCTACAAACACCTTGGCTGTGCCGCTGTTGGTATTTAGCTCGGCACGCACTTCTTGGTCACGCTCGCCATTGTCGCGGCGCCAAGCAGCTGCAATAGCCTGCTCGATGACACTCATCACTACATCTTCTGGTAGGTTTTTCTCCTCAGCGATAGTGTTTACTGCTAAGGTTAGTTGTTTTAGGTTTAATTCGTCCATAAAATCCTTTCTTTATCAAAAAATCCGACCTGCCGGCCGGAATGTACTATCTATATTTTACCAAGCTACTTAGCATTTGGCAAGTACGTTTTTGATAGCCTGCTTTTCTGGGGCGGTAACCCACAAGCTATAGCGCAGCTTTACGGATACCTGACGCTCGACATATTGGCAGCGAAAAGCCTTATTGGGTGGCAGCCAGGTCGCTGCGTCGCCATCAGATTTCTGCTGATTGACAGCTCCATCTACCGCCAAGAGATTGAGCGGATCGTTTGCAAAATCTTCCCTCTGCTGGCGAGTCAGTTGCTGAGCACCAGTCTGCCAGGCGTTTGACAATGCCACTACGTGATCTATCTGTACCAGCTGGCTGGCTTCTGGTCCACGCACAAAATCAATTAGCTTGCCTGTGTACGGGTCGTCTAGCCTGCCGCTGCGCACCCGACAGTTGTCGTCTACCACCGCTTGCTTGAGGTCTCGGTACAATATAATGTTGCGCGTATCGCAACCCTCTTGCCGCCTCCAACCGTTGCCAAACTGCGACCGCTTATAGCCAGTTTTTGGTGCGCGACCCTTGACCGGCAGCTTATCTATATCGGCATCAACCTTAGAAGCCTTATTTACCGAAACTTGCGAAACCGGCTGATACAAGTCTTGATGATTTAGAGCCGCTACACTCACCACTACCAAAAAGATAGTTACTACTACTAGTCGGCGGCGGCGTAATTGTTTCATCTGTCTTTATTATAGCGACTTGCTACAATAGTAGTATGCAAACAGTATCACGACTTATCGAAACATTTATACCAGAACACTACGACCTATCTATCGTACTCAAGCGCGAGGAGCGAGAATTTCACGGCACGCTAGCTCTGCGCGGCAAATCTCTCCAGGATAAAATCAAGCTTCATGCCAAAGACTTGGCTATATCAGATGTCACGATAGACGGTCGCGAGGCTAGCCACGAGCTTGGCGATGACGACGAGCTGATACTTAGCCAGTCGGAGCTCCAGCCGGGTGAACACATCATCGTACTCGGCTTTGATGGCAAGATCACCGACGCTATGCACGGCCTATACCCCTGCTACTTCGAGCACGAGGGTGTCAAAAAAGAACTTCTAGCCACCCAGTTCGAGAGTCATCATGCTCGAGAAGTCTTCCCTTGCGTAGACGAGCCAGCCGCCAAAGCAACCTTCGACTTGACACTTACCACCGAGACCGGTCAGACAGTGCTTGGAAATATGCCCGTCGACTGGCAGCGCGAAGAAGAAGGCAGGCTGGTCACGAAGTTTGAACGTAGTCCACGCATGAGCTCTTACCTACTAGCCTGGGTCGTCGGCGAGCTTCACAAAAAAACCTCTACTACTAATGGCGGTGTCGAGGTCAATATCTGGGCTACGCCGGTTCAGGGCGCCGAGAGTCTGGATTTCGCACTAGAAGTAGCTACTAGGACGATCGATTTCTTCGATGAATATTTCGACACACCATATCCACTACCGAAGTCCGACCATGTCGCCCTACCAGACTTCTCGTCTGGTGCGATGGAAAACTGGGGACTCATCACTTACCGCGAGATGGCTCTCTTGGCTGATCCAAAAACCACCAGTATATCTAGCAAGCGCTACATCGCCACTGTTATAGCACACGAGCTCAGCCATCAATGGTTTGGCAATCTAGTCACTATGGAATGGTGGAATAATCTCTGGCTCAACGAAAGCTTCGCTACGCTGATGGAATATATTGCTATCGATGCCCTGTATCCGGACTGGAATATCTGGCTAGACTTTTCGTCAAACGAGAGCATCATGGCTCTCAGGCGCGACGCTATCGACGGGGTTCAGTCAGTTCAGGTCGATGTCAATCATCCAGACGAGATATCAACCCTCTTTGACGGCGCAATAGTCTATGCCAAGGGCGCACGCTTGCTGCGAATGCTCCAGACCTACATCGGTGCCGAAGCCTTCCAGGCCGGTCTCAAGCAGTATTTCCTGAAACACGCCTACAGCAATACCCAGGGTGATGACCTGTGGCACGAACTGTCCCGAGCCAGCGGCAAAGATATTACTGACTTTATGAATACCTGGATATCGCAGCCCGGCTATCCAGTTGTCGGTGTCGAGCAGAAAGAAGGCTCTGTCGAACTAAGCCAGCAACAATTCTTCATCGGTAAGCACGACGAGCAGACGAAGCGTACTTGGCCAATCCCACTTGGCTCAGCCTGCACAGAAATGCCTGAGCTGTTCGAAGCCGAGCAAGCTACTATCGAGCGTCAGCACATCTCACCAGTAATCTTAAACGACGGCGACACAGCACACTTCATCACGCACTACACACCGGAACATATCTCAGCGCTACTCGAACGCAAGCGTGCCGGCAAACTCAGCCCGGTCGCTCGCCTGCAGCTCCTTCACGAACAGACCCTACTCGCCCAAGCTGGCTTTATCAGCCCAGCCAGCCTCATACCGATACTCGACGCTTATGCCGACGAGACGGATGAGCACGTCTGGAGCGTCATCGGTCTCGCACTGGGTGAGCTAAAGAAGTTCGTCGAAAACAACCAAGAAGCCGAGAAAAAGCTAAAACAGCTATCTTACAAGTTAGCTCAGCGCGAATATCAGCGACTCGGCTGGGAGGCTAAACCTGGTGAAAACGAAGGCGACAGCAGACTGCGTGCCACTATCATCGGCATGGCAGTCTACAGCGAAGACGCCGAGGTCTTAGATATGGTAAAAAATATCTACATCAGCCAAGACACCGAGCAGTTAGACCCAGAACTACGCTCCATTATCTATAGTGCTGTTGTGCGACACGAGCTTGCGCCAGACCCCGTAGACACACTCCTGAGCCTCTATGAGTCTAGCAACTCAGCCGACCTGCAGATGGACATCGCCATCGGCCTAACTTCGTCAAAAGACAGTGCCGTCAACCAAAGGCTACTGACCAACCTAACAGACACTTCACTTATCCGTACCCAGGATACCGGACGTTGGTTTGTCTACATGATACGCAATCGCTATGCTCGCCAAGCTACCTGGCAATGGATGAAGGACAATTGGTCGTGGATCGAACAGACCTTTGGTGGCGACAAAAGTTTCGACGATTATCCACGCTACGCAGCCACAGGATTAGTACGCCGCGAAGAGCTAGAAGATTACACCAGCTTCTTTGAACCACTCAGCCAACTACCAGCCCTCAGTCGAGTCATAGCACTCGGTAGGAGCAGTATCGAAGCTCGAGTTGAGCTGATCGAAAACAACCAAGAAGAAGTTTGCCGGGCGCTCCTAAAACTCTAGTAAGTTGCGTTGATAGTACCGTCAAAGTAGCTGTCTGGGAATTGACTCAGTATCGCTTCCATCTGGGTGACTGATGGCTCGTTACCAACTCCGAAGCTTGATGTTAGATTGATAGCCACTATATTATCTATTTCCGCATCAAATACTACACCTGTTACATATCTATTGAGCTGCAGTGAAGTGTAGGTACCCTGGCTAAATAAGAATGTCCGGATACCAGACACCCTAGTAGAGCTGCCAGTGGCTATACCGTTAAAACTCGTCGCAGACATAACATCGTACGCATAACCACCAGTGTTACGATGCGCCTGTATAACCATACCCGATCCGCTATTACGCTTTACGTTAGCTGAATAAAATACTTTGTCGCCATCATTATACACACCCGGCAGAGTCCTCCATACAATAGCCCGCGCACTACCGTCACTAGACATTCTAAGTGCGCCATTAGTGACGCCGCAGACCGAATTACCAAGACAATTGTTAGTCCAGCCAGTCAGACCACTATTGAAGTTGCCGTTATTCACCATGTTCGCCAAACTCACCACCCGACTACCGTAAGACCTCTCAGGTGAACTACCGTCATAAGAGATCATACTTGTACCAGAATTAGTGACTGTTAGGCTATAGCCTGTGCGCGCGGAGTTGGCGGTATAGTTGAAACTTGCTCCGCCTGACGGAGTCAAGCATATAGCAGAAGATACACTAGCAGGGCAAGCATTGGTCGCTGGATATAAACTATTGTTTGCGTGATATATACCAAGCAGCTTATTGGCATTTGATATATCGGCAGCCAAACTAGACTCGATCGCCCTTTGGCGAATCCCATTGTAAGCCACAACAGATATGGCAGCTAGTATAGCTATCACGACAATAACTATCAGTAGCTCTACTATAGTGAAGCCACTTCTACGATACTGTTTATTCTTAGCCACAGTACAAATAATACCACTTAAGCTTATCTGTGTCACACTCGCTCTAGATACTCAGTGACCTCGAAGCTTTCTCCAGATACCTCAATAACCGACAGTCGCAGGTCAACGTCCTCAAGCTTACGATTAAGCGCAAATAGCTCAGCCGCAAACTTCATCTGACGCAGCTTCTTGGCGGTTATCGCCGCCATACCACCGCCTGCCTTATTATTCTTACGATATTTTACCTCTGTAAAATAAATCACTTCGCCCTTTTGGCTGACAATATCGATTTCACAGTACTTCGTTTTCCAGTTTCGCTCCACGACAGTATGACCGATCGACTCCAAATACGCAGCCGCCACCGATTCCGCTCTATCTCCGATACTCTTACTCGTAGGCATTTGACTTTTCTTTTTTGCAGGGTGGAACCCTGTAGTCTTGTGAGATGCTAGCGTGAAGGCGTCGGGGGTAGTTTGGCGGTATTTGGCGAGTGGTGCGAAGCTTAGACGATGGAGGGGTGTAATACCGTGCTCATCTATCGCCGCCCTGTGCTTCGCAGTGCCGTAGCCAGAATGTGATTCAAAGCCATATTCTGGATATGCCTCAGACTGCTCTGTCATATACTCATCGCGCGCCACCTTGGCGACTATCGAGGCGGCCGAGACGCTAGCTATCAGGAGGTCTGCTTTCTTGAGTGTGGTGACATACTGACCCTTGCCGGTATCAGCCAAGAAATTGATAGTTCCATCGATAATTATCTCGTGATACGGTACTTTTATCTGCGCAACCGCTCGCTTGGTCGCCTCTACCAAACTCTGGCTCATGCCTATCTCGTCTAGTTCGCTCGCCTCTACCCAGCCCAAGCCTACAGCCTCTGCCTTGTCGTGTATCTCCAGACTCAGCTCCTTGCGACGCTTGGCCGACAATTTCTTACTATCGGTAAGTCCGTCTACCTGAATATCGCCAAGCACGACAGCACCCACCACCAAGGGGCCCGCCCAAGGTCCGCGTCCGACTTCATCGACTCCAAGTATCATATTGTCTATTATAAACAAAAACCACCCCAGAGTCAGGGTGGTTTAATATTTGGTAGCTAGATCTACTTGGCAGCTTCTTCGGCTGGCTCTTCGCTAGCTTCTGCTGCTTTTTCTACTGGCTTTTCCGGCAGTGTATTGACAGCTACACGGTCAAAGTTGACTGCCTTGAGGCGAGCACTCTTACCACTACGACCACGTAGGAATGATAGGTAATTGCGGCGTACTTTGGCACGACGAGTGATCTCTACCTTCTCGACTAGCGGGCTATGTAGCAAGAAGCTTTTCTCGACACCGACACCACTGGCGACCTTGCGTACAGTGATACGAGCGGTATGCTGTTTTTTATTGTCGGTACGGATAACAACACCTTCGAACACCTGTACACGCTCTTTATTGCCTTCTTTGATTTTCTGGTGGACACGAACAGTGTCACCGCTACGAACATCAACAACTGCGTGCTTTTTTTGTTCGTCGTTTACTTTTTGGATTAGCGCAAAGCTCATATATTTACCTCAAATTACTGCCTCTGTTCTAGATAGATTGGCCACACAGCTGTACGACTGCGGCTCCACATCTATAGACTTGGGCGTGCTTACTTTTACAACGTACAATTCAGTGTTTTATTATAGCAGATATCACTCGCTATGAAAAGGGGTTATACTATATACATGAACTATGACGAACTATCTATAAAATTACACAGCCAACACAAAGGAAAATTATCGATATCACTGCGCGATAATACTGAGTTAGACAAAGATAAGTTGAGTGCTTACTACACGCCCGGAGTAGCTGCGGTCAGCCAGGCGATAGCCGACGACCCCGACAAACTAGCCGACTACACCTGGACCAATAACCTAGTAGCCGTAATATCAGACGGCTCAGCAGTCCTTGGCCTAGGTGATATCGGGCCGAAGGCATCCATGCCCGTGATGGAGGGTAAATCCCTACTATTCAAGCGTTTTGCCGGTATCGATAGCGTGCCTATCGTGCTAGATGTTCATAGCGTCAATGAAATTGTCGCGACCGTCAAAGCTATCGCGCCGAGCTTTGGCGCCATCAACCTAGAGGATATCGCTGCTCCGAAATGTTTCGAGATCGAAGATCGACTCAAGCAAGAACTTGACATACCGGTGTTTCATGATGACCAACACGGTACGGCTATAGTCACACTAGCCGGCCTCATCAATGCACTTAAGGTAGTAGGCAAAGATAAAGGCGAGGTGCGGGCTGTCGTCTTGGGCGCCGGCGCGGCTGGCACTGCTATCATCAAGCTACTGAGTCTGTATGGCATAGGCTCGATTGTAGCTGTCGACAGTCAAGGTATAATCTCAGACGACCGAAGCGACCTAAATGAGTCGAAGCAATCGATACTGCGCTATATAGACAGTTCAAAATCTGGTAGTCTGGCCGACGCATTAGACAACGCTGATATATTTATCGGTGTTAGTAGACCTGGTATACTGACGGCTGACATGGTGCGTACTATGTCGCCTCAGCCGATAGTTTTTGCCCTAGCGAATCCAACTCCAGAGATAATGCCAGACGAAGCCGCTCGTGGCGGTATAGCAGTGCTCGCCACCGGTCGTAGCGATTTCCCAAATCAAGTCAACAATGCCCTGGTCTTCCCCGGCATATTCCGTGGAGCGCTGGATAACGGCGTCAAGCAGATCACCGACCAACATAAAATCGCTGCCGCCGAAGCCTTGGCTAGCTTAATAGAAAACCCAAGCGCCTCAGAAATCATACCTTCGCCGTTTGATGAGCGAGTCGTTCAGACTGTAGCTAGTCAAATCAACTAGCTAGTCTCAGCAACGAATCTGCGGGCCTACTATCTACGAAGCGTGGAACCATGAGCGTAGACGCCAGCGCGATGTCCCGCATAACGGCTATCGGCTCATTTGTGAAACGCAGATGATCACCAGCTATTTCTTTGACATGTACCCGACCACCAATATCAAACCAATCATCTTCGGCGTGCGGTGTATGATAATCAAACAGTCCATCATCGCTCATCATTGCGATAGTAATATCACTTCCATTACTAGCTAGTCGCTGAGCTAGCGTAAAACAACTTACTCGGCTTAGCTCATGAATCTGTTTAACGCTCCTAGCTAGGTGTCGGCAGCCCTCGTAAGCCGAAGATTGCCGAAACCCAGCTTCGAACTGACCCTCGCACTGCCTCAACTTATGAAAACCTCGCACGATCAACTCTGTCATAGACTGCGGTACCGGCGGTGCAATCGCAATAATCTGATCGGCTCTTATACCTGGTCTGTCTAGGGCATTTATACCGCCGGAGTGGGTGATGATAAAATCTCGCCCATCAAAAAACGCCCGGTTTTTAGCCAGAGCGTCAGTATAGTTTATTCCCTCTACATCCTTGTCGAGATACTCGCTCAGTCTCTTGGACGTACGTTCAACTTGATGTTTAGTGCTAGCAAAGCCAGCCGTCAAAATTACTTCTGCCTTCATATTGCTTTCCTTTGTTTGTTTTTACCGTTTGTGGTGGTAATGACGTAAGTATACGCCTTTTATATAAAAAAGCAAATTATCTAGATATGTAGCTTTTGGCAGAGTAGTAGCCAAGTCGCTGCAGGGTCTCAACTGGTCGCTTGAAAAACTCAGGATGATAGCCGTCTAACTCTACCAGCTCTACACCAGCTGCTTGTATCCGACTGAGTTCCGAGTCTTTGTAGCTGAATAGCTCGTCGCTCTTCATGACACCCATCGTGATCGGTACCTGTAGTTTATCGGCAACCCTACTGTAAGCCTCGACCGTATCGAAGCGAGAAACTTCACGGATAGAGTTGGCGTGATGAAGCGAGCGAACCGTCAACTCTCCCAAAAGATACTTGGCGTGCAATCGATTACTGCGAAGCTCCTCTGGGTGGTGAGCCGTATCGACGGCTAGATTATAGGCTATTTTAGCCGCCCTCATGGCTAGCCGGTGCGAAGACGTATCTACTGGTGGCGCTATGAGATAGATTTGCGACAGACTGACATCTCCACTATTGAAATCGATCGTATTCAAGGCCTTGTAGGCTTCGGCTACACCTTTTGAATACCCTATGATAGACAAGGTCTCGCTACCATGCACCTTATTAAAGACTCCGCCCGGCTTGCGGCTAGCATCGACCTCAGTCTCACCGTGAACGCACTCATCACCAAGACTAGCTTCACGTACTCTAGCGGCAAGATTATCAACTTGAATCTTGCTGTTACCAAATCCACCAAAGATAATCGTTTCAGCCATCTTATAGCTACTATACTACTTGTGCTTGGTTTCGTAAACTAGATAACTCGGCCAATTTCTTCTATAGTAGTCTCACCGCGAAGAGCCGCCAGTACACCGACCTGCTCGAGAGTCAGCATACCACCTTGCTTGGCCGCAGCTTCGATAGTCTCGGTATGCGCATCGGCCACGTCGCCGCGGATAAACTTCTGGATATTTTCATCTACCAGCATTTGCTCCATAACAACAACCCGACCCTTGTAGCCAAACGGCGAATCTTCAGAAGCTACCGGTCGCCAAAGTTTGAAATTGTCTAGATCTGGCATATCGGTACCAGGGGGCACATCAGCCAAAACCGCCTTGATGTATTTTCGAGTCGCCTCGTCTGGCTCGTACTCTTCTTTGGTATCGTCATTGAGTCGTCGCACCAAACGCTGCGCTATCACTAGCCGTACTGCTGAGCTAAAAATCGGATTCACACCGACCAAGTCGATCATTCTACTGAAGGCTGCTGCTGTAGAATTGGCATGGAAGCTCGACAATACCAAGTGTCCGGTAATAGAGGCTTGTATGGCCGTCCGAGCCGTGTCTTGGTCACGAATCTCACCGACCATTACGACATCTGGGTCGAGCCGCAAAACACTCCTTAGACCGTCACCAAAGCTCTGACCGCCAGTCGTATCTATCGGAATCTGCGATATACCAGTCAGGCCGTATTCGATCGGATCTTCGAGCGTAATCAATTTTTTGTCGGGAGTATTTAGAGCGTTGAGGATGCTATATAGGGTCGTCGACTTACCAGAGCCAGTCGGACCGACCATCAAGACCATACCGCGTGGATGACTGATGATCTCATTTATCTCGGCACGCTGCTTGTCGGGTATGCCGAGCAGATCTAGATTTAGCAGACTCTCGTCGAAGTTAAACAGACGAATGACGGCGTCTTGACCATACATCGTCGGTACGGTCTCGATACGCATATTTAGCAGATGCGTCGCACCGTCGCGGGTGATTTCTTTTTGCATATGACCAGACTGCGGTTGATTGGCGGCCGTCGAGATATTGGCACGACTACTGAGTGCCGCCATGATCACACGATAACGCTCCTTAGCAAGATCTGCCACAGGGTGAAGCGCACCATCGACGCGCATCCGTATGCGTATATTGTCGCGCTCGTTTTCGACGTGGATGTCACTAGCACCAAGCTTGTCCGCTTGGTCGATCAGAAAGTCAAATACCCGATCGGTGCCGACTGAATTTAGCGTCTGACTGACCTCAGCCAGAGTGTCGCTATCACCCTCTTTGGCTATCTTGATATCGTCATAAATGACCTGTTTTGGCGGATCAAAGCGATTCATAAACACCTTGTAGGCGCTCTGACTTATCAGCAAGAAGCGAATATTTTCACCTCTGTCGTTATAATCTCTAGACATCGACTGCATGAGCGACTGAGGTGTTTGAGTAGTTACACCAAAGGTATATGGCCGATCGCCACCGCCAGCGACTAGCGGCACTAGCTTACCCTGATACATCTCTTTTATCTCTAGTATGTCTTTTACTAGATCGATACTATCCTCGACATCGCGAGTATCCATATACTGCAAGCCCAGTATCGCCGCTCGTTGGCTGGTCGACTCTTCGTCGTGTTGCCGGCGTGAAGCCTGTATCTTACTTTCGTCCATTGTTAATATATTATCACAAAAGCATAACAATTATGAGGTGATACAATGTAGTAGTATGTCTGAAATCGTCGTTTTACTTCACAATATTCGCTCCACCCACAATGTAGGCTCAATCTTTCGGAGTGCCGATGGCTTTGGGGTGTCAAAAATTATCTTTAGCGGCTACACACCATATCCGACCCTAGAAGACGACACTCGCTTGCCGCATTTTGCCGATAAAATAACCAGGCAAATCCACAAGACCGCCCTTGGAGCTGAGACATCCATACCCTTCGAGAGGCACGAGCTACCACCTATAGAGCAGCTCAAGCAGGCTGGTTATCAGATAGTGGGACTTGAGCAAGACGAAAACTCCGTACTGCTCAGTGAATATAAAAACCCCGGCAAGGTCGCCTTGATACTAGGCAACGAGATAGACGGTATCTACCCAGAATATCGTGCCCTGTGCGACACTATAGTCGAGATACCTATGAAAGGTCACAAAGAATCGTTCAATGTTTCGGTTGCCGCCGGCATCGCCCTGTATCAGCTATCTATTTGACTACGACAGCATCTTCTCCAAGAAGTTTTATCAATTTATCCACCAGGACCTGGCTATATTCGACCCTAAAAGGTAGTTTTATAGCCGACTTTTTGTCCTTGCCGAGCACCAACACTATGTCAGACAGACCCGGGTGTACGTCGCAGGTTTGCTTGAGTTTTAGCAGCGCCTCTTGGTCGTCTGGATCATGTACGTGGACAAAAAGTTTCTTGAGTATTTCGGTCGACGACTCGTTGCTAGATTCAGCCGGACTGTCGTTGTCCGCAACCGCGGACTTCGCTATCCGCTCAGCGCGTACACGCATACCAGCCGAAGGAGCATTCATCTTGCGACCAGTCGACTCATATTCAGCCAGGTCTTTATCACTCACGACAACGACCTCATCGGCGATCATCTTGGCTTCATCGCCAAGATTGCCGTCGCGATCTCGCGCGCTGATCTTGCCCATCACACGAATGATCACGTCTTGGACTAGCTTGGCACCGATATCGGTATATAGTTTTGGAAATATAATTATCTCACCCTCGCCGAACTTATCTTCGATACCGACAAAAGCCATCTTACTGCCGTTTTTTGTCACAATAGTGCGCACTGTAGTTATAATTCCACCGATGGTAATTTTCTTGCCGTCTAGATCTGGTTTTACCTTTGACAAAGCTATAGTCTGCTCCTCGAAGTAAGCGTCGTAATTATCGAGCGGATGCGAACTAACATAAAGACCCAGCAACTCTCGCTCCCACATCAGTTGCTCTTTTTGACTGTGTTTCAGTGGCGCCGCCTGAAGTGTTATGGTGGGCTGGATGGAATTATCGTCTCCCAGAACCGCAAATAGATCAGTCTGACCGCTCAAGGCTTCTTTTTGTATCTTCGAGGCAAAGGCCTGAATCGTCTCTAGATTAAACAGTAGGTCAGAGCGATCACCGAACCTATCGAAGCCACCAGATTTTATTAGCGATTCCCAGGCTTTCTTGTTGAATCGGCTAGTGCTGACGCGCTTGGCAAAATCCTCGACACCCTTGAACTTGCCGTCGATATCTCGGGCTCGCAAAATCTCCTCTACCGCACCGACACCGACACCTTTGACCGCTGCCATGCCGAAGCGAATCTGCTTTTTGCCTGGCACGACAGCGAATTCGACGAATGACTCATTGACATCTGGCGCTAACACCTGCAGCCCCATATGCTTGCACTCATTGATCTCGATCGCCAGTCGATCGGTGTCATCTTGGTCGCTCGTCATCACAGCCGCCATGAAGGCGTCTGGATAATGAGCCTTAAGATAGGCCGTCCAATAGGCGATCAAGCCATAACAAGCAGCGTGAGATTTATTGAAACAGTAGTTCGCGAACTCCTCTAGTTGATCCCAAAACTTCTCAGCCACCGCCTTATCTGCACCGCCATGCTCAATAGCGCCGTTGACGAAATCAACTTTTACTTTGCGCATCAGATCAATATTTTTCTTGCCCACAGCCTTACGCAGGGTATCAGCCTGACCACCGGTAAATCCACACCATTCCTTCGATATCTGCATGAATTGCTCTTGGTAGACCAAGATGCCGTAAGTGTTTTTTAGTGAGTTTTCCATCCCGGAGTGTAGATAGGTAATCTTCTCCTGGCCATGCTTTCGTTTGATAAAACTATCGATAAACTGCATCGGGCCAGGTCGATAAAGCGCCACCATGGCGATAATATCGTCAAAAACTGTCGGCTTGAGGTCGCGTAGATAGCGCTTCATACCCGCTGATTCTAGCTGAAAGACACCGGTTGTATCACCGCGCTGAAACAGCTCATATGTCTTGGCGTCATCGAGCGGTATCGACGACAGCTCAATCTCTCGCTTATAAACTTTTTTGATAATCCTCAGGGCGTTATTGATGATAGATAGGTTCGACAGACCCAAAAAGTCCATCTTGAGCAGGCCTAGCTCCTCGACAGGGCCCATCGGAAACTGCGTCGCGACGACGCCTTTTTGAGCCATCTCGAGTGGCACATACTTGACGATATCATCTGGTGCAATCACCACGCCGGCCGCATGGACACCGTGCGAACGCATCGTACCCTCTATCTGCATAGCATAGTCAAACACCTCTTTGGCTATCGGATTACTTTCGTATTCACGCTTCAGGTCTTGGTCATCCTTGACACTGACCTTTAGTGGTATATGCCTACCCTGTACCGGAGGCGGCACTAACTTAGCTAGTCGATCGCTCTCGGCATATGGCACCTCTAGCACCCTAGCAACATCACGTACAGCCGCACGTGCCGCCATCGTACCAAAAGTACCGATATTCGTCACGCGATCACGACCGTATTTTTCGGCACAATACTCAATCACCTCACCTCGTCGAGTATCCTGGATGTCGATATCAATATCCGGCATCGAGATACGATCGGGGTTTAGGAAGCGCTCAAACAGCAAGTCGTATTCTAGAGGGTCGAGGTCGGTAATATTTAACACATAGGCGATGATGGATCCGGCGGCAGAACCACGGCCAGGACCAAAGATAATCCCCTGATTTTTACCCCAGTTGATAAAGTCCTGGACTATCAAGAAGTAGCCATTGTAGCCCATGCGATCTAAGACTCCAAACTCCATATCAAGTCGCTCCAGCTGAGCCTCATTGAGCAAGTCGCGGATAGCTTGATTTGTCATCCTTGAGGTCTCCTCGAGACTCTTACCTAGATAGCGCACTGCCATACCCTGATAAACCAGCTCGTCTAGGTAGTCTTTTTCACTCTGACCGTCTGGTGTTGGAAATTTCGGTATCAAGATACGACCTAGCTCTATCTCGACATCGCAGCGATCAGCGATTCGCTTGGTGTTACGTACCGCCTCAGGATTGGTTTTGCTCCAGCGAGCGATAATATCTGCTGGATCAGCCACATGTAGCTCAAAATCCTTTAGGCTCATGCGCTTTTCGTCACTCAAAAACGAACCGGTGCCTACACAGAGAAGTATCTCGTGAGCATCTTGGTAATCGTGCGTCAGATAGTGGCCATCTGCCGTGACAACACAAGGAATATCCAATTCTTGCGACAGCTTCTCTAGGTAGCCGTTTATCTTTATTTGCACGTCCCACGCCGTGCCAGAGTCAGGGTGACCGTGATCTTGCAGCTCAAGATAATATCTATCACCAAAAACAGACTTGTACCAGCTGGCGATTCGCTTGGCTTCTTCGTAATTGTCGGTGCGCAGGTTTTCGCCAAGCTCACTGCTCGCACAGCCCGACAAGACTATAATCCCCTCGCCCAGCTCTTCTAATAGATCGTGGTCGATGCGCGGCTTGTAGTACATACCCTCCAGATTTGCCTTGGTCGAGAGCAGCATCAGGTTTTGATAACCTTGATTGTTCATCGCGAGTAGAGTTAGGTGATAGCGCGCTTTGTCTTTTTGCGGATCACGATCAAAGCGAGTTCGCGAAGCCACATATGTCTCAATACCAAGTATCGGCTTGATCTCAGCTGCCTTGGCAGATTTATAGAGCTCGATCACTCCACTCATCGTACCGTGATCAGTCACCGCGACCGCCTCCATACCCATGTCCTTGACCAGGTTTACAAGGTCTGGGATCTTAGTCAGGCCGTCGAGCAGACTATGATGTGTGTGATTGTGGAGATGAACAAAATCAGCCACCGTCAGAGACGTAGCGTCATCATTAATAAGCTGTGCTTTTACCCCCATAGCTATTACTAGTATACTCGATATCTAGTAAGTTTTGGTTGTAAATTATACCGAACGCGATCGATCCATAGCATCAACGATACGCTGCACGAAATCGCCTATCCCGCCTGGTATGTCTGTAAATATATTCAATATAGATATAATCAGAGCCAAAACAACTGTCGCACCGAGTACACTGCCTAGCCCAAAAAATATCCCACGCAAAAAGTTGAATTGATAAACCTTACGCCGATCTTTGTAGAAATCGTTAAACATATCTTGTAGCAAGGCATACTTCGGACCAGCCTCTTGCTTCAGCTTAGCAGCCTGACTTTTCTTGGGCTGTTTTTTGGTCATCTAGTTAGACTTTTTTGTTGAAACCTTTTTTAGCACCGTCTATAGCACCCTTGACGGCGTTTTCACTCTTCGACCTATAGGTGTCGAAGTTTTCTGCGGACTCACCAGCTACTCGCCCAGTCTTGTCTTTGATATCCGCTACAGATGCTTTAGCTTCATCTGCTAGCTCAGTAGCCTTGTCCTGAGCGCGCTTAGCCTGCTTGCTAACTTCTTGACCGATCTCGTCGGCCCTCACTAAAGCCTCTTTCTTGATATCGTCAGCCTTGGACTTGATATCTTCTCGTGTCTCCTTGCCGCTCTTTGGTGCCGCCAGTATGCCAACAACTGCGCCGATTGCGCCACCTATAAGTGCTCCGAGTGCAAATTTACCTTTTCCCGCCATAATAGCTCTCCTTATTTATCAGATTTATAATTCTTAATGTAATTCTTCAGTATCTTTGTCAGATACGTAGCCGAAGCGACATTTGATATACCTACCACCGTCTTCTCTACACTACTGGTAGTTCGTTCTACGCTGTCTGTAATCGTCCGAATCTGCTTCGTGATTCGTATCAGCATCATCGTCAGTACAATAGATAGTACTAAAAATATAGCCAAAAACAGTGACAAAATAATAACTAATACTTGTGCCCAGTCCATTTTTTAACCTTTCATGTTTATGTGTTACACCATAATTATACGCTTATCAAGCCTATAGGTAAACCTACTAGCCCTGAATAGCTCGTCGCACATCGTCAGCATAGTCCTCGTTGTCGAGTATATACTGCAGATGCGCCAAGAAATAATTCTTTGGATCGCCCGTAGTCACCCAACGACCTTCGGTAGCCTCTACATAGACGTCGCCAGACTTGGCGAGCTTGGTGATGGCATCCACTGTCCAAAGTTCGTTATCTAAGCCAGTATTATCTGGGTTTAGATACTCAAAAACCTCAGCTGTCAAAAGATAGCGACCATAAGAAGCTAGTCGCGATGGCTCCTCACCTAAAGCTGGTTTTTCGACTATATAATCGAGTTTATTATCGTCTTTTAACTGAAATATACCGTATTTATCTACCACAGAAGTATCGACCTCCTGGGCGGCAACTATAGCTTTGGCGTCCGGGTTTCTGTCGTAAGCCTCGAGCAAGCTCTTGGCGTCACTCTTGCCGAAAACAACATCGTCACTGTATAGCACCAAAAACGCCTCGTCGTCGGCGATATAGTCACGCGCACTAACAATAGGCGAACCATTGCCGTACGGCAAACTCTGGTCTTGTTCTATCACGATGATTTTTGGTAGGTCCAGAACTTCTCGCACTAGGCTGTAGCGATCTTCCTTGCCTTGAGATTTGAGCTGCTGGTGTATATGACTAACCGGATTGCAGAAATAATCTTCGTAAATCGGCTTACCTTCCGGGGTTGCTACGATGATAACCTCGCGAATACCCGCCTCGACACATTCTTCGACGACCAATTGCATGATAGGTTTGTTACCAAATGGCAACATAGCTTTCGGTATAGTCTTGGTTATAGGTAGATAGCGACTAGCGAAGCCGGCATCAGTAACAATAGCCTTAGTTGGACGTTTCATGTCTATATACGCTCCTTGATTAGTTTTTGGGCCATCGACGGATTCGCCTTGCCTTGAGAAAGTTTCATGACTTGGCCAACTAGATAACCAATCGCCTTGTCATTGCCCGACTTGATATCTTCGATTGCTTTTTGGCTAGCTGGATCGGCCAAGACCTGCTCGACAACCGCCACCACGGCCGACTCGTCGCTTAGCTGAAGTAGATTACTAGCCTCGGCGATTTGACGCGGATCTGTCGAACCACTCATCAGGGTATTAAATATCTCACTAGCTGCGTTTGACGATATCTCGCCCCTTTCTGCCATAGCGGCTAGCTCGACCAAGTCACCGGCCTGAGCCACTTGACTGATATCGGCATCTTCGTCGACACTGAGATTACTCGCTACCCAGTTAGCGGTACGCCTAGCGGCCGGAGTATCTACTGCCAAGACGGCCGACACCATCTCAGCCAGAGATTGCTTCGCCAAGACTACAGCCAGCACAGACTTGTCGACATCTAAGTCAGCAAACTCCGCCCGATATTCGTATGGCAGTTTCGGTACATCAGCCTGAATTTTATCAATTTCAGCCTCAGTTAGAACAATTGGCGGTATGTCGGCATCTGGCATATAGCGATAATCTTGCGCGTCTTCTTTGCTGCGCTGACTAGTCGTTATTTGTTTGTCATCTTGCCAGCCACGCGTCTCTTGGATGATAGTTTCGCCTTTTTCTATCAACTCTACCTGACGCCGAAATTCATACTCGGCTGCTTTTTCGACGCTACGAAAACTATTGAGGTTTTTGACCTCGGTGCGCTTACCAAGTGTAGTCGAGCCAACTGGCGCAATCGATATATTGACATCGAAACGCATATTGCCGTGGTACAAGTCACCGTGCGTCACACCAGCATATGTCATCAGCCTATAAAGCTCGGTCGCAAAGGCGCGAGCAGCTTCAGCTGAATGAATATCCGGCTCAGAAACAATCTCTATGAGTGGTGTACCGGCTCGATTTAGATCTACCAGACTATAGTCGCCAAAGTGAGTCAATTTTCCAGCGTCTTCTTCCATATGAGCGTGATGTATTCGGACTCGTTCGGTTGTTCCGTTTTCGAGTGGCACATCTACATAGCCGGCCAGGATAATCGGCTCATATAGCTGACTAGTCTGATAACCTTTTGGTAGGTCTGGATAAAAATAATGCTTGCGATCAAACCTACTAACTTTTGCCACTTCGGCATTGAGTGCCTTGCCAGCACGAACAGCCAGCTCAACAGCCTGCCAGTTGAGCACTGGCAACATACCCGGCAGACCGTAGTCAATCGGACTGACGACACTATTCGGTGACTTGTCTCGCGCGTCGTTGTCAGCACCACTAAACAACTTGGTCTTGGTGGCTAGCTGGACATGACATTCTATACCGATAGTCATCTGATATTTATCTAAAACACTTTGACTAACCATTAGATAGCCCCCGTATCTTTTAGAGCCTGCTTGAACACCGCCAGTGCGCGACGAGTTGAATTGTAAGACAGCTTAAACTCCGGCTCGTGCGCGATACGATTGCGTATTTTGTGAGCAGCCCAGACTTGATCTATCTTCGTCCATTCACCTTTGGCAGATTTCATACGCTCACCCATTGTATTACCTTCAAAGCCACGTTCTCGTAACGCTTTATCGAGTAGCTTATCGGCATTTAATATAGCTAGCTGAAAACTAGCCTCGTTTGTCTTGTCGAGACCATGCTCGATAGTCAGCCACTGTGACCGATACTTATCGGTGTTTAGGTATTTGCGCTTGCCACCCTTTAGAGTAATAAACGCAAATAGTACACCGGCCAAAATCAATACAACAGCAAACAAAATTATCAATTTAAAATCCATTACTCAGTCACCTCCATAGACTTTGCTAGAGCCAGTAGATTGGCGTCACTCTTGCGCCAGCCAGTCAGCTGCACGCCTATCGGCAAGCCAGATTCGTCAACACCAGCCGGTACACTTATAGATGGTAGACCAGCCAAGCTAGCAGGCACCGTCATGATATCGGCTAGATACATCTTTACCGGGTCATCGGTGTTTTCGCCCAGCTTAAAGGCCGTTGTCGGTGCGACCGGCCCGATCAAGACGTCGTATTCGTCAAACAGTCTCCGATATTCGTCTATCAAGAGTGTGCGGGCTTTTTGGGCCTGCTGATAGTAAGCGTCAAAATAGCCGCTAGATAGCACGTAGCTACCCACCATGATGCGGAGCTTATTTTCATCTACAAAACCCTTGTCGCGTGACTTACCATAGAGCTCACCGAGAGATTTGACGCCCTCAGCTCTGGTGCCATAACGCACACCATCATAGCGCGCTAGATTACTACTCACCTCAGCCGGTACGATGACATAGTACATCGGCAGAGCGTATTTGACCATCGGCATCGAAACCTCTTCGACACTATGACCGGCGGCCTTTAACCTATCGACGTATTCTAGCGTACGCTGGCGCACCGCTTGATCGACATCGTCAGACATAAATTCTTTGATAAGACCGATCTTCTGTCCAGGCTTGACGGTCTCTGGCGCAAAAAAGTCCGGTAGCGTCGTACCGTCGCGCTCATCACGACCAGCCATAATATCCATCACTAGCTCGGCATCCCCAGCACAAGTCGCGAAACAACCGATAGTATCCGTGCTACTAGCCATCGCGACCACACCGAAGCGACTTACTGTACCGTAAGTTGGCTTGACGCCGTAGACGCCGTTAAAACTAGCTGGCTGACGAATCGAGCCTCCTGTATCCGTACCAAGAGCAAACGGCACGACGTCGAGTGCCGTCACCACGGCCGAGCCACCAGAGCTACCGCCGGCGACGCGCGACTTATCGTGGGCATTTTTGGTCGGCCCAAAAGCTGAGTTTTCGGTACTACCACCGTGCGCAAAGGCATCAAGATTTGCCTTGCCGATGCATATCGCGCCTTCGGCTTCTAGTTTCTCAACAGCTGTAGCTTGCAGAGGTGTATAGAAATCTTGCAAAAACTTGCTAGCTGCCGTGGTCGGTGCGCCATATGCCAAGAAGTTATCTTTGACCACAAATGGTACGCCAGCCAAACGACCTGTAATTTCGCCACTATCGACGGCGTAAGCTCGCTCCATAGCGCGCTCCTTTGTCAGGCTCAGCAGGGCGCTATATTCAGAGGTCTCTTCGGCTCTAGCTAGTGCGGCTTGGATATTTTCGACAGCCGATTTGGATAAATAGTCGGATATTTTTGTCATGGTCTACAAAACCTTCGGTACTTTTACGGAGTTATCTTGCTGGTCTGGTGCGCATGCCAATAGCTGTTCGCGTGACACACCGTAGTCTATGACAGTATCGTCGCGCGATACATTCTGAAGGTCGGTCACCTGATAGGTCGGCTCGACACCCTCGGTATCGAGCTCAGCTAGCTCATCTACATGGTTTATCACCCCCTCTAAGTGGGTTCGTAGGGTTTCGATTTCGCCTTCCTCTAGCTCCAAGCTAGAGAGCTGTGCTAGGCGTAGCACATCTTCATTAGAGATCTGTGTCATATAGTCTATTATACGAGACATACGACCTTTTCGCTAGACTAAGAGTGCGAGTCGATGAAGGTATGTGCGCGACCGCTAGCACCGCCACGACCGGTTCGGCCTATACGATGCACGTAGTCTTCGTAAGTCTGCGGAGTGTCAAAGTTGATGACGTGCGAGACATTCGGTATATCTAAGCCACGAGCAGCTACGTCGGTTGCTACCAATACCTTAACTTTTTCATCCTTGAACTGCTTGAGCGCACGCTGCCGCTGTGACTGGTTTTTGTTGCCGTGAATAGCAGCCGATGGTATACCGACATTGTCTAAGTGGTCACTCAGGCGCTGTACGCCAAACTTAGTTTCACCAAAGACAAGTACTTTTTCATAAGCCTCATCACTCAACATATTTGTCAGCACCTCTATCTTGTGCGCTTTGTCGCGAGTCTCAATAACGTCTTGCTCGACATGCTCGCTCGTCTCACTAGTACGGACAGATACGACCACAGGGTCATTTAGGAATGATTGAGTCAATATCTGAATCTCAGGAGTGATAGTCGCGCTAAAAAATAGCGTCTGACGTTCACGCGGCATGGCCTCGACAAGCCGCTTGATATCTGGCAAGAAGCCCATGTCTAGCATACGATCTGCTTCGTCTAGCACCAGTGTAGTCATGTTTTTGAGCTGAAGCACCTTTTTGTTTAGTAGGTCATTTAGGCGACCAGGTGTACCGATGATGACATGTGGTCGACGACGCAGGTCACGCATCTGACGGTCGATATTTACACCACCGACGATAAGTGTCGAGTAAAGATTCATACCTCGAGAAAACTCACGGAACTGGTCATTTATCTGCTGAGCTAGCTCACGAGTCGGCGCGACAATCAATACACTTGGGCGCAGCATAATGCCACTCTGACGCTCGATGATAGGCAGCAGGAAGGCAGCCGTCTTGCCGGTACCAGTATTTGCTAGACCGATGACGTCTTTGCCCTCTATGATGTGCGGAATGGATTGATCTTGGATAGCGCTCGGTGTCTCGTAGCCCTTTGTCTTTATATTGTGCTGGAGTTCAGCACCAAATGGAAAGTCGACAAACTTATGAGTCGCTTCGTATGGAGCTTCGGCTTCTTTTGCCACCGCCTTGTTGACGAACTTTGATGGATGGATAAACTTTTTGGCTGGACCTTTTCGCCCACCGCGACCGCCTCCGCCACCACGGCGTCCGCCACTATGAAAATTACGCGGACCGCTCGGGCGTCCGCCACGTTTTTGTTGATATGCCATATCTAAATAGCCTTTCTTCTTGGGTAATAAAATCGCACTAGTCGAAGATGAGAGAAAAAGGTTTCGGTGGAGCGCCTAAGAAGTGTAACTTCTTGAACCGTAAGGGTGCGCTGGTCTTTGAAAAAAGTTGCCCTGACATTCGTCGAATGCTTATACCCCCAGTATAGCAGACTTGGCAACAAATGTACAGAGGTGCGGACGAAGATGTCCGTCAAGCTATCTCTTGTCGAACGGCCTCTCTATGACAGGTAGTCCCTTGTCTTTGAGATTTTTCTGGATGTTTTGGTGAAACTCGGTGGCTTTGCGGCGTTGCTCGGCTTGCTTCCAGGTGTAATAGCCAAAGCCGGCTG
>CALMYZ010000046.1 GCA_937873745.1 uncultured Candidatus Saccharibacteria bacterium | reverse complement strand
GCTATAGTGATTCTTTTGGTAATTTTATGTTTAGAATCGGAAATTCATATCCAAAGACAACCAGTTTTGTAGTCTACGGTCTGGGTGCCTTAGTGCTTATATGGCTGATCTTGTGGGTTGTAGGACTTATAAGTGGCCGTAGTGCCGAGCGTCGACACCACGGCTTTGTACAAGAGGGTTCTCGACAGCTAACCGATTCCCAGA
Source organism: uncultured Candidatus Saccharibacteria bacterium (assembly GCA_937873745.1). Lineage (GTDB taxonomy): Bacteria > Patescibacteriota > Saccharimonadia > Saccharimonadales > Saccharimonadaceae > CALMYZ01. Next base: position 16,128 of record CALMYZ010000046.1, on the reverse strand, counting down.
GGAAGATGTATATCATAAGACACAGATTTATGATTGGGCTAAAAGTCACCACCGCGGTCTGTTTTAGCCTAGCTTTCGTCATCGTCTTTATACTTGGTACAGATAGGTATGTAGCACAGATGTTTAGCGTGGATGGTGTCAGCATGCAGAAGGGTTATGCTACCGGAGATAAGCTTTTTGTCAATCGACTTCCGAAGACATTGGCTGATATGAACGGTCGGCAATATCTACCGGGTAGGGGTCAGATTGTTATAGTGAGATCGACTTTTGGTGATACGGTCTACTCTGCTGCCGAAAAAGAAGCACCATTCCTAGTAAAGAGGGTTATCGGACTGCCTGGTGAGCGTATTGTCATAGCCGACGGCACCTTGACTGTATATAATGAGCAGAATCCAGAAGGCTTTTCGCCAGATACGAAGGGTGAGTGGTCTAAGTACTTCATACCAAATCTTAAGACTGAAAAACTGGATTTGTCTCTAGGTGATAATGAGATTTTTGTGATAGGAGATAATCGACCAGAGTCAATCGATTCTAGATATAACGGCCCAATCTCTACCGGTGAGATAATCGGTAAAGTTGAAGCTCGTATCTGGCCACTTGACGGCAAGACTGATCAACCAGAAAATGCGCAGTACAAGTAGTTTTTTGTAAGCTAAAGCAGTATACTGTAGTTCAGTATGATGCGTTATTATGTGAAGCGCTCACAGGGTGAGGATTTTAGTGAAGTAAAGGCGCCGAGTGAGGCTGTCAAGCTGGTTAGTGTCGAAGGAGCTACGCCGGATGATCTCTATGACCTGAGTAGTGTGTATAGGTTGGATCCGGCCATCCTAGATGACGTCCTGGATCGTAGTGAGCTGCCGCGTGTCGAGTATAGCGACGGGATAGAATACGTCTTTTTGAGGAGTGTTCGGCCGACCAAGCGTGGTGGTGTTGAGACTAGTCCTGTGCTGATGGCGATATCGGATAGTCATTTTTTCTTTATAGCTCGTGGTGATATAGATGTTCCGGTACCGCAAATTGCTAGGCATGTTAAGCTGGAAAAAGATAGCTCTATAGGTTTGTTGCTGGGTACTTTTGCGGCAATTATCTCTCAGTATGAGGAGAGGATTACTCACACAGACCAGTTGATAGTTGATACCGGTCATCGTCTAAAGTCCAGGGAGGTTGTCAATCGTGATTTCATCTATTTCGTGACAGTCGAAGAAAACCTCAATCAATATCAGATAAACCTTGAGGCTATGCAGGGTGTGTTGAGTCGACTCAGGAGTAATCAACGCAATTTGTTTGAAGATAGCGATATAGAGTTTATCGACGACATACTACTCCACGTCAAGCAGCTTAGTGTGGGTGTAGAGTCGTCTTTCAAGCGCGTCGAGAGTATTCGCAATGCTTACAGTACGATAGCAAACAATAATCTAAATGAGCGCATGAAGATGCTGACGGCTTTGACGGTCTTGGTGGCATTGCCAAATGTTTTCTATGGTATGTACGGTATGAATCTGAGTCTGCCATTTGCTGACCAGCCTTGGGCATATGGTGCAGTGGTCGGCTTTACGATCGTCCTTATATTGATAGTTTACATGCTTGCCAGACGCTTCAAAGTGTTTTAATATTGATACATAGCATAAGCGATTTATTTCGTATGTCTTGACATTTGCCTTTGGGCTTGATAATATAAATGATGTGTCTCGCGCCAAAACACAAGAAATAGTAATTTTAAAGGTCGAAGCGCGTGAGGCTGTACATAGTACAAGGAGTACAATTTCACATGCCAATAGCTGTCGAATTTGTGTCGTCACGACGCAAAAAGATTGCAGTGGATGTGGTGCCTGCCGAATGGCAACTGTATATCGCACATTAGAACGTGTGTTCAAAATCTTGTAGCCTCTCCCCGAGGTTACACCCCAAAAAAGAATCACCCCAGGGCACCGGGGTGATTTTATTTTCTAGAAAAGATTTTATTTAGCTTCGGGAAGCTTGATGCCGGCTTCTTTGAGAGCTGGTATGATGACTAGTTTTTCTAGATTTTCAGCATCAGCCCAGACTAGTGGTAGCGATTGGTCCTTGGATTGGATAACTTTGCCGTCTTTGATACGTAGATCGTCTAGGCGTTTACCATTTAGGTATAGGGCGGGGGTGCCCGTTACGCCTACTTTCTTGCCGAGAGCCTGATCGAAATTAATTTTCTTATTGATAGCTGGCTTGGTTAGGCTGTCTCGAAACTTACTTTCATCTACACCGACTTTTTTGGCATACTCGGTAAATATATCAGTTCGTTCTTGGCTAGACGCGTCCTGCCATTCATCTTGGTTGCTATAGATTTCATTGTGCATCGGCCAGAATTTACCATTTAGGCCAGCAGCTTCAGCCGCAGCCGCAGCCGCTAGGGCGTTTGGATGTATATTGGTGATCGGAAAGTTTCGAAACACAAAAGCCATCTCGTTTTTGTACTTGTTTGAGATCTCGTCTAGTGTATTAAAAGCCGAAGCGCAGCCTGGACATTGATAATCTCCGTATTCGATCAAGACAACTTTGCTCTTGTGGTTGCCGAAGACGTTATCGGCAATCTGCCCATTATGCTCGGAGGCTGGCTGTATCTCACTGGCGTCAATACCAGAGACGTCAAGTTTATTCTTGTTTGATATATACACCAAACTTCCTAGTATACCCACCACTACGACACAAAAAATTATCCATGCATTTCTACTCACTATAAAACTCCCTTATTACTCTCTCTAGTGTATAGAAAAACTCATGACACCACAAGCGAGACTGTAGTATTATAGATATAATGTCATTCATCTATTTATCCTTACTTCTCATCTCTGTCGCCTTGCTGTGTTTGATCGACTCGATTAGGCCAAAAAATAGCGAATTAGGTGTCTATGAACTAGAGCGTCGAGCTAAATCTGGTGATACAGAGTCTGAACGTGAGTTGCGCCGCGAAAACTTGCTGGTCGACGTCGTATCTTTGCAGCGTATGGCTGTAGCCTTGTTGTTGGTGATTAGCGTTGTGATATCGGTTTCCTGGCTCGGCTGGTTATTCGGTACGGCACTGGCGGTGCTGATATCGCTACAATACAATAAGCTCGGGCAGTTAGGTTTTATCACTAATCTATCTAATAAATACTATGATCGCTACGAGGCTAGGTTACTTGATTTTCTAGAGCGCTACAGCAAACTACTTCGCATAGTGAGGGTATCTATACCTGAGCCGAATACCGTCAAGCTTCATTCCAGAGAGGAGCTGACTCATTTGGTAGAGGATTCTGGCGGGCTGCTGACTGTCGACGAAAAAAAGCTCATAACCAATGGATTGGGCGCGTCTAGTCGTCGCGTCAGCGATATCATGACACCCCGTAGCGTCGTAAACAGTATAGATAGCAAGGAGCATCTCGGCCCACTGGTGCTTGATGACCTACATAAGACTGGCAATAGCCGTTTTCCTGTCATAGACAAGGATATTGATCATGTGGTTGGTATCTTGCACATTCGTGATATGCTCGAAATCGATAGTCGCCGCAAATCAACCTCAGTAGCTAGCGTGATGGATAAAAGGGTCTTTTATATCAAGGAGGATCAGACTGTCGAGCATGCCTTGGCTGCTTTTTTACGTACTCATTATCACCTGTTTATAGTCATAAATGAATTTCGCGAGACTGTCGGTATCGTCACGCTAGAAGACGTCATCGAGGCAATACTTGGCCGCAAGATAAACGATGAGTTCGACCAACATAGCGATCTCCGGTCTGTGGCCGCTCGCAATCCACGCAAAAACAATCATACCGAATCGAGCACTGACGTCTAGCTACTATAGGGGTAAGATGCTATAATACCAGACGATATGTCACGAATTTTTACTAACCACACACCAGAATACAAAACCAAGACAGTGAGTGTCAGTGGATGGGTGAATAATCGTCGTGATCACGGTGGTCTAATATTTATAGACTTGAGGGACCATACAGGTATAGTTCAGTTGGTTATCAATCCAGAGCAGGCTGAGGCTTTTAGTTTGGCCGAGACTGTCCGTGATGAGTATGTGTTGTGTGCCGAAGGCGTCGTGACCGAACGCGGCGAGGGGCTGAAAAACCCAAACATTCCGACTGGTGAAATCGAAATTGTAGTCGAAAATCTGACACTTCTCAATAAGTCGGAGCCTTTGCCGGTCGCGACCAAAGACGAGGGTCAGCAGTCTGGTGAGGAGTTGCGCCTGAAGTATCGCTATCTAGACCTTAGGCGACCAACCATGCAGCAGATGCTGCGTAAGCGCGGTGATTATTACAGATACATCCGGGCCTATATGGATGCACGCGATTATCTAGAGGTGACAACACCTATCTTGGCAAACTCTAGCCCAGAAGGCGCACGCGATTTTCTAGTGCCAAGCCGTGTTCATCCTGGTAAGTTTTACGCTTTGCCGCAAGCCCCGCAGCAGTTTAAGCAGTTGTTGATGGTTGGTGGTGTACATAAGTACTATCAGCTGGCTACTTGTTTCCGCGACGAAGATCCGCGAGCCGATAGATTGTACGGTGACTTTTACCAGCTTGATCTGGAGATGTCGTTTGTCGACGATGGTGAAGTCGTCCGCAGCGAGATGGAGCCGTTGATCAAACAACTGGTAACGGATTTCGCAGACCTTGAACTTACCAGTCAAGATATCCCACGCATCAGTTATCGTGAGGCAATGGATAAATATGGCTCAGATAAGCCTGATTTGCGTTTCGGTATGGAGTTGGTCGACTTGACGTCGTCGCTTGCCTCGACTGAATTTGGGGTTTTCAAAAACACTATACTTGGTGGCGGAGTAGTCAAGGCGATTTGCGTCAAAGATGGTGCTAGTTTGAGCCGCAAGCAGATCGATCAATTCACAGACATAGCTAAAGCTGAAGGTGCTGGCGGTCTTGCTTATATCAAATACGAAAGTGGCGAGAGTGTTTCGCCGATTGCTAAGTTTTTGACTGAAGCCGAACTAGACTCGATAAAGAGTGTAGCTAGTGCCCAAGACGGTGATGCTGTTTTCTTCGGTACAGATAAGCTCGAGACAGTCAACAAGGTGCTGGGTCGGCTGCGCGGTGAATTTGCAACTCATTTCAACCTCAAAGATCCTAGCAAGGTAGCCCTCGCTTGGATAGTCGACTTCCCATTCTACGAGTGGGATGAGGCTAATAAGCGAGTTGATTTTGGGCACAATCCATTTAGTTTGCCGAAGGGCGGACTCGAAGCATTGCGAGCAGCCGAGACTGACCAGCAAAAACTTGCGCTAGTCGCCGATCAATACGATATGGTGATGAATGGTTATGAGATTTGCTCTGGGGCAGTCCGCAATTATAACCCGGAAGTGATGTACGAGGCTTTCGGCGTGCTTGGTTATGATAGGTCTTATGTCGAGGATAAGTTTGGGGCCATGCTTTCAGCCTTCAAGTTTGGTGCGCCGCCGCATGCCGGCTGTGCTTTTGGAGTGGACCGAATATTTATGGTACTGACCGATGAAAGCAATATCCGCAATGTTATTGCTTTCCCAAAAAACGGCTCTGGCGTAGATTCTATGATGAGCTCACCTAGTGCCATAGAGGGTAGTCAACTATCTGAACTTTCACTCACGATCAACGAGGAGTAGGCCGTGAGCGTCGCCCTCATAGCATGGCTGACGATAGAAATGATTTTGCGTATAGCTACATTGTTCGTTGTGCCGCGTAATCGCAAGCCAACTGCAGGCTTAGCCTGGATGTTGGTGATTTTTCTAATGCCAATTCCTGGCTGGATTATCTTTTCTGTCATAGGTAGCTATAAGTTGCCACCGCAGCGACGCGACATGCAGCGAACACTCGATGCTTATATCGAAGGCACTCTACACGAGATACGTCATAAAAAACAAATAAAGGTGGTCGATGAAATCATACCGGCCAAATACCAACAAGCCTCTATTTTAGCTCAGTCGTTAACACATTTCCCCGCCTTTTTAGGTAATAAAGTTGAGCCAATTGCTGACTACGACAAAACTATCTCAAATATAATCAAAGATATCGACCAAGCCTCCCGCTATATCTATATCGAGTACTACATACTGGCGCTAGACGAGACAACTGAGCGGCTATTTGAATCCCTGAAGCGAGCTATCTCTAGGGGTGTTAAGGTGCGTGTCATGTATGATGCCTACGGTTCGCGTAAATATAAACGCTTCAGTGAGATGAAGCGACTACTGGATGATCTAGGTGTCGAACATCACCCCATGCTACCACTAACTCTGCCGGGTAGGGGATATATGCGACCGGATCTCAGAAACCACCGCAAGCTCGTCGTCGTAGACGGAGCTATAGGCTATACGGGGTCTCTAAATATGATTGCGCGCAGTTATCATCGGTCGGACAGTATCGTCTACGATGAGTTGACGGTTAGACTAAGCGGGCCGATCGTCCAGCAGTTAAGGGCGGTTTTTTTGACAGATTGGTTTTCTGAGACGGGCAAGATGCTGAAGGATACGGGAACTGTATTAGAGGAGCTTGTCGATAGGAATTACGGCGCTACATCGATGCAGATGATACCCAGCGGCCCGGGCTATGATGATGAGAATAACCTCAAGGTATTTAACGCCATCTTCTATGACGCCAGGGAATCGATTACGATAGTCAATCCTTATTTTGTGCCAGATGAGTCTCTGATAGTCGCACTGATAAGTGCCGCTCGGCGTGGGGTGCGCGTGCGACTAATCAATTCCGAGGCGATAGATCAGCGATTTGTAGCACACGCTCAGCGGTCTTATTACGAAGAGATGTTTAGAGCAGGCGTCGAAGTTTATCTCTACGAAGCACCAACCTTGCTACATTCTAAGTATATATTGATAGACGATGACCTGAGCTTAGTGGGCTCTAGTAATATGGACATTCGCTCCTTTGAGCTGAACCACGAACTGACAGTGATGGTGTACGGAGTGAAAGATAATGCCAAACTACACCGTATAACTGAGGAGTATCTAGAAAAATCCAAACAAGTCAATGCAAAACGTTGGCTATCACGGCCACCGCGACTGCAGCTGCTCGATAATTTAGCTCGTCTGACTTCATCGCTTCAGTAAGAGCCGGTCTATATCTCAATCGACTCAGTAAGTCGTATATAATCAGCGCCAATCTTGCTAGCGGCAAGTTTATACCAATTGTCATAGACTGCTATTCCGTCGGTAGATAAGATGCCATCGTGTGTCGGAATTGCCACCCTCGGCTTAATCCTAGTCAGAAAGTCCATCGATTCAGATATTTTCATCCACGGCGCCGATATAGGCAGTAGCAGGACGTCAAGCGACTCATCAGGTTGAACTAGGCTGTCGCCCGGATAGTATATACGATCATCTACTAGTAAGGTGATATTTTCAAAAGGGGCGTGAAACTCGGTGTGTATGCTGGCATGAAGTCCGCCGCCAAAGACTAATTTAAACCCACCGATACTCATATCGTCACCTGGTGAGACTATTTCGACGCAGTTAGCTTGAAGATCTATCTTGCTAGCGACTGATCTTGGCGTGAATATTTTGACATCTGGATTTAAGGCTATGATGGCAGATAGTATGGGGAGGCTCAGGTGATCGAAGTGTTCATGAGTTATAACGACCACAACGACTCCGGTGCTCGGACGATAATCACGACTCAATTCACCAGGGTCAACTACTAAAAGTTTGCTATCTTTTTCTAGAGTGAAGCAAGCGTGCTGGTATTTGGTTAGTTTCATATTTTGATTGTAGCATGAGGTGTCTTGCATTTTGATTTGACCGGGTGGACGACTCGGGTGATAATATAGGAGTATGTTTAGGAATAATCTTGTAGCTGTGACATTATTTGTAGTCGGTGCGATTAGCTTATCTCAGGCTGCTCACGCCACTACAGCTGAGATTTCGCTAACAGAAGAGCAGTTGACGCAAATAAGCACCAATTGCAGCCAGCTGAAAGTCCAATTAGACAGACTTCACTCCAGTGATGCCTTGCTTAGGGTGAATCGAGGTCAGCTCTACGAGCATATGGGTTCTCGATTGATGGCGCCACTAAACTCCCGGATAGCGGCTGCTCGACTAGACGGCGCTCAACTCGTTGCTATAACTAGTAACTACGAGACTAATCTGGAGTCTTTTCGGGATAACTATAGTCGCTATGAGCGTAAGCTTAGCGACACTCTTAAGATAAGCTGCACTCAGAGGCCGGCAGATTTCTACAGCTCACTGCTAGAATCCAGGGCTTTACGTAGTCGGGTGGCTGAATCTACCAATGCCTTGAGCCAAGATGTAGCCGAATACAGTAAGCAATTTGATGTATTTAAGTATAATCACGCCAAAGAAGGGTCAAGTAAATGAACCCACCGATAGATGAAGAAAAAAACAGCTATCGTGTCTCTAAGAGCCGCTTCGTTACCATGCTGGTGCTTTCAATTACAATATCTTTGATGCTAGTCGGGGTGGCTATGTGGCTATATAACATAAGCGGTGCCGCCCAGGTAGACCTTAGTCGACCAGGCTATCGGGATGTGAGGGGCGGAGTTGTAAACGAAGACGCGATAGGTAAAGCATTTCCTTCAAGTGGCCCGATAAACAGCTCGACTTTAGGCGACTTCCGCGAACTGTTTGATAAGACTAGTGATCAGATTCGGGCATACGATTCTTTTGGCGGTGACCCGTTAAGCGATCAGGCGCTTGGTATTAAGGAATAATTACTTCTTGGGAGCTTGGGCTACTGGTGGAGTGGCTAGCTCTACATTGTGCTTGTCGAATTGATCGAGCAGGCGCCGGCGCATTTCAGCGATAACCGACCATTGATCAGAGGGCTGGGTCTTACCGGCAATTATAATTTCGACAGACAGGGCGTTAAAGTCACCCATAGAGACAAAGGTTGGCGGTTCGATAATTTTGTCCTTCCAGCCATCTTCTTTTGATAGTTTTAGACCAGTAGAGTCGATGATATCTGAAACCTTGTCGATGTCTGTGGTTGGCTTTACGATAAGTGAAAAGCGCGCCATGCTATAGCCCATAGTTTTGTTCATGACATGCTGAACCATGCCGTTTGGAAAGAAGTGAACATTACCATCGACATCACGAAGCACCGTCGAGCGTGCGCCGATCCGCTCTACTGTACCGCTGAAACCTTCTATTTCGACGGTATCACCAACCCTATATTGGTTTTCGCTGATGATGAAAATACCAGACAAAAAATCCTTGATAAGCGACTGTGCGCCGATGCCGATAGTGATACCGATGATACCGGCACTGGCGAATAGTGGCGCAAAGGTTGTGCTGATGGTTTCGCCAAAATTGATGCGTAGTAGGGCATAGACGACGCTAAATATAACTACCATACGCCAGATAGTTACAAATAAGCCTATTAGGGTTTTTTGGCGCTTGGAGATGTCTTTTTTGTGCCATTCACGCTGCTTGGCGCTTTTTAGTAGCGATTTAGTGAGGCGTGAGATAATCCAGCGGCCGATATAGTAGACTAATACGCCAACTACGATAGCAATAAGCATATCCATACCCTTGTCTATCAACCAGTCGTCCAAGAGCGTTATATTTGTTTTAAATTCTGATAAGTTCACATTGGTAGTATAGCAGATGATACAATATTTAGGCATGAGTCAGCTAAATCCAGATGAATTTATAATCACCAGGAAGCGCAAAAAATATAAATTTGCTAAGTTCAACAATGCCAAAAATTGTTTTGAGTTTGACCAGTGGCAGAAGCAGCCGGCGGATATCGTTGAGCTGGGAGCTGGCACTGGACTATTCGCTCTAGAGCTAGCCAAAAGAAACCCTGATAGGAGAGTGGTGGCGATAGACGTTAAGGCTGATCGACTGCAGCACGGCGCATATCTAGCGCTAGAGCTAGGTGTCTACAATATATCATTTATCAGAGCGCGCGCCGATCAGTTGTCGGAGTTATTTGAAGCTGGCTCAGTTTCGGATATTTGGCTAACATTTTCAGATCCTTTTCCTCGCAAAGGCTCGGCTGGTCGTCGTATGACACACCCGAATTACTTGCGCATATACAAGCAGATACTGACGCCGAGTGGCTCACTACTAGTCAAGCACGACAATCGCGATTTCTTCTGTTGGACGCTCGAGCAGCTCGTGGCAGAGTGGTGGCGTATTAATGAGCTAACTTTTGATCTACATGAGTCCAGCTTGTCAGATGATTACAAGATTCTTACGACTTACGAACAGCGCTGGCTCGGAGAGGGTTTGACGACGAACTTTACTAGGGCTACATACCCTAGTTCATCCAATTGAAATTATCAGTTCGAAAATTTTATCATGTATTGATAAAATTACATCATGGAATTGCCGGATGAACTAAAAAACCTCTATCGACACTGGAATAAGCATATATCTAAGTCGACAAACAAGGCTCAATTGACCGATGTGATACACGACCAACGGCTATCACAGGACGTGTCGTACTTTATCACGGAGCGGATGTCTATCTGGTCTAGACGGAATGTGGGCAAGCCGGCACCATATACACAAGATCCGATCTTGAGTCAATTTCGATTTTGTAATATCCTCAGGGAGCTCGATAAGCAGACGATTGAATACCACCAGCTTTTACTGCCTCTGCGAGACGATTTTGCGCTATGGCTGCTAAATATGTTTTATGCGCGCATGGTGGCGCGGCCGGCTACCGTACGAGACGCCGGTCTACTTTCGTTTGATATGGCTGAGAACGAGCGCATTTTGCGTAATCTCAGGCAGCACGCCAAGCCCGTCTACGGCACGCCGTACGTCTTCCCTGTGAGTACGATTTTGCGCAGTGCGACACCGACTAGGGAGGAGTTTATCACGCGACACTTGCCGAGTGTGATGGCTCAAGTTGCGAATGAGATTTCATCTTGGGATCAAGAATCAGTACTTGCTGGAGTAAGTAAAATACTACCCGTGTTTGGGTTTAATCACGAATTTCTATGGACGGAGGTCTTGATCGATGTCGCATACCAGTATCCGGACAAAGTAGACCTCTTCGCACCCTTTCCGATTGGTCCCGGCGCTGCTCCAACACTACGGCGGATTAGTCAGACTAAAGACCCGTCGAACGTAGTTTATAATCTAGGGCAACTTCAGATATCATCAGGGTTATATTATGGCGAGACCCCAGTAGTTTTGTCCGCGGAAAACTGGGAGGGCGTCTGCTGTGAGTTTCGTAAATACACCAATTTATCTAATGGCAAGGGCCGGCGGAGAATTTATCGTCAAAGCTGATATTACGGGCGATTTACTGACTGATCTCGCACCCACTCATCGATCGATCCGGCGCCCATACATAATACTAAGTGTCCGGCATTAAGATGCGCTTCGATGGCGACCCATAAGTCATCGTTTAACTCGGGAAAGATTAGGTGGGTATCGGACATGTCTACTGTTAGCTGCCGAGGAGATAAGATGTCGAGGTTTGGATCTTCACGCGACAGGTAGGTAGGAAGCCAGTATATCTCCTCAGCGTCGATAAACACATCTCTAGTATAAGATTCACGGATTTCATGTTGGCGGATGTTTTGATGCGGTTGGTAGACGAGTACAACGTGGTCGGATAGTTCACGTGCCATCTGTAATGTTGCGGTGATTTCTACGGGATGGTGGCCGTAGTCGCTGTACAGATTATTTGCTAGCCGCTCAAAACGACGATCTGCGCCAGGGAAACTTTCTAGTGCTTGCTGAGCCTCGCCTTTGACAGATAGTTTTTCCACTGCCTTAAGGATAAGGGTGCCGTTTCGTCGATTGTGCGCCCCTGCTAAGCGTATATCGATCGACTCGTCGAGTAGCCAGGCGTCTGGATGTTCTGCGAATAACTCACCGTGTTGCGACCACCAAGCTATTAGTTGGTCGGACTGAGTACCAAATTGCCGAAAAGCATCCAGGTAGTCTGATTCCGACGGATAGGTATCCGGATGATCATAGTCTAGGCTAGTGATCAGGGATAGGTGGGGTGAAAAGTGAAGGAAATTGCGGTCAAACTCATCACATTCATAGATAAAATACTCACTGTCTGGCTGATATTTACCACTTTGATCAAAACTAAGTGTCGTACCCACTAAGTGACTAGCTGGTACACCTAGTTTCTTAAATAGCCATATCAACATACTAGTAGCGGTGGTTTTGCCATGTGTGCCAGATACGGCGATAAGTTTTAGATTTTTATCGGCTATGATATGAGCAAGCAGCTCGTCACGCTTAGAGGTTTTGATGCCCAGTTCCTGGGCGGCTAGGAGTTCGGGGTGGTCGCTGGGCAGGGCTGCTGTGTAGACGAGCCAGTCGATTGGGTTTGCTTGGTGTTGGCGACGCAAGAAAGAGCCATCTTGAGAGTAATCTATCGCTACACCTCTGTCTGCTATCTGCCTAGAGACAGGACTGGGTGCTCTATCCGAGCCGGAGATCATATAGTCAGCATCGAGAGCTACTTCGGCCAAGGGTCCGATGCCGACACCGCCTATACCTGAGAAATAGATGTTCATATCACTAGTATACTATCGGTCGCGCAGATGGTGGTATAAATACCTAAAGTGAGCTATAATTTATCTATAAAACTAACCAATATAAAAAGTCACCAAATAATAAAATGCTAGCCCGTATTATAGATAGAATATTACTGCGTCGACACTTTTGGCGCCATGCTACCTTTTCCGAAGTAGCTGAGTTGTATGCTTCGCGCTCTATGAGGGTGTTTGCTATCCGGATGTTCTCGGCTTTCATTTCTATCTACTTGCTGCAAGAAGGTTTTGGTGTGGTGTTTATCGCTCTGTTTTGGGCTGGATTTTATGCTCTCAGGTCTATTCTTGCGCCAATGTCAGCAACACTAGTTGGTTACTTTGGACCAAAGCGCATGACTCTTGTTAGCAACATATTGTCTATGTTTGCCATGTTAGTGATGCCCCTGGTGCCGGAATTTGGATTCTTGGCGCTACTAGTCTGGGGGCTGCTAGAGGGTGTGTCTACGTCGATTCATGACATCGCCTACCTTGTCAATTTCTCAAAGGTCAAGAGTATGAAGCACGCCGGCAAGGAGATGGCCTTTATGAATATAGTAGAGAAGGTGGCTGCTAGCTTGAGTCCTATAGCGGGTGGTGTTATGGCTTTTCTGGCTGGGCCACAATCTGTTATGGTGGTCGCTTCGGCGCTCTTACTACTGGCAGCACTACCTCTGTTCTGGACAGGTGAGCCGACTAGGGTTCGTCAAAAACTAAACTTCCAAGGTTTTCCGTGGCGCCTCACTTGGCGTAGTATGGTCGCAGAGTCGGCTATCGGTCTAGATACAGTAGCTAGTAGTGTGGGCTGGACGCTGTTTATGGGGGTTGTAATTTTCTCGACCAATAGCAACGATATTTACGCTAAAATAGGCTTTCTGAGCTCAGTCGCGATAGTCGCGTCACTATTGTCTTCGTATATGTTTGGTAAATTGATAGATCGCGATAGGGGCGGTGAACTTCTTAGATTTGGGGTGTTCGCCAACAGCATAACCTATATAATCAGGGTTTTTACAACTACACCAACCGGTGTCGCAACCGTCAATATGCTAAATGAAGGCGCCATAGCCGCCTTCAATATGGCCTTTACTAGGGGTATGTTCGACACCGCCGATATGTCAGGCCGGCGTATAGCTTACTTATCTTTGATGTCGATGTCTCTCAATATCGGCTGTACCATAGGTGCTCTATTGCTAGCGGGGCTGTTTGCTGCAATATCTAGCGAGGTGCTTGTATTCCAGGTATTCTACGGCGTGATGGCGATAGTAACATTGCTAATCGCCACGCCTCGCTTCGCTCTATACAGTAAATAGTCAAGTGGTCCGGCCTCGTGTTATACTAATCTTGATATAAGGTGGGGATAATTTAACTTGGCAACAGATAAAAAGCAGGTTCGACGTAGTATACATCAGCTTCAGACGGTCAAGACTTGGCAACTCTTAGTTTTGTTGACTATGTCTATTCTGGTTTCGGCTACTTTTCTTAGGCTCAACAATATAGGGATGGTTGAGCGTCGTGATGCGGTTGTGTCGGCCGACAAAACTGGCAATTTGGAAGACATTCAAAATAGATTGTATGATTTACAACGCTATGTTAATACACATATGAATACTTCCACCGGTAGAATCGCTCTTGAACACCAGTATGCTAGAGATGCCGAAAAAGCCAAATCTGCCGTGGATGTCGGTAGCGGTACTTCGGCACAGCAAGCGGCTATTGCGGCCTGTGATCCGATAGCCACAGCTAATGGTTGGCGTTGGCCCGATCCGCGCTACACAGCCTGTGTTTCTAAAGAGTTAGATCGTTATAATCAAGAAAATGCTGGCGGTGAAGTTCAGGTAAATCTACCAAACCAAGGACTGTACTATCACGAGTTTATAGCACCCGTGTGGTCATCCGATTTTGCTGGCTGGTCTACACTAGTCAGCCTGGTGATCGCAATCATGATACTGGTCAGGATGATTAGTGTCGGTATCTTAAAGCTACTTCTAAAGAGGAGCTATTCTTCGGTTTAGTGTTGACAGTGGCCACCAGAGAGGGTACTCTATCAGATGTAAGAACTAATAGGAGGTATAAGACTAATGGCTTACAAGCACACAAACTCGAAGGGCATCACATATTACCTACACAAGACCGAAGTAACACTTCGTGGCGGTAAACCGCAGACTATCTACTTCTTCGCGAAGGTAGAGAAGAACGCAAAAGGTGAACCTGTGGATCTACCAGAAGACCGCATCGTCAAGGAAAATCCACGCAACGGTTTCCTTACTGTTTCAAAGAAAAAATAATAGTTGCAGCATAAGCACGTTGGTGATACACTCGTATCAAACAAACAGGTGCCCAAACATCCTCGCCTCCAATAGCGAGGATGTTTTAGTTTACGAAACAGCCGCTAGTTGACTATATATACAGCTTATGATATAATTTTAAGCATGAATATCGAACAGCTTTCAGTTGACGATAGTGACTACGATAAAAGATTAGATGACCTCGTAGACACCGGGCTCTATTCCTATGATGATGCTAGGCGTATATTAGGTGAGCGTCCCGAGCCAAAAGTTACCGATCCTGAGATTCGAGCAGAACTTCAAGCTGAACTGGAGGCGATCGGGTACTACGAATGGCATCTCGAATATCGTCGCTTGTCGGAGAGCGGCTCCAAGAACCCTGAGGTGCGTAGACTGGGTGGTGTAAAAAAGTGTAAATCTCTAGCCAAGGACGCTATACAGGCTGCGCGTACTGTGTATTTACACTCCAAAGGTGTATCTAACCTTGTCGAACCGGGTGTTGAGGCTAGTTATGAAGATATCGACGATTTCCATAGAGGTGCTAAGCTTTGGGCTGGTTTTCGAGATGATATCCTTATTTATGATGGTACAAGGGGCGTATACGGCAAGAACCTGGCTAAGTTGCTTTAATTAAAAACACACCTAGTCGGTGTGTTTTTAATTGGTGGGGGTGGCTGGGATCGAACCAGCGACCAACAGGTTATGAGCCCGCTGCTCTAACCGCTGAGCTACACCCCCATACTCGCACTATTATACCCTAAGATTATTTGAGATGCTACAGTAGTGGTATAATTAAATAAAGATGAAAAAAATAAACATCCGCAAGCTGTATTATCACGCTCGACATCGTTATTTTACGCTGAATAACTTGGTGTTCGTGGGCGCCCTACTGATAGCAGCTAGTTGGGCTTGGGGGTCTATCGAAGTCTTGGACCGCAACTATACTTTGCAGAAAGAAGTCGACTCCAAGTATCGTCAGCAAAAACTACTCGAACTAGAGGTTGCGACTCTATCCTACCAAAAACGCTATCACGCTAGCGAAGAATATCAAGAATTGGCGGTGCGCGAAAGACTAGGCTTGGCCAAGTCTGGTGAAAAAGCCCTGATATTGCCAGAAAACACCAAAGCCACTACGGAGACTGAAGACAGAGTGTCTACGATATCAACTAGCAGTAAGCCTAGTAATACAGAAGAGTGGATTAATTTTCTCTTGGGTGGCAATTCTCAGAGCTTGAAAAAGTAACCCCTATCTGATAAGATAGACTACGTGACGCGGGGTGGAGCAGTCTGGTCAGCTCGTGTGGCTCATAACCACAAGGTCGCAGGTTCAAATCCTGCCCCCGCAACCAAGAAA